>NZ_JBHXNY010000027.1:0-63728 GCF_042719275.1 Nocardioides sp. NPDC058538 | reverse complement strand
GGCCCGAAGGGCCACCTCTCCGCCCCCGCAACACCACCGTCCGAAGCAAGAACTCGCTGCGCCACACCCGGGCCGCCGCCCCGATAGCCAGCCAAATCTTTCTCGACGCCCCGGAGTAAAGGACCAGTCCCCAACGGACTTGACACCCCGCCAGCCCCGGAAAGCGACCGTGTTGGTCTCGACACGCTCGCTGGCGCTCGCGGCTCGACCAGCGGCGCGAAGCCAGATGCGCCGAGTGCGAGGTCGAGCAGCACGATGGGGTGGCATCGTACGGTCGAAGTATGGGTATCTCACTCGAAGACCGCGAAGAGCTCCTGACGCAACCCCTGATCGCAGCACTCTCCGTCAGCAGGAAGAACGGACAAGGGCCGCTGACGGTGCCGATCTGGTACGACTACACCCCCGGTGGCGAGGTGTGGTTCGTGACCGGGAAGGACTCGCTGAAGACCAGGCTGATAGAGGCTGCGGGACGGTGCACGCTCATGGTGGAGCGCCTGGACCCGACAGTCCGCTACGTGTCGGTAGAGGGGCCGGTGCGGATCGCGGATGCCGCCGAGGGCGAGGCGGAGGCGATGGCGCGGCGGTACCTGCCTCCCGAGGCAGCCGACGCCTACCTGGCGCAGGCGGCGAACTTTCCGCCCGAGGTGACGATCCGGCTCACCCCGGAGCACTGGATCTCGGCCGACCTCGGCTCGCTGTGATCTCGCCGTGAAGACGGCTCACCGAGCCACGAGCTGACCCACCTCGGCCAGCTGTCGCCGGACCGCGAGCGCCGCGGCCCGGCCGGCACGGCTGGCCCCGATGGTGCTCGCGGAGGGACCGTAGCCGACAAGCTGGACCCGCGGGTCGTACGCAGCGGTGACGGCGGTCTGGACGTCGGCCGACTCGCGCAGCAACGGGATCCCACCGTGAGAGCTGCGGAGGTGGAGCGGCGCGAGGTGGGTGATCGCGGGCCGGAAGCCGGTGGCCCACAGGATCGCGTCGACCGGCTCGAACGCACCCGACTCCCACCGCAGCCCGGACGGTTCGATCCGCGAGAACATCGGCAGCCGGCGCTCGTAGACCCCGAGCCGCGCGGCCTCCTGCTCCTGCGGTCGCAGCGATAGACCGGTGACGCTGACGACGCTGGCCGGCGGCAGACCGGCCTCGACCCGCTCGGCCACCAACGCCACCGCCTCGCGCCCACGCTCGGCGTCGAAGTCGGTGCGCCAGACCGGCTCCCGCCGGGTCACCCACAGCACCGAGGTGATCGGCGCGAGCTCACCGAGGAACTGCACCGCCGAGGCTCCCCCGCCGACGACTGCGACGCGCTTGCCCTGGAAGTGAGCAGCGCCCGGATAGTCGTGGGTGTGCACCTGCTCGCCCAGGAACGTCGCGGCGCCTGGGTAGTGCGGGACGAACGGCCGCGTCCAGGTCCCGGTCGCGTTGACCAGCGTGCGCGTGAACCAGGTCCGTCCGTCGGCGGCGTGCACCGCGAGCAGATCTCCCACGGAGGTCACCGACGTCACCGAGACAGGGCGCTCCACCGGCAGATCGTGCAGAGACTCGTAGGTCCCGAACCATCCCGGCACCGCGACGTTGGCCCGCTCCCCGGACTCCCCCGGCGCCCGCCCGTCCGGCAGGTCGGCCACACCGTGCACGTCGTGCATGGTCAGCGAGTCCCAGCGGTGCTGCCAGGCGCCACCGGGGCGCCGCTCGGCGTCGAGCACGACGTGGCGTACGCCCAGCCGGCTGAGGTGGAAGGACGCCGACAGACCGGCCTGGCCGGCACCGATCACCACTGATTCGTAGCTCTCCACAGACACTTCAACAACGCGCCGAGAAATTCCATACCCACGGAATGCTGCGGGAACACGTTCTACTTGACTACCCTCGACTGAGACTCGGGACTGGGAGGTCGGACACGATGGATCAGGCACCATGACAGCGACCGAGGCGCTACGCGAGATCCCACGACTCGCGCCCGGCGACCGCGGCCTCCCCTGGATCGGCCGGCTGCTGGACTACTCCCGCGACCCGGTCGGTTTCTATCGGCACCAGTGGGAGACGTACGGTCCGGTCTCGCCGTTCTTCCGTGCCGGCGAGGCCGGGGTGGTCACGCTCGGACCGGATGCCTGCGAGGCGGTGCTGCGCAACAAGGACAAGGCGTACGCCAACGGGCCGGCCTGGGGGCAGATCGTCGGGCCCTTCTTCGACCGCGGCCTGATGCTGCTCGACTTCGAGGAGCACCACGCCCATCGCCGCATCATGCAGGAGGCCTTCACCCGGGACCGGCTCGCCACCTACACCACCGCGATGCACCCGGCGATCGAGCAGGGCATGCGCGGCTGGGCCAACACTCCGGCGTTCCAGGCCTATCCGCGGCTCAAGCAGCTCACCCTCGACATCGCCGCAGACATCTTCATGGGTGGTGCGGCCGAGACCAGCCGGGCCGAGATGGACCGGGTCAACAAGGCGTTCATCGCGTGCGTGCAGGCGGCCGCCGGTGTCGTACGTGGCGATGTGCCGTTGACCCGCTGGGGCCGGGCATTCCGCGGACGAAGGGTGCTGGAGGGCTTCCTGCGCCACTACCTCCCCGCCAAACGGGCCACCGCGAGCGACGACATCTTCTCGGTGCTGTGCCACATCGAGACCGACGACGGCGAGCGGTTCAGCGACGACGACGTCGTCAACCACATGATCTTCCTGATGATGGCCGCGCACGACACCTCGACCATCACCGCCTCGACGATGCTCCAGTACCTCGGCCAGCATCCGCAGTGGCAGCAGCGCTGCCGCGAGGAGTCCCTCGCGCTCGGCGAGGCACCGACGATGCAAGAGATCGACGGCCTCACCAGCCTCGACCTGGTGATGCGGGAGGCGCTGCGGCTGCGCGCCCCGGTGCCGGCGCTGATGCGGCGTACCGTCAAGGAGACCAGCCTCCTCGGCGTCCGGATCCCGGCCGACACCGGCGTGATGGTCGGGGTCCAGTTCAGCCACATGATGGAGGAGTACTGGACCAACCCGAGCGTCTTCGACCCCGAGCGCTTCGCGCCGCACCGGCGCGAGGACAAGAGCCACCGGATGGCGTGGGAGCCGTTCGGCGGCGGGGTGCACAAGTGCATCGGCCTCTACTTCGCCGGCCTGGAGGTCAAGTCGATCCTGCACCGGCTCCTGCGCGACTACCGGTGGAGCGTCTCCCCCGGCTACCGCGCGCCCTTGGACAACAGCTCGCTGCCGTTCCCGAAGGACGGCAACCCCATCCAACTGACCCGGACCTGAGGAGATCGATGACCACGAAGACAGCGGAGACAACGGAGGCCGCGAGCGTACGTCCCGGATGGGTCGAGGAGGCACGGCTCGCCTCCTTGACCCGATGGGTTTCGGCTCCGGTCTCGGGTGGCGACGGCACGCTGACCGCAGTCGCACCCTATGACGCCCAGCCGACCGCCCCGGTCCCGTCGGTGACCGCCGCGGACGTCGCCGAGGCCGCGGCCGCGGCGCGGGCGGCCCAGCCCGACTGGGCAACGCTGGCCTTCCAGGACCGCGCCGAGGTCATGCTCCGCTTCCACGACCTGCTGGTCGAGCGTCAGGAGGAGGTGCTCGACCTGATCCAGTGGGAGATGGGCAAGGCCCGCTTCCATGCCTGGCAGGAGATCCTCCAGGTCGGCACGATCGCTCGCCACTACGCCCGGCGCGGCCCGACCTATCTGGCCGACAAGCGGGTCCGCGGGGCCATCCCCGGCATCACCTCCGTGAAGGAGGTGCGGGTGCCGAAGAAGGTCGTCGGGATCATCTCGCCGTGGAACTACCCGCTCTATCTCGGCGTCGGCGACGCCATCCCGGCACTGCTCGCGGGCGCGGCCGTGATCAGCAAGGCCGACCCGCAGGCGCCGTTGACGCTGCTGTGGGCGAGGGCGCTGATGGCTGAGGCCGGGCTCCCCGAACACGTCTGGCAGGTCGTCACCGGGCCGGGCGCGGCCACCGGTGAGGCGGTCATCGACAACGTCGACTACGTCGCCTTCACCGGTTCGACGGCCACCGGGCGGATCGTGGCCCAACGCGCCGCGGGCCGGCTGATCGGTGCCTCGCTCGAGCTCGGCGGGAAGAACCCGCTCATCGTCCGCCGCGACGCCGACCTCGCCCAGGCGGCTCGTGGCACGGTGATGGCGGCCTTCGCCAACACCGGTCAGATGTGCGTCCACATCGAGCGCGTGGTGGTGCACGAGGACGTCTACGACGCCTTCCGCCAGGCACTGGTCGCCGAGACGGAGAGCCAGGTCGTCGGACAGACCTTCGACTACTCCGCCGACGTCGGGTCGCTGGCCTCGCAGGCACAGCTCGACAAGGTCACCGCCCACGTCGGCGACGCGGTCGCGAAGGGCGCGACGGTGCTGGCCGGGGGCGAGCCGCTGGCCGAGGTCGGTCCGTACGCCTTCGCCCCGACGATCCTGGAGGGCGTGACCGACGAGATGGACCTGTGTCTCGGTGAGACCTTCGGCCCCGTTCTCGCGCTCTACCGCGCCGACAGCGACGAGGAGGCGGTCCGGATCGCCAACCAGGGTGAGGCCGGGCTCTCGGCGAGCGTGTTCAGCAAGAACGTACGCGAGGCCGACATGATCGCTCGGCGCATCCGCGCGGGCGCGGTGAACATCAATGACGGCGCCGCCCTGGCGGCCGGGAGCATCGAGGCAGGGATGGGTGGCATGGGATCGAGCGGGCTGGGCAGGCGGCACGGCGCCGACGGCATCCGGAAGTTCACCGACGCCCAGACCGTCGCGGCCTCCCGGATGGGCCCGATCGGGCCGTTCAAGGGCCAGACGGTCGAGAAGTTCGTGGCGCTCGGCAACGGGCAGCTCAAGGCGCTGCGGAAGCTGGGTGCCCGATGAACGAGCGCCAGCGAGTGAACATCAGATCCTTCATCGGGCCGCGTCCGTATTCTGGCGCCTGCGCTACGGAGGTGACCCGATGAGCGAGCCGGGGAACCACAACCTGGCGGTGCTGGCCGAGGAGTCCTACGCCCGCCACGGCGACCACCCGACGGTCTTCTTCGAGGGCACCTGGCACACGTCGAAGGAGATCGCCGAGCGGTCCGCGCGGGTCGCCGGCGGCCTGCGCGAGCTCGGGATCGAGCCCGGCGACCGGGTCGTGGTGCTCACCATGAACACCCCGGAGGTCTTCGTCAGCTACCGCGCCCTGTGGCGCCTCGGCGCGGTGGTGACCCCGGTGATCTTCCTGCAGACCCCACCCGAGCTGCGGCACATCCTGGAGGACTCCGGAGCCACGGCGGCCATCGTCACGCCCGAGCTGCTGCCGCTGGTGCAGGCTGCCGGCGAAGGTCTCGATCTCACCGTCGTCGTGGCCGGAGACGTGCCTGAGGGAACGGATGCGGTGGCGTACGAGAGCCTGGAGAGCGCCGACCCGATCGACATCGCCCCTCGCGGTGACGACGATCTCGCGGCGCTGCTCTACACCGGCGGCACCACCGGACGTGCCAAGGGCGTGATGCTCAGCCACCGCGGGCTGTGGGAGTCCGGGCACGCCCTCCACCGGGTCGGGGAGAGCCAGGGCACGACACGGTGGCTGCTTCCGCTGCCGCTCTCCCATGCGTACGGCCTGATCGTGGTGATCAGCGGGATGCACTCGTCACGTCCGCAGAGCTCGGTGCTGCAGCGCTGGTTCGACGCCAAGGGGTGGCTCGAGCTCGCCGAGGAGCACCGGATCGAGTCGAGCACCGTGGTCCCCTCGATGCTGCAGATGCTGCTCGACCAGCCCTACCAGGACTACGACCTCAGCTCGCTGCGCTCCTTCGGTAGCGGTGGCGCGCCGCTGCTGCCGGCGCTACGGGAGAAGGCCGAGGAGGCCTTCGGCGTGACCATCCTGGAGGGTTACGGCTGCACTGAGTCGAGCGCGGTCATCGCCGCCTCGACCGTCGAGGAGTCGCGGCCCGGCAGCGTCGGCAAGCCGCTCTCGCACGCCGAGGTGATCATCGCCGGGCCGTCCGGTGAGCCGGTCCCGACCGGTGAGGAGGGCGAGATCTGGGTACGTGGCCCCGGGGTCATGCAGGGCTACTGGAACGACCCGGTCCAGACCGCCGCCACCGTCGTCGACGGCTGGCTGCACACCGGCGACATCGGCCACTTCGACGCCGATGGCTACCTCTACGTCGACGACCGGATCAAGGACCTGATCATCCGGGGCGGGTTCAACGTCTTCCCCCGCGACGTCGAGGACGCGCTCCTCGCCCACGAGGCCGTCACCGCCGCAGCGGTGGTCGGGCGCCCGGACGCTCAGCGAGGCGAAGAGGTGGTTGCCGCCGTCGCGCTCCATCCCGGCGCCCGCACCACCCCCGAGGAGCTGATCGCCTTCGTCAAGACGCGGCTCGCGCCGCACAAGTACCCCCGCGAGGTGCTCATCCTCGACGCCGTCCCGGTCACCAGCGTGGGCAAGACCGACAGAAAAGCCGTACGCAGCCTGGTCCGCACCACCGAAGGAGAGTCATGACACGCCAGATCGAGGGAACCTCCGTCATCGTCACCGGAGGCGCTCGTGGCATCGGTCGCGCCACGGTCGAGCGGCTGGCCCGCGCCGGGGCGACGGTCGCCGTCGGCGACCTGGACCCGGGCCTGCTCGACGATCTGACCGCCGAGCTCGGGCCGCGGGTCGTGGCCGCGCATCTCGACGTCACCGACCCTGCCTCCTGGCGCACGTTCCTCGAGTCGGTCGGGGACCTGGGGCCGTGGGACGTGCTGGTCAACAACGCCGGGATCATGCCGCTCGGCTCGGTCCTGAAGGAGGAGGACGCGCTCACCCGGGCGATCTTCGAGGTCAACGTGCACGGCCCGATCAACGGGATCAAGGCGGTCGCGCCGGCGATGGTCGATCGGGGCCAGGGTCACATCGTCAACGTCGCCTCGGCCGTCGGGCGGGTGCCGGTGCCGGACGCGGCGACCTACTCGGCCTCGAAGTTCGCCGTCGTCGGCTTCTCGGAGGCGCTGCGGATGGAACTCGCGCCCTCCGGCGTCGACGTCTCGCTCATCCTGCCGGCGGTGGTGCAGACCGAGCTGGCCGACGGGGTGCCGCAGGCCAAGGGGATGAAGCCGGTCACTCCCGAGGACGTCGCCGCCGCGATCGAGTCGGTCATCCGCGAGCCGCGGCCCGAGGTCTGGGTGCCCAGCTGGACCCAGGCCCTGACCAAGATCACCCAGGCGATGCCGCGCCGGTTCCAGGACTTCGTCGACCGTGCCACCAACGCCTCGCAGCTGCTCGCCGGCGTGGATCCGGCGGCGCGGGCGGCGTACGAGAAGCGGGTGCGGCGCAACGTACGTTAGCGCCGGATCGGTCCAGGGATTGGCCCAGGAGACGGGGGCCTGATTGGCCGGGCGCGGAGGGCTCTGCGCTCACTAGCGTCACACTTGTGAACAACGACGGAATCTCCGTACCCCAGGGCGCGGCCCTCACCCTCGGTGCGGTGCTCGGCACCGGTGTCATCTCCCTGCCCGCGCTGGCGGCGAGCGAGGCCGGACCGGCCTCGCTGGTGGCCTGGCTGGCGCTGATCGTGCTCTCGGTGCCGCTGGCGGCGACCTTCGCCGCGCTGGGGGCGCGCCATCCTGACGGCGGCGGGGTGGCGACGTACGCCCGGCTCGCCTTCAACCAGCACGTCGCGACGATGGTCGGCTGGGCGTTCTACCTGACGATCGGCGTGGGGGCGCCGGTCGCGGCCGGGTTCGGTGGGGCGTACGTCGCCGACGCCTTCGGCGGTGGCCGGGCGATGTCCATGTCGGCCACGGCGGGGATCATCGTGCTGGTCACCGTCATGAACTGGTTCGGGATCAAGGTGTCCGGGGGCGTGCAGCTGGCGATCGCCGGGGCCATCGCGGTGCTGCTCGCGGTGGCGGTCGTGGTGGCGCTGCCGCACGCCCAGCTGGAGCGGCTGACGCCGTTCGCGCCGCACGGGTGGGGCTCGGTCGGCACCGCGGCGGCGATGCTGGTGTGGGCGTTCGCGGGGTGGGAGATCCTCTCCTCGCTCTCGGCCGACTACCGCGACCCGGCGCGCGACATCCGCCGGGCGACGGTCATCGCGCTGGTGGTCGTGACGGTTCTCTACCTCGGGATCGCGTTCGCGACGGTCGCCGCGCTCGGGTCCACCTCCGGTGCCGCACCCCTGGCCGACCTGCTCGTGCTGGGCTTCGGGGAGCCCGCACGGCCGGTCACGGCCGTGGTCGCCGTGCTGCTGACCATCGGGGCCATCAACGCCTACTTCGCCGGCGGCTCGCGGCTGGGGGCATCGCTGGCCCGTGAGGGCGGGCTGCCGCGGGTCCTCGCCGCGCCGGCGTCCGAGATCCCCCGACGCTCGCTGCTCGCGATCAGTGCCGTTGCGCTCGGCACCCTCGCGGCGACCTGGGTCGCCGGCGCCTCGACGGACGCGGTGCTGCTGATGGCCTCGGGCACGTTCTCGCTGCTCTACGTGGTGGGCGCCGCGGCCGCGCTCCGGCTGCTGCCGCGGGGAGGACGGTCGTGGTGGGCCGCCGTCTGCTCGCTGGTCGCGGCGCTGATCCTGCTGGGTCTCACCGGCGCCCACCTGCTCGGCCCGGTGCTCTGCGGCGGGGCGGGTCTGGCCTGGTCGCTGGTTGCGTCACGCCGAGAGCGGTCACGCCCAGTCCGCGAGGGTGGCCAGCAGCTCGAGCCCGCGGGGCAGGCTCTCTGTCCGGACGGCTCCGTAGCCTAGGAAGAGTCCGTCGCGTCCAGGCAGCAGTCGATGAGCGGCGATCGTGTCCAGCGCCAGGCCCTCGGCAGCGGCACGCTCGGGAAGGTCGGCGGGGAGCTCCGCGTAGGCGGACAGGTGCAGCCCGGCGGCCGACGGGAGCACCTCGACCGGCCAGGTGGAGAGGGTCTCGAGCAGAAGCGAGCGGCGCTCGGCGTACGTCTTGGACGCCTTGCGCACATGACGGGCGAGGAGGCCCTCCTCCAAGAAGCGGGCCAGGGCGGCCTGGGGCTGGACGGGGCCGAAGCCGTCGCCGAGCTGCTTGGCGGCCAGGAGACTGTCGACAAGCGATCCCGGGGCGACGAGATAACCGGTGCGCAGGCTCGGCAGCAGCGACTTGGAGAAGGTGCCGACATAGATCACCCTGCCCTGATCGTCCATCGCGTGCAGCGGTTCCAGGGGCCGCTCGGTGAAGCGGAACTCGCTGTCGTAGTCGTCCTCCACGATCCCCGCGTCGTGCGTGTTCGCGAAGGCGAGCAGGGCTCGGCGGCGTGGGAGGGAGAAGCGTACGCCGAGCGGGAACTGGTGGCTCGGGGTCGTGTAGACCAGCCGGGCCTGCTCCGGGATCTCCTCGACAACCAGCCCTTCCTCGTCGACCGGGACCGGTACGACCCGGGCGCCGTGGGAGGCGAAGAGGTCGATCGCGGACGGGTAGCCGGGGTCCTCGACGGCGACGACGTCGCCCGGCTCCAGCAGAACGCGGGCGACGAGATCGAGCGCCTGCTGGGTGCCGCTGGTGACCACGATCTGCCCCGGGTCGGCCCGCACCCCGCGGTGGTAGGCCACCGTGTGCGCCAGCGCCTCGCGCAGCCTCGGCAGACCGGCCGGCGAGGCGTAGGTGCCGGGGTTGTGGCCGCGCAGCCGCGACTCGGCCGCGAGGATCCGCCGCCAGGTCTCGAACGGGAAGAGCTCGGCATCAGGGATCCCCACCCGCAGGTCGTACGCCGGGACCGGCGCCTCCGCGCTCGTCGGCCGCGGTGCCCAGCGCCAGCCCGGGCGCGGGGTCAGGGAGCCCGGTGCGCTGGCTCTTCGGGTTCCCGCGGCGGCCGCGACGTACGTCCCCGCGCCCACGCGCGACTCCAGGAACCCCTCCGCGACCAGCCGCTCATAGACCGTGGCGACCGTGTTCCGGGAGATGCCGAGGTCCTTGGCCAGCGCCCGGCTCGCCGGGAGCCGGTCGCCCGCCTTCAGCCTGCCGTCGCCGAGCGCGTCGCGCAGCGCCTGGTAGAGCGACGCGGATCGTACTGCGCGGTCGGTCAGGTCAAGCGCGAGGTCCACAGCGGGATTGGACCATATCCATGTCGATGGTGGGGGGCCTTCAGCTCGGCAGCCCGAGGCGCCCGATGATCTTCTCGGCCACCTCGGCTGCAGTCAGATCGGTGTTGTCGATGACGAAGTGCGGGAGGTCGAGGGGGAACGGCACCTCGGGACCGGTCGAGAGCTCCCAGCGCTCGTTCGACCCGATGACGTCTCTGCGTGCCCATTCGGCGTCGCGTTTGGATGGCTTCGCCGCCAGCCGCTCGGGCGTGCCCTCACGGGCGAGCCGGATCGCCACGTCGGCGTAGAGCTCGACGAAGTCGATCCGCGCTCCCGCCTCGACCGCGGGCGCGATCATCCACTCGACCTCGTCCGCATCCGCGGGGACGTCCAGAGCCCACGCGAAGGTCAGGATCAACCCCGGAAGGTCGTACGCCACCGCCTCCTCGATCACCCGCCTGCGGAACTCCTTCTTCAGCGTGTTGAACGGCGCGGTCCCCCAGTCGAAGACCTCCAGCAACGGCTCGATCGTGGCGTGGTTGTGAAAGAGGCGGTACGTCGTCCGGGACGCGATCTCCCGGCCGACACTCATCTTGCCGACCGCCTGCGGGCCGAAGAGGACGACGAGGTGCATGAGGTCAATCATGGCGTCCGGATGTCGGTGGTCGCGACTAGGTTTGTCCCTATGAGGGACACGCCCCAAGCGTTGGCGCAGTTCAGCGACCCGACATGTACGTGGTTCGCGGCCGCTTTCGCGGCGCCGACCGCGGCTCAGGCCGGCGCCTGGGAGGCGATCGGGGCGGGGCGCAACGCGCTGGTGGTGGCGCCCACAGGATCGGGCAAGACGCTGAGCGCGTTCCTGTGGTCGATCGACAAGCTGCTGAGCGAGCCCGTGCCGGAGAAGAAGCAGCGGTGCCGGGTGCTCTACATCTCCCCGCTCAAGGCGCTCGGCGTCGACGTGGAGCGCAACCTGCGCAGCCCGCTGGTCGGGATCCGGCAGACCGCCGAGCGACTGGGCGTGGAGGCTCCCGAGGTGCGCGTCGGGGTGCGCTCCGGCGACACGACCGCGGCCGACCGGCGCAAGCTGACCACCGCTCCCCCGGACATCCTGATCACCACGCCCGAGTCGCTCTTCCTGATGCTCACCAGCCAGGCCCGCGAGACGCTGCGGAGCGTCGAGACGGTGATCGTCGACGAGGTCCACGCGGTCGCGGCGACCAAGCGCGGCTCCCATCTGGCGCTGACCCTGGAGCGCCTCGACGCGCTCCTGGACAAGCCTGCCCAGCGGATCGGGCTCTCCGCGACCGTACGCCCACTGGAGGAGGTCGCGCGCTACCTCGGCGGTGCCCAGCCCGTCGAGATCGTCGCCCCTCCTGCCGAGAAGCGCTGGGACCTCAGCGTCGTCGTGCCGGTCGAGGACATGACCGCGCCGAGCGCCTACGGCGAGGAGGAGGACGACGATCCGCAGCGAGCCTCCTCGATCTGGCCCCACGTCGAGGAGCACGTCGCCGACCTGGTCACCGCCCACCGCTCCACCATCGTCTTCGCCAACTCGCGCCGGATCGCGGAGCGGCTGACCGCGCGGCTCAACGAGATCGCAACGGACCGCCTCTGGCAGACACCCGCTCCATCCGCTGGTCGGGGCCACTCCGTTCAGACCCCGAGGGAGAGCGAGCGTGTCGAGACCAACACGGTCGGCTCGAGCGCGTCGGGGAACCGTGTTGGTCTCGACACGCCTCCGCCTAGCGGCTCCGGCGGCTCGACCAGCGGCGGGCCGCCTCCCGCACAGGTGATGGCGCAGTCGGGGCAGTCCCACGGCGCGGCCCAGGTGATCGCGAAGGCTCACCACGGAAGCGTGTCCAAGGAGCAGCGTGCTCTGATCGAGGACGACCTCAAGTCCGGCCGGCTGCCGGCCGTGGTCGCGACCTCCAGCCTCGAGCTCGGCATCGACATGGGTGCGGTCGACCTCGTCGTCCAGATCGAGTCGCCGCCGAGCGTCGCCTCCGCTCTCCAGCGCGTCGGGCGCGCCGGCCACCAGGTCGGCGAGGTCTCCCGCGGGGTGCTCTTCCCGAAGCATCGCGGCGACCTCGCGCAGACCGCGGTCAGCGTGCAGCGGATGCGGCAGGGCCTGATCGAGTCGATGAGCCTGCCGGCCAACCCGCTCGACGTACTCGCCCAGCAGATCGTCGCCGCCACGGCACTGGACACCTGGGACGTCGACGAGCTGTTCACGCTGGCCAGAAGGACGGCGTCGTACGCCACCCTCCCCCGCTCCGCCTACGACGCCACCCTCGACCTGCTCGCCGGGCGCTATCCGAGCGAGGAGTTCGCCGAGCTGCGGCCGCGCATCGTGTGGGACCGGGTCGCCGGGACCGTGACCGGGCGTCCGGGAGCGCAGCGGCTGGCCGTCACCAGCGGCGGCACCATCCCCGATCGCGGGCTCTTCGGGGTCTACCTGGTCGGCGAAGGCACCGGAAGGCGCGTCGGCGAGCTCGACGAGGAGATGGTCTACGAGTCCCGGGTCGGTGACGTCTTCGCCCTGGGCGCGACGAGCTGGCGGATCGAGGACATCACCCACGACCGGGTGCTGGTGACCCCGGCTCCCGGCATCCCTGGGCGGCTGCCGTTCTGGAAGGGCGACTCGCTCGGCCGGCCCGCGGAGCTCGGCGAGGCCGTCGGCGCCTATACCCGCGAGCTCGCCGCGCTGCCTGCGAAGAAGGGCGAGGCGCGAGCGCAGGAGGACGGCCTCGACGCCTACGCCGCCGCCAACCTGGTCACCTACCTGCACGAGCAGGCCGAGGCCACCAACGTCCTCCCCTCCGACAGCAACATCGTCGTCGAGCGCTTCCGCGACGAGCTGGGCGACTGGCGGCTGGTGGTCCACTCCCCCTACGGCCGCCCCGTCCACGCACCGTGGGCGCTGGCGATCAATGCGCGGATCCGGGAGCGCTACGGCGTCGACGGGCAGGCGATCGACAGCGACGACGGCATCGTGATCCGGCTCCCCGACACCGATGCCGAGGCGCCGACCGGCGAGATCATCGTCTTCGAGCCCGAAGAGATAGAGGACCTGGTGACCACCGAGGTCGGTGGCTCGGCGCTGTTCGCCAGCCGCTTCCGGGAGTGCGCGGCGCGGGCCCTGCTGCTTCCCCGCCGTGACCCCGGCCGTCGCTCGCCGCTGTGGCAGCAGCGCCAGCGCTCCGCCGCCCTGCTCGAGGTCGCCTCGCAGTACCCGAGCTTCCCGATCATCCTCGAGGCCGTACGCGAGTGCCTCCGCGACGTCTACGACCTCCCCTCCCTCGTCGGCCTCCTCCGCCGCATCGAGCGGCGCGAGATCTCGATCGTCGACGTCGCCACCCCGACCCCGTCGCCCTACGCCCAGTCGCTCCTCTTCGGCTACGTCGCCCAGTTCCTCTACGAGGGCGACTCGCCCCTCGCCGAGCGCCGCGCCGCCGCCCTCACCCTCGATCAGGGCCTCCTCGCCGAGCTCCTCGGCCGCGCCGAGCTCCGTGAGCTCCTCGACCCCGAGGTCCTCGCCGAGGTCGAGTCCGAGCTCCAGCGCCTCGCCCCCGGCCGCAGAGCCCGAGGCGCCGAAGGCATCACCGACCTCATCCGCACCATCGGCCCGCTCACCCTCGACGAGATCACCGCCCGCACCGCGTCCTCACCGCTGGTCGAGCCCGCGAGCGAAGCGAGCGGTGTCGAGACCAACACAGTCGACTCGAGCGCCGATGGGGACCGTGTTGGTCTCGACACGGATTCGTTCGTTCCTCACGAATCCGGCTCGACCAGAGGGGGCAATGGGATACCCGAGGTGCTCGCGGAGCTCGCCAACGCTCGACGGGTGGTCGAGGTGCGGGTTGCCGGGGAGGGTCGGTGGGCGGTGGTCGAGGATGTGGCCAGGCTTCGGGACGGGCTGGGGGTGGCGGTCCCTCCGGGCGTACCGTCGGCCTTCACCGAGCCGGTCGAGGATCCGGTCGGTGACCTGGTCTCGCGGTACGCACGCTCGCACGGTCCGTTCACGGCCGCCGACGTGGCCTCGCGGCTGGGGCTGGGCGAGGCGGTCGTCCGGCACACCCTGGCGCGGCTCTCGGCGCGCGGGCGGGTGCTCGACGGGGAGTTCCGGCCCGGTGGGAGCGGGCTGGAGTGGTGTGACGCCGACGTGCTCCGGATGCTGCGCCGACGCTCGCTGGCCCGGCTGCGCAAGGAGGTCGAGCCTGTCGAGCCGGCAGCGCTGGGCAGGTTCCTGCCGGCGTGGCAGAAGACATCCGTACGCAAGGGCGCGCTGCGCGGGGTCGACGGAGTGCTGAGCGTGGTCGACCAGCTCGCCGGCTGCCCGGTCCCGGCCAGCGCGCTGGAGAGCCTGATCCTGCCGGCCCGGGTGGTGGACTACGAACCCGCGTTCCTCGACGAGCTGACCTCCGGCGGGGAGGTCCTCTGGGCCGGCCACGGCACCCTGCCCGGCACCGACGGCTGGGTCTCGCTGCACCCGGCCGACACCGTCGAGCTGACCCTGCCGCCGCCTGCAGAAATGCCACCGGGCCCGCTCGCCGAACGGCTCCTAGAGGCCCTGGAGCCCGGCGGAGCCTGGTTCTTCCACCAGCTCGCCCGGACGGTGGCGGCCGACAGCGAGGAGACCCCGAGCGACGCCGACCTGAGCGCCGCGCTGTGGGAGCTGGTCTGGTCGGGACGGGTCAGCAACGACACCCTGCTGCCGTTGCGGGCGCTGACCCGTTCCGGCACGCCGTCGCACCGCTCGCGCAGACCCCCGCCGAGGGCTCGCGGCGGTCGCTACACCGGCAATGCGCGGATGCCCGCCCGGGCCGGTCTCCCGCAGACGGCCGGGCGCTGGACGATCCTGCCCGAGCCCGATCCCGACCCGACCAAGCGCGCGCACGCAGCTGCCGAGCGGCTCCTGGACCGTCACGGTGTGGTCACCCGCGGGGCGGTCCAGTCCGAGCGCACCCCCGGAGGGTTCGCCGCCGTCTACAAGGTACTCAGCGCATTCGAGGACTCCGGCCGGGCCCGCCGGGGCTACTTCGTCGAGGGCCTGGGCGCGGCCCAGTTCGGCACCGCGGGCTCGGTCGACCGGCTGCGTACGTTCTCGCGGGTCGAGCCGGCCGACAAGCCGGTCGCTCTCGCGCTCGCCGCGACCGACCCCGCGAACCCCTACGGCGCGGCCCTCCCGTGGCCGGTCGCGGACGAGGGCCACCGGCCCGGCCGCAAGGCGGGCGCGATCGTGGTGCTGGTCGACGGCGAGCTGGCGATGTACGTCGAGCGAGGCGGCCGCACCCTGCTGACCTGGTCGGAGGACCCCAACCTCCTCGAGCCCGGCGCCGAGGCGCTCGCCGACGCCGTCCGGCGCGGGGCGCTGGGACGGCTCACGGTCGAGAAGGCGGACGGCGCCCCGCTGCTCGGGTCCGGCGACACCCCGCTGCGCCAGGCACTCCAGTACGCCGGCTTCATCGCCACCCCGCGCGGCCTGCGCCTGACCTCGCCGAGCAGGTGAGGTCGTGCCCGAGGGTGACGCGGTGCTCCGGACCGCCCGCAGGCTCGACAAGGGGCTGGCGGGGCAGGTGCTCAGGCGTACGGACTTCCGGGTGCCGCAGCTGGCCACGGCGGACCTGTCCGGCGGCACCGTGCGCGGGACGCTGACCCGCGGCAAGCACCTGCTGACCCGGATCGACCACCGCACCGGCGAATGGACGCTGCACACCCATCTGAAGATGGAGGGATCGTGGCGGGTCTTCGAGGCGGGCCGGCGCTGGCCGAAGCCGGGCTTCCAGGCGCGCGTGGTGCTCCGCACCGAGAGGACCGAGGCGGTCGGCTTCCTCCTCGGGATCGTCGAGCTCGTCCCCCGCGACCAGGAGGAGCGACTGGTCGCCCACCTCGGCCCGGACATCCTCGCCGACGACTGGGACCCCGACGCAGCCGTCGAACGCCTCGCCCGGCAACCCGAACGGCCGCTCTTCGAGGCGCTGCGCGACCAGACCAACCTGGCCGGGATCGGCACGATCTACGCCGCCGAGACCTGCTTCATCGCCGGGATGAACCCGCTGCGTACGGTCGCGGATGCCGGCGATCGACTCCCCCGGATCCTTCAGCGAACCCGCGACCAGATGCAGGCCGACTGGTCACGCTCCCGCCAGATGTGGGTCTATGGCCGCCGGGCATGCCGACGCTGCGGCGGCACCGTGACCGTCGCCCGGGTCGGCCCTCCGGGCAAGGAGCGCCCGGCCTACTACTGCGCGAGCTGCCAGGCCTAGCGCCCGTGGAGCAGGCGCAATCGGATCTGGGCGATCCGGACGCGGGTGTCACGCATGTGGCGGGCGACATGCGTCCGCTCGCCGGGAGCGACCGAGGTGAACTCATCGCGAAGGATGTTCAGGGTCTCCTCCAGCCCGAAGAGCTCGGCCTCGAGCAGATCGGGAGAAAGCACGTCGCCCTCGAGACCCGGTGTCGGCACCGTCAGGTCTGGAAACTCGTTCTCGACTGCCATGGTCATCGCACCATCTCCCCATGAATGCGCGAGCCCGTGGTGGGCCCACATCGGCAAGGAGACGGAACCGTCGGCGTTGAGACACCGGGGAGGAAAGCTCCCCCAGATTGGGGAAGAGAATCAGGCGGCTGCGGCGTCGGCCGCGGCGCGGACCGGCATCCGGAGGATGGTGGCCTCTTCGACGGCGACCGCGTTGGAGACGTCGCGAAGGACGTCGGAGAGAGCGACGTCGAGGGCGCTGCAGAGCGAGGCGAGGAGCTCGGAGGAGGCTTCCTTCTGGCCACGCTCGACCTCGGAGATGTAGCCGAGGCTGACTCGCGCCTGCGCGGAGACCTCGCGCAGGGTCATCCCACGCTCCAGCCGCTGGGCACGAAGCACCTCGCCGAGAAGTCGACGGAAGAGCACCATTGCGGTCAGCCTCCTACAGTTCACAAGTCACCGACATCTGGGTGACGTCCTGCTCCAACGCTACCTGACCCTTCGATGTTCCCGCCGAAGTAGTCCGAGTAGTTCATCAACAGCGAACAAACACGTATCACGCTGGATCTCCATGCGCGAGCCCGACAGCCCGAGAAGCGTCGTTGTTTCACCGTGCGGACCGGAAACACCCACATACACCGTCCCGACGGGCTTTCCCTCCTGCTCCTCGGGCCCGGCCACGCCCGTGGTCGAGAGTCCGTACGTCGCGCCCGACCGTTCCCGCGCCCCGGCCGCCATCGCCGCCGCGCACTCCGCGGAGACCACCCCGGCGGTCTCGATCACCGAGACGGGGACACCCAGCAGGGTGTGCTTCAGCTCCGTCGCGTACGTCACGAAACCCCCGCGAAACGTCTTCGAGGCGCCCGGAGGATCGGTGATCATCGCAGCCAGGCGGCCGGCGGTCAGGGACTCGGCGGTCGCGACCGTCGCACCGGCATCGCGCAGCGCGGCATGTAGCTCTTCGACAGCACTCATGGCGACGACGGTAGCGGCCCGGCCGTCGCAGTGACGACCGGGCCGCTGTACCTGTCCCTGATCAGCGAAGCAGCTTCCAGGGACCGTGCTTGTCGCCCGGCCGCTGGTTGCGGGTCCACCACTTCGCCTCGTAGCGGCGGCCCTCGTGAACCACCACGTCACCGGCGGTGAAGATCCGTGACGGCGTCCAGACTGCGGTGCCGTCCTCGGCGGTCACGATCTCCTCCCAGGGGCCGTAGGGGAAGCCGGGCTCCACCGCGGCCGTCCACCACAGCGCCCGCCACAACGACCCTGCATAGGTCACCTCGTCGCCGGTGCGGTAGATGGTGCGCGCATCCCAGGCCGGAGCCTGCGGAACCACCTCCTCGACCGTGATCGGCACCAGCACGGTCGTGCCGGTGCGCTCGCCGACGACGGTGAGCTGGTTCGCACCCGGCGGCGCTGTCGAGGGCAGGACCACCGAGACCGAGGCGGTGCCGTGGTCGTCGTACGTCACCGTGCCGAGGGTGTTGTCGACCGCCGCGGTGCCCAGCACGGTGTCACCGAGCGTGATCTCCACTGACGAGTCGGTGAGGTCCTGACCGGTCATCGCGAGGGAGGCGAGGTCGAAGGTGACCGTCTCCCCCGGTGCGTACTCCGAAGGCGCGGAGGCCGCGAAGGCCACCTCGACGGCCCGCTGCCCGTAGTCGACCGGCAGCGGCCCCTCGGCAGTGCGATCGGCGAGGTAGTCGACCATCGCGCTCAGGTCGATCTTGCCGGTGTCGCGCTTGCCTGCGCCGTTGGCGAGCTCGCGGAAGTTGTCCCCACCGGAGGCCAGGAACGAGTTCACCGTGACCGAGTAGGTCTCCTCCGGGTCCAGAGGCGAACCGTCGAGCCACATGCCGGTCACCGTGCCCAGCGGGGTGCCGGGATGGGCCGGGTCGTCGGCCTGCGTGTAGGTGTAGGTGAACCCGTCGGAGACCCCGAGCCGCAGGAACGGCCGGGACGGCACGGCGCCGGAGGCGTCACGCTGCCACTGCTGCTCCAGGACGGTCTTGATCTGCGCACCGGTCAGGTCCATGTTGACCAGCGTGTTGGCGAAGGGCTGCACCAGCGCGGCCTGCTTGTAGGTGATGTCGCGAGCCTCGCCGGCCGCGGTTCCGGCCATGTCCGCGCGCAGACCGCCGGGGTTCATGAACGCGATCTGCGCCTCACCCGACTCAGGCGCCGCGGTCGCCCAGCGCTGCACCTCGGCGACCGTGTTGCCCAGGGTCGACTCCCCGCCACGGTTCTCGGTGGTCCCGTTGGCGAGCTTGGCGCGGTTGAGCGGCGCCTCGATCTGACCCAGCACCTCGGCACCGAGCACGTCGGCCTTCGCCACCGCGTCGCTGACGATCTTCGCGGTGGCCGCGTCGGGCTGGAAGCCACCCGAGGCGAGCGCGACCAGGCTCGTGGAGAGCCCCTCGACCTCACCCGAGGTGGGGTCGACGGTGTAGACGAGACGGTTCAGGTTGGTGCCGTACTGCCCCGCGGAGACCACCGGCCGCTCGGTCACCGCCCGGTCGGCCCACTCGGCGACCGGGAAGGAGCAGTCGTAGGCCAGATGGGTGTGCCCCGAGACGATGGCGTCGACGTTGGCGTTGACGCCGGTGACGATGTTGCCCCAGGTCGTGCCGGGGTCGTCCATCGCGGCACAGTTGATCGAGGGGGCTCCCTCGTGGACGAGCATGACGACCACGTCGGCACCTTCAGCCTTGAGCTCGTCGGCGTAGGTGTTCGTCGACTCGACGATGTCGCTGACCTCGAGGTCCGCGATGCCCGCGGGCGAGACCAACGACGGGACCTCCTCGGTGACCGCCCCCACGAAGCCGACCTTGACGCCGGACATCTCCTTGATCCAGGTCGCCGGGACGGCCGGGTCACCGGTCGCCTTGAGGGTGACGTTGGCCCCGATGTAGGCCCACTCCGCACCACCCTCGGGGTTGGTCTCCTCGTCGTAGGAGGCCATCACCCGGTTGATCAGGTCGTCGTAGCCGGCGTCGAACTCGTGGTTGCCGACCGCGGAGACCTCGAGGCCGGCCTCGTTGAGCGCGTCGATGGTGGGCTTGTCGTGCTGGATGAACGACTCGAAGGTCGAGGCGCCGATCAGGTCACCGGCGGCGGCGAAGACCGTGTTGGGGTTCTCCGCGCGCATCTGCTTGACCGCGCCGGAGAGCAGCGCTGCGCCCGCCTCGGCCCCGTTGGCCTGGATCCGGCCGTGGAAGTCGTTGGTGGCCAGCACCTGTACGTCGACCGGCGCCGCCGCCGCGGAGATCCCGACGACCACGGGGTTGTGGTCCGAGGAGCGCCACGGGCCGTTCTGGTGCAGGTCGGTGCCGGTGTAGTTGTAGCGGCTGTACTCCTTCAGGATCGGCTCACCGGAGTTCACGTTCCAGATGTCCGTGCCGGTGACCCGGGCCTGCAGCGAGGAGCTGAGCAGGATGTGGTCGAGGGAGCCGACAAGGCCGGAGAAGAGGTAGCTGTACTCGGCGTTGCCCGAGACCTTCTCGGAGTCGGCGTAGCCGGCCTCGTAGAGGACCTGCAGCGGGTCCTCGGAGGTGTAGGAGTTGAAGTCGCCGGCCAGCGCCACGTCGGTGACACCCGCAGACTCCTGGACCGTGGCCACCCAGTCGCGCAGTGCCGTCGCCTGACGGACCCGCGACTCGTTGGAGGCACCCTGGCCGTCACCGGTGTCGGCATCGCCCGGCCACGGACCGGCCGAGCCCTTGGACTTGAAGTGGTTGACCACGAACAGGAGCGGCGCGCCGCCATCGGCCGGCTCGAAGACCTGGCCGATCGGCTCGCGGGCGTTGCCGAAGGCCTGGTCGTCGTTGCTCTGGTCGCCCAGGGCGAGCGCCTCGCCGACCCGGCTCACCGAGCCCGGCTTGTAGATGATCGCGTTGGTGATCACGTCCATGCCGTCGGCCGGGAGCTGGGAGGAGATCGGGTTGGCCGCCCAGGTGCCTGCACCGGCCGCCGCGTTGAGCGCGGCCACGAGCGACTCGGTCGCCTCGCCCGGCTCCTCGCCGAGCGTGGTGGAGTTCTCGATCTCCATCAGGCCCACGACGTCGGCGTCGAGCGCGTTGATCGCGGAGACGATCTTGGTCTGCTGGCGCTCGAAGTCCTCGGGGTCCCAGGCGCCGCGCTGGTCGCAGCCGCCGGAGACGTTGGTGCCGTCACCTGCCCGGTCGGAGTACGCCTCGCAGCCACCGTCACCGACGTTGTCGTCGTCGGCGTCGCCGAGGGTGGTGAAGTAGTTGAGCACGTTGAACGAGGCGACCTTCACGTCGGCGTCGCCGAGCTTGGCGGCGTCGGGGGCCTCGGTGCGTACGTTCTCGAAGTCACCCGGCCACGTCGACGGGTCGGCCGAGATCGGGGCGGTCGGCTGGAGCCGGTAGGTCGGGGCCGTGGGCGAGCCGCCCTCGGTGAAGATGACCGGGTCCAGGTCGGCGGAGGCGCCGACCGCGATCGGGGCGTCGTTGGAGACCCACGGGACGTCCGCGTCGGTCGGGAGCCGCCACGAGGTGGAGCGGCCGTCGTCGAGGACGATCCGGCGGGCGGCGTTGTCGGCCGCGACAGCCGCGGCCTCCGCCGAGCCCGGACGGGCGACCTCGGTCGGCTGGAGCAGCGGCTTGTCGCCGGAGGCGAGGCCGAGCTCGCCGTAGACCGTGGAGCCGGTGTAGGTGTCGGCGACGGTGAGCTCACCAGGGGCGAGGAGCATGCCCTCCAGCGACTCCTTCTGCGCGACCGTGCTCGGCCAGTCGGTCCTCACCGGCGCGATCTCGCCGGTGCCGTCGGCCACGATGGCGGCCGCCGAGCTGACCTCGACCTCGGTCAGACCGGCGTACTCCTTGACCAGGCCGGTCACGGTGACCTTGTCGCCGACCTCGGCGGTGACGGAGCCGGCGGCCTGGGTCTGGTAGACGAAGACCGCGTCCGATGCCGGGTGCTCCGCGAGCGAGCGCTCGCCGCCGGTGCCCTCGGTCTGGAGGTAGAAGCCGGAGAACCCACCGGAGGGGTAGGCCGCGGTCACGATGCCGGAGGTGGTGACGGTCTGGCCGGCCAGCGGGCTGGTGGTGCTCTCGCCCTGGACCTCGGCCGGGGTGGCCGCGACCGGGTCGCCGGGCTCCTCGGGCTCCTCCGGCTCGCCGCCGGAGGGGGTCGGCGTCGGCGCGGTGCGGGTGAAGTCGGCCGAGTTGTCGTCGGTGTCCGCACCGCCGGTGCGGCTCAGCGACTGGGTCGCGGTCGCGGTGGTGCCCGCGGGCGCACCCTCGAAGGAGGTCGCACCCGAGGTGCCGAAGAAGTCGACGATCCCCGCGACCCCGACGGTCGACCCGGAGGTCGCGACCACCGCGGTGCCCTCCTGAAGGGAGATCTGCCCGCCCGCCGCGGCCATCGAGAAGGCGGGCGACGCGGTGTGGTCAGGGGTCGGCAGCGCCTCGCCGGTCGTGCCGGCCGCCGACATCTGGATCAGGTAGTGCGCGCCCGCCGCGACCGAGCCGGACAGCGCCTGCGGGGCACCGCCGCTGCCGCCGCTCGCGGAGCGGTAGTGGACGGCCAGACCGTCGAGGGCGATCGCCTCACCGGTCGGGTTGAAGAGCTCGACGAAGTCCGCGTTGTAGACCGCGCCGGAGTTTCCTCCGGCGCCGTAGACCTCGGAGATGACCAGGTTGTCCCCGGCAGGCGTTGCCTGCGCGACCGGGACAGCCACTGCGTACAGACCGGCGGTTGCGACCGTGAGGCCCACCGCCGATCCGAGCAGCGTACGTGCTGACAGCATTGAGACGACTCCCCGCATGAGGTGAAAGAGTGAGTGCGCCAGCCGGCCTGCCCGATCAGTGCGATCGCTGAGGACCGACCGAAACGACGTGACTCTAACCCGGCGTACGTCTGCTTGGGAGCGCCTTGGGTGAACGTCGGGTAACGGAGTTACAACTAGTGGAAATGGTCCAGACCAGTCGCGGCTACTCGGCGCCGCCACGCAGCGAGGCGCGCTGCTTCCACACCCCGGCGAAGAACTGGGCGCCGGACCACATCGTCAGCGCAACCGCGACCGCGAGGCAGATCTGGAAGGCGTAGAAGAGCAGCTCCCAGACCAGGGCGTCACCGAAGGCACCGCCGTGGGCCGAACCGTGCGGGAGCGGCAGCAGCAGGCCGCCGAGGGCGACCGCCTGCACCGTGGTCTTGATCTTGCCGAGCTGGTCGGCCGGGATCACGATCTTCTTCAGCACCGAGAGCCGCAGCAGCGTGACGCTCCACTCGCGCAGCAGCACGATGATGGTCACCCACCACCAGACGTCGCCCACGATCGAGAGGCCGATCAAGGCCATCCCGGTGACCGCCTTGTCGGCGATCGGGTCGGCGATCTTGCCGAAGTCGGTGATCAGGTTGTGCTTGCGAGCCAGATCGCCGTCGATCTTGTCGGTGATCATGGCCAGCACGAAGATCACGAAGGCGACCCAGCGCAGAGTCGGGTTGTCACCGCCGTCGGCGAGCAGCGCCCACGCGAAGAACGGCACCGCGAGGATCCGCAGCGTGGTCAGCGCGTTGGGTACGTTCCAGTTGCTCGTCTTCTGCACCGATTCCTCGGGGGCAGTGCTCTCGTCGTTCACGCGGCGAACCCTATCCGTTCACTTCGGCGACCAGGTCAACGCCTTCGGAGGCGATGACGGTCGCGTTCACGAGATCACCCGGACGTACGCCCTCGACGTCGCCTTCGAGAGACGTCATCCCGTCGACCTCGGGCCCCTGGTGGGCGGCCCGGCCCAGCACTTCACCGTCGGAGATCTCCTCGACGAGCACGACGACCCGCTCCCCGATCCGCTCTTCGGCGCGCTGGGCGGTGAGCTCCTCGACGAGCTCGTTGACGTGCTCGACGCGGGCGCGGATCTCGTCGGCGTCCAGCTTGAGCGACTCGTCGAAACCGGCTGCCTCGGTGCCCTCCTCGTCGGAGTAGCCGAACACGCCGGTGACGTCCATGCGCGCGGCGACCAGGAAGTCGGTCAGGATCTCGAGGTCCTCCTCGGTCTCACCGGGGAAGCCGACGATGACGTTGGACCGCACCCCGGCCTCGGGCGCGTAGCCGCGGATCTGCTCGAGCAGGCCCAGGAAGCTCTCCGGGTCGCCGAACCGCTTCATCCGCCGCAGGACGGCGTTGGAGGCGTGCTGGAAGCTCAGGTCGAAGTAGGGCGTCACGCCCGGCGTGGTGGCGATGACCTTCAGCAGGTCGGGCCGGGTCTCGGCGGGCTGCAGGTAGGAGACGCGTACGCGCTCGATGCCGTCGATGGCGGCCAGCTCCGGCAGAAGCGTCTCGAGCAGCCGGATGTCGCCGAGGTCCTTGCCGTAGGAGGTGGAGTTCTCCGAGACCAGGAAGAGCTCCTTGACGCCCTGCTGGGCCAGCCACTGGCCCTCGTGGAGCACGTCGGAGGGGCGCCGCGACACGAACGAGCCGCGGAACTGCGGGATCGCGCAGAAGGTGCAGCGGCGGTCACAGCCCGAGGCGAGCTTCAGCGGCGCCCACGGGGCGTCGTCGAGCCGCGTACGCCCCGCGAAACCGGGAACCTGGTCGACGGCCGCCATGCCGGGGACCGAGATGGCGGAGGCGTCGCGCTCGACCGGGGAGATCGGGAGCAGCAGGCGCCGGTCCTGGGGGGTGTGCGGGTGATGGGTCTCCCCGGCGAGGATCGCACGCAGCTTGGCGGCGATGTCGGGGTAGTCGTCGAAGCCGAGCACCGCGTCGGCCTCGGGGAGCTCGGCGGCCAGGTCCTTGCCGTAGCGCTCGGCCATGCAGCCGACCGCGACCACCGCCTGGGCGCGACCCGTCTCCTTGAGATCGGCGGCCTCGAGCAGCGTGTCGACCGAGTCCTTCTTCGCCTGCTCGACGAAGCCGCAGGTGTTGACGACCACGGTGTCGGCCTCGTCCGGGTCGGCGACCAGCCGGAAGCCTCCCGCCGTAAGCCGGCCGGCGAGCTCCTCGGAGTCCACCTCGTTGCGGGTGCACCCGAGGGTCACCATGGCGACCGACAGGAGTGGCTGGGCGGTCTCGGCGGAGGGTTCGGTGGCTGTGCTCATCACCGTGAAGTATGACGCGCACACGCCCCGGAAACCGAACCCTCGCGCCGTGGAGCGGCGATCAGTCTGGCACGGAGCCCGGCTTCACGGAGAGGACCGGGCAGGACGCGCCGAGCAGGATCCGCTGCGCGACGCTGCCCATCAGCAGCTTGCCGACCGGCGTACGCCGCCGCAGACCGACCACGACCAGCTTGGCGTCGAGCTGCTCGGCGGCGTCGAGGACGGCGCCGGCGACGTCCGGGTCGATCGACTGCCGGATCTCGTGCGGCCGGCCCGACTCGGTGAGCCGGCGCTCGAGCTCGGCGACCTGCTCCTCGAGGGCGTAACGGTCGTCGACCAGGGTGTCGCCCCGGGAGGCGTTGACGACCACGACGCCACGGTCGCGACGCTCGGCGTCGGCGAGCGCCCAGTCCAGCGCGACCGAGCCGTAGACGTCGGGCGCCCATGCCACGACCACCCAGCCACCTGCGGGAGTCTCACTCATCACAGCACCTTCTCCTTCTCGTCCTCGAGCTCGTCGGGGTCGGCCGACTGCTCGGCCCGTGCCCTGAGCCGGGCGATGAACGGCCGGCCCAGGATGAACAGTGCGATCAGCACATAGATGACCACCGCCAGCGGCTCGCTCAGCAGCGCCGTGTAGTCACCGCCCGAGATGGTCAGCGCCTCCCGCAGCTTGGTCTCCATCAACGGGCCCAGGATGACACCAAGGATCAGCGGCAGCACGGGCAGGCCGAAGCGACGCATCATCAGCCCGAGCAGACCGAAGGCGACCAGCAGCGCGATGTCGAACGGATCCAGGTTGGTGGCGTACGCACCCAGGCAGGCGAAGAACAGGATGCCTGCGTAGAGCTGCGGCCTCGGGATCCGCAGCAGCCGGGCCCACAGCGGCGCCAGCGGCAGGTTGAGCACCAGCAGCAGGGTGTTGCCGATCAGGAGGCTGGCCAGCAGCGTCCACACCAGGTCGGCGTGGTCTGTCATCAGCTGCGGGCCCGGGGTGATGCCGTAGCCCTGGAGTGCGGAGAGCATCACTGCGGCCGTGGCGGTCACCGGCAGGCCGAGAGCCAGCATCGGCACGAACATCCCGGCGGCCGAGGCGTTGTTGGCCGCCTCCGGCCCGGCGACACCCTCGATCGCGCCCCGGCCGAAGTCGCCGCGCTTGGAGAGCTTCCGCTCGGTCAGGTACGAGAGGAACGTCGGGATCTCCGCACCACCGGCGGGAAGCGCACCGAACGGGAACCCGAAGGCGGTGCCTCGCAGCCACGGCTTCCAGGAGCGGCCCCAGTCGTCGCGTCCCATCCAGGGCCGGCCGACCGGAACCACGTGCGCCGGGCGTCGGCGCAGGTGGGCGGCGACCCACAGGGCCTCGCCGAGGGCGAAGATGCCGACCGCGACGACCACGATGTCGAGGCGGTCGACGAGCTGGGTCACGCCGAAGGTGAGCCGCGGCTGGCCGGTGTTGAGGTCGAGACCGACCAGGCCGATCGTCAGGCCGAGGAACAGCGCGGCGAAGCCGCGCAGGGCCGAGGTGCCGAGCACGGTCGTGGTCATGACCAGGGCCAGGACCATCAGCGCGAAGTACGAGGGCGCGCCCAGGTTGACGGCCACATCGGCCAGGGCCGGCGAGAAGAAGGCCACCAGGATGGTGCCGATGGTGCCGGCGACGAACGAGCCGACCGCGGCGGTGGCCAGCGCCTGCGCGCCACGCCCCGCTCTGGCCATCCGGTTGCCTTCCAGTGCCGTCATCACCGAGGCGGACTCCCCCGGTGTGTTCAGCAGGATCGAGGTGGTGGAGCCGCCGTACATGCCGCCGTAGTAGAGGCCGGCGAACATGATGAACGCGCTGGTCGGCTCGAGCCGGTACGTCACCGGCAGCAGCAGCGCGATGGCCATCGCCGGACCGATGCCGGGCAGTACGCCGACGAAGGTGCCCAGCAGCACGCCGATGGCGGCGTAGAGCAGGTTCATCGGGGTCAGGGCGGACTCGAGTCCACCCATCAGAAGTTCGAAGTTCTCCATCAGTCAGTCCTCACAGGATCCCGTCGAGTACGCCAGGGGTGAGCGGGATGCCCAGACCGACGTAGAAGGCGTACCAGCTGGCGACCGAGAGGACGAGCCCGACGATCACGTCCCGCACGAGCGTCCGGCTGCCGAGGCACCAGGCGGCGCCGGCGAACAGCGCCGCGCCCGAGATCGCCCAGCCGAGCAGGTTCACGGTCGCGACCGTGAACAGCAGGACCGCGACCAGCTTGAGGACCGTCAGCCAGTCGGCCGACGAGCTCAGGTCGACGTCCTCGCCCTCCTCGGGCTCAGGCTGCGAGCCGCGGGCGGTGGCGACCGCCAGCAGCACGCCGACGACGACGAGGCCGGCCCCGATGACGTACGGGAAGACGCGGGGGCCGACCGGGTCGGCGAAGCCGACCTGCAGGCCGGTGGCGTCGATGACGGTGTAGATCCCGACGACGACCAGGAACAGGGCCAGGCCGTACTGGGCCACGTCGACCCGGCGCGCCGGGCTCTTGGGCTCGGGGGGTTGAGTTTCGGTTTCGTGGACGCTCACAGCAGATCCAGCTCCTTCAGGGTCGAGGCGACACGCTGGTCCTGCTCGACCAGCAGGTCGTCGAAGTCATCGCCGGTGATGAAGGCGTCGGTCCAGCCGTTGTCCTTCAGCGCCTGCTGCCACTGCTTCGAGTCGTGCATCCGGGTGAGCAGGTCGATCAGCTCCTGCCGGCGCTCGTCGCTGATTCCCGGCGGGGCGAGTACGCCGCGCCAGTTGAGGAAGACCAGGTCGATGCCGCTCTCGGTCAGCGTGGGTGCATCGGCGAAGACGCCGGTGCCGCGCTCGTCGCCCGAGACGGCCAGGACCCGCAGCTCTCCGGCCTCCACCTGGCCCTCGAACTCGGCGAGTCCGGAGAAGCCGACGTCGATCTTCTGACCAAGGAGCGCGCTGGTGAGCGGGCCACCGCCGTCGTACGGGACGTACGTGACCTTCTTCGGGTCGATGCCCGCGGCTTCGGCCAGCTGCATCGGGAAGAGGTGGTCGGGGCCACCGGGCGAGGAGCCGCCGCCGACCACGATGGACTCGGGGTCCTCGGCCCAGGCCTTCACCAGGTCGTCGATGGTCTTGAACGGCGAGTCGGCCGGAACCAGCACCCCCTCCTGCTCCTCGATGAGCTGGGCGATCGGGGTGGCGTCCTGGGGACGGGCGTCCACACCGAAGGAGTAGGTGGAGCCGACGACGCCCAGGCCGATGGTCATGAGCAGGTTGCCGTTGCCCTCCTCGCTCATCAGGCGGGACATCGCGACGGAGCCGCCGGCGCCCAGGATGTTGGTCACCTGGATGTCGCCGCCGGTCATGTCGCCGCGGTCGAGGACACCCACGGCCGCACGGCCGGTCTGGTCATAGCCGCCACCGGGGCTGTTCGGGATCCACATGTCGAGGTCTTTGGACTCCGCGCCACGGGTCACGCCGCAGGCCGATGCCGCGGCGAGCAGGCAGGTCACGAGCACGACGGCGAGGGCACGGGTACGGCGTATGCTCGCTGCCCGGCCCCGCTGCGTCGGCAGCGGCGGTCGGGGCGGGGACTGCGATGTCGGCGTCGACAACGGCTGGCCTCCAGACTCAGGGGGATGAAACGGTCAGTGGCGATGGTCACAGTCCGGGGTGACCGCCGTCACCATTCGGCAACCAAAGGAGGTTGTGTAACTTGTGGTCACAGGGACCGCGGCGCCACCTGACGCTGGCCGGGCAGGTGCTGCTGCTGCAGCTCTCGGTGCTGCTGCTCGTCGTCGTGGCGACCAGCATCGTCTCCCTGCGGCAGAGCGACGCCGACTTCCGTGACTCCCGCGAGGACCGGCTGCGCGCCGCCGCGGAGAGCCTCGCCGGGATCGCGGCGGTCCAGGACGGGCTCCTGACCAACACTCCCGACCGGCAGGCGCTGGGCTTCTACCTGCAGACCCGGGCCGCGGACGCGGGCGCCGACACCGCCTACCTCACCGCGCTCGACGGCGAGGTCCTCGTCGCCACCGACCCCACCCGGGTGGGCGAGAGGCTCGACCTGGGCAGGCGCGAGACGAGCCGGGCCTGGTCCGGCGACATCGACGACGCCGGCCGCCGGGCTATCGCCGCCCAGGTCCCGGTCTACGGCGGAGGTTCGACGGGTGCGGACGCCGAGGCGCCGCGTCCCGTCGGCGTGGTCGTGGTGACCGAGGACTACCCGCCGCTGACCGAGCGGCTCGCCCGCACCTGGGCCGATGCCCTCACGGTGCTGCTGGCCGGTCTCGCGCTCGGCGTGCTCGGGTCGTGGCTGCTGGCGCGGCTGATCAAGCGGCGTACGCGTGGGCTGGAGCCGCGCGACATCGCCGCCCTCGCCGACCACCGCGAGGGCCTGCTGCGCTCGATCCGCGAGGGGGTGCTGGCCGTCGGCGCCGACGGACGGGTCAGCCTGATGAGCGACAGCGCCCGGGACCTGCTCGGGTTGACCTCGGACCCGACCGGACACCGGCTCGACGAGCTCGATCTGCCCGCCGAGACGCTCGCCCTGCTGAGCGGGCCCGAGGAGGTCCACGACGCGCCGCTGGTCGCCGGTGAGCGGGTGCTGGTGCTCAACCGCAACCGGGTCCGCCACGACGGCCGCCCCGCCGGCACCGTCACCACGCTGCGCGACCGCACCGAGCTGGTGGCGCTGCAGAGCGAGCTCAACGCCCGCGAGAGCGTCACCGAGACCCTGCGGGCGCAGACCCACGAGTTCAGCAACCAGCTGCACACCATCACCGGGCTCCTCGAGCTGGAGGAGTACGCCGAGGTGGGCCGGTTCGTCACCGGGCTGACCGCGCGCCGGGCGGCGCTGAGCGACCACATCACCTCCCGGATCGACGACCCCGCGGTGGCCGCGCTGCTCATCGCCAAGGCCAGCCTGGCCGCCGAGCGGCGAGTGAGCATCGACCTGGACGCCGCCAGCTCGCTCCCCCGGCTCACCCCCGACGGCTCCGCCGACGTCGTCACCGTCCTCGGCAACCTGGTCGACAACGCCGTCGACGCCGCTGCGCAAGGGTCTGTCCCTGAATTCGAAAGCGGCGGCCAGACGCCGCGAATTCAGGGACAGACCCTCGGGCCGCTCGACGGTCGGGTCGGCGTACGCCTGACGGCCGAGGGCGAGACCGTGACGGTCCGCGTCTCCGACACAGGCGGCGGCGTACCGGCCGAGCGGCTGCCCGAGATCTTCCGGCGCGGCTTCAGCACCAAGCCGCGCGACGCCAGCGGCCGAGGTGTCGGGCTCGCGCTGGTCCAGCTGGTGTGCCGTGCGCGCGGCGGCGAGGTCGAGGTGGAGAATAGCGGGTCGGAGGAGCGCCCCGGAGCGGTCTTCATCGCGACCCTGCCGGCCGCCGCGCCGCTCGCCCCACCCACCACCACCGCCCCCGAGGAGGCCCGATGACGTCCGCACCGGAGCTCACCGTGCTCGTGGTCGAGGACGACTTCATGGTGGCCTCTATCCACACCCGCTTCGTCGAGCGCGTCGAGGGGTTCCGGGTCGTCGGCGTGGCCGCCACCGGTGGGCAGGCGCTCGAGGAGACCGCCCGCCTCTCCCCCGACGTGCTGCTGCTCGACGTGCACCTTCCCGACTTCAGCGGCATCGAGCTGCTGCGCCGGCTGCGCGGACGAGGCGACGACGCCGACGTCATCGTCATCACCGCCGCCCGCGAGGCGGACACGGTGCGCGCCGCCGCGGCCGGCGGCGCCGCCCACTACGTGGTGAAGCCGTTCCCGTTCGAGGACCTGGCCGCCCGGCTCGATGACGTACGCCGCTCCCGCGAGGCGCTCGCCCGGATCGGCCAGCGGGCCGATGGAGCCGGGGGTGCCGAGCATCGCGACGAGGTCCAGGCCGGCATCGACGAGGTCTTCAGCCATCAGGGCGCACGCGAGGCTCGTGAGCGGCTGCCGAAGGGGCTCAGCGCGGAGACCGCCCGGGCCGTGCTGGCCGCGCTGCAGACCGCCGGCGAGCTCAGCGCCACCGAGTGCGCCGACGCGATCGGGGTCTCCCGGGTGAGCGCCCGTCGCTATCTCGAGCACTTCGCGAGCACGGGGCGGATCGGCGTACGTCTGAACTACGGCACCGCCGGGCGACCCGAGCGGCGATACCGCGCGGGTGACGCCTGAGGCTCCTGGCTCAGGCGGACTCGCGGATCACCAGCCGCGTCGGGAGCACGACGGAGGCCTCGACCTCCTCCCCCGCCACCAGGCGGAGGATCTGCTCGGCGAGGCGGGTGCCGATCTCGTGGATCGGCTGGTGCACCGTCGTCAGTGGCGGGTCGGTGAACCGCGCCGCCTCGACGTCGTCGAACCCGATCACCGCCACGTCGTCGGGCACCCGGCGGCCGACCCGGCGCAGCGTACGCAGGGCGCCGTCGGCCATCAGGTCGGAGGCCGCGAAGACGGCGTCGATGCCGGGATCGCGCTGCAGCAGCCGCTCCATCGCGTCGATGCCCGACTGGCGCATGAAGTCGCCCTCCTCGACCAGCGGCACCGCCCCGGGGACAGCTTGGAGACCGGTGAGGTAGCCCGCCAGGCGCTCGCGCCCGGCGACCATGTCCTGCGGCCCGGCGATGGTCGCGATCCGGCGCCGGCCGAGACCGACGAGGTGGTTCATCGCCGCTTCGACCCCGCTGGCGTGCTCGACGTCGATGTACGGCACCGTCGCCTCACCCAGCGGCCGCCCGCTGGTGACGACCGGGACGCCCGCCACCCGTAGCTCCTCGGGCAGGGTGTCGGCGCCGTGCATCGAGGCCAGCACGACACCGTCGACGGTACGGCCGTGCACGTAGCGCAGGATCCGGTCGTGGCTCGACTGCGTCGAGGCGAGCAACAGCACCAGCTGCTTGTCCGCCTTCTCCAGCGCCTCGCCGACACCCCGGATCACGCCGGGGAAGAAGGCGTCGTCGGAGAAGACCCGGGTCGCGGACTCCGGCAGGATCAGCGCGATGGAGTCCGTACGCTGCGTCACCAGGCTCCGCGCCGCCGGGTTCGGTACGTAGCCGAGGTCGGCGATGGCCCGGCGGATGCTCTCGGCGACGTCGGCGCGCACGGTCGTGGAGCCGTTGACGACGCGCGAGACCGTCGCCCGCGAGGCCCCGGCCGCCCGCGCCACCGTCTCCAGCGTCGGCCGGCCGGCCGGGGTCTCGTTCATGAGTGGAACCTATCGCCTCCCGCTCACCGGGAGAACGTGAACCAGTTGAGGTTCACGAAGTCGGCCGGCTGGCCGCTGGTGAACCGCAGGAACACCGTGTGCGTGCCGGTCACCCCGCTGATGCTGCCCGGGACCGTACGCCAGCTCTGCCAGCCTCCGGTGTTGGCCACCGAGAAGCTGCCGATCGGGGCGTTGTTCACATTGTCGAGGCGTACCTCGACCAGGCCGCTGACCCCCGCGGGCGCGCCGGAGGCGACCCGCGCCGAGAACGTGCGCGCCGCGGACGAGCCGAAGTTCACGCCGTCGTAGCGGAGCCAGTCGCCGTTGCTTAGGTAGCCGACGTTCTGACCGCCGCCGGAGTCGGTGGTCGCCTCGGTCTGGGTGCCGCTCTGGGCGTTGTAGGACTCCGCCTGGATGGTGGCGTAGGCGTCCCGGCTCCCCGGGGCGGGCGGGTCGGTCGGCTCGGTGGTGCCGCCGCCCTTGGAGTAGACGGCTACGTAGTCCACCAGCATCGGCACACCGGAGGCGGTCGCCGAGGTCGGGTTGCCGGGCCAGCCGCCGCCGATCGCGACGTTGAGGATGATGAAGAAACCGTGGTTGGTCGCGTTGTTCCAGGTCGTCGCATCGACCTGGTCCGAGCGGACCGTGTGGTAGAGCGTGTTGTCGACGTAGAACCGGATCTGCTGCGGGCTGGTGCTGCGGTCCCACTCCATCGCGTAGGTGTGGAACGACGACTGGCAGGTCGAGCCCGGGCAGCCCTGGAGGGTCCCGCCGAGGCCGGTGGTCTCGTTGCACGGGCCGCCGGGCGAAGTGCCGCAGTGCAGCGTGCCCCAGACCTGGTTGGCGCCGTTTACGTTCTCCATGATGTCGATCTCGCCGATGCCCGGCCAGTTCCAGTAGTTGCCGCGGAAGGGCTCTCCCAGCATCCAGAACGCCGGCCAGATGCCCTGGGCCGCCGCGCCGGTGACGTTCGGCATCTGGATGCGGCCCTCGACGCGGAGCACGCCGCCGGAGGGCGGCTGGAAGTCGGTCCGGGTCGTCTCGATGCGGCCGGAGGTCCAGTTGCCGGCACCGTCGCGGATCGGCTTGATGACGAGGTTGCCGTTGCCGTCCTGGTAGACGTTCTGGGTGCTGTCGCTGTGGTACGCGATCTCGCCGGTGCCCCAGTTGGCGGCACCTCCGGGGTAGGAGTGGCCGATGTCGTACATCCAGTTGTTGGTGTTGATCCGCGACCCGGCAGCGCCGGTGAAGTCGTCGCTCCACACCTTCGTCCAGCCGGCCGGGGTGCCCGGCTCCGACGCCTCCGACGCCTGCCCTAACGATGTCAGCGGGATCGCCACCGCGACCACGCCGGCCGCGATCACAGCGGCTCCTAATGCCTTGAGATTTCTCATGATGACTCGCTTCCCGATGAATGAGCGATGAGTCCGGCGACTCGTGAGAGCGCTCTCTCGAGTGTCATGGTCCCAAAGCGGATGTGACCCGCGTCACCAAATCCCGATCTCTTTAACAACCCGCCGAGTCGGCGCGTTCTGACCGAGAACAGCGCCGAGTCGGCTCGTCATGACGAGCCGACTCGGCGTGCTTGAGGTTGAGAGCGTGCTAGTTGGCGGTGTAGGTGCGCTGAGCGGCTTCCCCGGTCTTGCCGAGGGCCTTGGCCTTGCCGTCCCCGACAGCGACCTTGAGGGAACCGTCGGAGGTCTGTACGCGCAGGGGCGGGGTGACCTGGAGCGACTTGGACTCGCCGAAGGCGAGGTCACCGCTGAAGACGACCTTGCCGCGCGAGTCGCGGACGACCACGTGGGCACCGCCGCCTGCGGCGGAGACGGTCACCGCTACGGGCGAGGACTTGCCGTAGGGGCTGTCGGTGCCGGCGGAGCCGTCGAGCTGGATCGCCCCGGCCTCGGGCTCGTGCTGGGTGCCGTCGATGACCAGGCGCGCGACCGACCAGACCAGGATGACCGCCATCACCGCGGCGACCAGGACCGACCAGGACGGCCCGCCACGCATCCGCCGGACCGGGCGGATCGCCGCGCTGTGGGCGAGCTCGGCCTCGAAGACGGCGCGCGGGCTGACCGGGCCGGAGGCGTACTTCTCGTCATAGGTGCGCAGCAGCGGCGCGACCTCGATGCCGAGGACCCGGGCCAGCGTGCGCAGGTGACCGCGGGCGTAGAAGTCGCCGCCGCAGGGGCCGAAGTCGTCGACCTCGATCGCCTCGATGACGTGCGGACGGATCCGGGTCCACTCGGCCAGGCCGTCCATGTCCAGGGCGAGCCGGCGGCGGGCCGCGGCGATCTCGGCACCGATCTCGGGGACCTTGGTCGGCACCACCTCGGTGGGCTCATCGTCGAGACCGTCGATCCGGTGTCCTGAGCTTGTCGAAGGGGCCAGCGCCTTGACCTCCTCGTCAGGCACTGCGATCGGATGTACGCCCTCGAGCTCGGAGTCTTCGACGTCGGACTCGATCGCATCCGCGTCCTCGACGTCCGCGTCGGCGAACGCCGCCTCCGCCAGGTCCAGCTGGAGCGCGTTGGCACCGTGGACCGCGATGGTCTCCTGCGGCTCCTCGGGCACGTAGCGTACGTCCACCCGGACCGCCGTCGAGGGCTCGCGCAGCGGTGCGACCGGCTCCGCCACGGAAGCCACTTCGGGCTCGGGCTCGGGGTCGGTCTTCGGCGTCGTCTCGTCCTGGTTCGTGTCCCGGTCCACCTGGTCCTGCTCCGCCTCGTCCACCACGTCTGCGGCATTGATATCAGGCTCGTCCAAGACCCGGAGCATCCGGGGGTTGGTGTCTCCGGCCTGCTCGGAGAGGGGCGGTCGGACCGCGGTGTCACCGTCGTCCGAGGCGGCATCGACAGTGTGGTCTTCGGTGCTCTCGTCGGTGTCCGCCTCCGGCTCCTCCGCCTCGAGCGCAGGATCGATCTCGACGACCTCGACGCCGTCGGCGGCGACGATCGCGATGGCCTCGGTGACGTCGTCACCGGCACCCAGGACGCGGGTGGAGAGCCCGAGCGGGAGCGAGAACGGGAGGCCGTAGAGGCGCTCGGTCAGCATCGCCTGGCGCCGGGCGGTCGGCGAGAGCTCATCGAGCACCTCGTCCTCGTCGTGCAGCAGCACGCCGATGCGGCCGTCCTTCCAGAACCGCTCGATCCCGTCCGGGCGAGGGGTGTGCTCGACGGACTCGATCTTCGACCACGGGATGCCCTGCCAGGTCTGGCCGAAGCGGAGGCGTACGCCCTGCTCGTCGACGAGCAGCAGCGGCATCCGCGAGTCCCAGACGGTCCAGCCCTGCACCGCCGCGACGGCGAGCAGGATCAGGCCGACCAGGTAGCCCTCGATGCCGCCGCGCAGCACGAAGGCGAGGCCGACCAGCAGCGACGCGAGCGCCACCACCAGCGCGAGGCGTCCGTTGCGGCGTACCTCGACGACGTCGACATCGTGGGCCTCGGCAGAGTCGACTGCCTCGGCAGGATCGACTGTCTCAGCAGGATCGGCGGTCTCGGCAGGGTCGGCGGTCTCGACCGCCGGTGAATTCTCGCTCACATCTCCCCCTGGATCGTTGCGATGACGCCGTCGATCTCGTCAGGCTTGACGAGTACGTCGCGTGCCTTGGAGCCCTCGGAGGGACCGACCACGCCGCGCGACTCGAGGATGTCCATCAGGCGGCCGGCCTTGGCGAACCCGACGCGGAGCTTGCGCTGCAGCATCGAGGTCGACCCGAACTGGGTCGAGACGATCAGCTCGATCGCCTGGATGACCAGGTCCATGTCGTCGCCGATGTCGTCGTCCAGCACCCGCTTGGATTCCGCGGGAGCGGTCACGTCCTCGCGGTAGGAAGGCTCGAGCTGGCCCTTGACCGACTTCACGACCGCGTTGATCTCCGACTCGGAGACCCACGAGCCCTGCACACGGATCGGCTTGGAGGAGCCCATCGGCAGGAACAGCCCGTCACCCTGGCCGACCAGCTTCTCCGCACCCGGCTGGTCGAGGATGACGCGCGAGTCGGCCAGCGACGAGGTCGCGAAGGCGAGCCGCGAGGGCACGTTGGCCTTGATCAGACCCGTGACCACGTCGACCGAGGGCCGCTGCGTGGCCAGCACCAGGTGGATGCCGGCGGCACGGGCGAGCTGGGTGATGCGTACGACCGCGTCCTCGACGTCGCGCGGGGCGACCATCATCAGGTCGGCGAGCTCGTCGACGATGACCAGCAGGTAGGGGTAGGGCGACAGGACCCGCTCGGAGTCGGGCGGGAGCTGCACCTTCCCGGCGCGCACGGCCTTGTTGAAGTCGTCGACGTGGCGGAAGCCGAAGTTGGCCAGGTCGTCGTAGCGCATGTCCATCTCGCGTACGACCCAGGCCAGCGCCTCGGCGGCCTTCTTCGGGTTGGTGATGATCGGCGTGATCAGGTGCGGCACGCCCTCGTAGGAGTTGAGCTCGACCCGCTTGGGGTCGACCATGATCATCCGCACCTCGTCGGGCGTGGCCCGCATCAGCACCGAGGTGATCATCGAGTTGATGAAGGACGACTTACCCGAACCGGTCGCGCCCGCGACCAGCAGGTGGGGCATCTTGGCGAGGTTGGCGACCACGAAGCCGCCCTCGACGTCCTTGCCGACACCGGTGATCATCGGATGGTGGTCGCCGCGCGCGGCGTTGGAGCGGAGCACGTCGCCGAGGGTGACGATCTCCTTGTCGCTGTTCGGGATCTCCACACCGACGGCCGACTTGCCGGGGATCGGCGAGAGGATGCGTACGTCGGCGGAGGCCACCGCGTAGGCGATGTTCTTCTGGATGCCGGTGATCTTCTCGACCTTCACGCCGGCGCCGAGCTCCACGATGTAGCGGGTGACCGTCGGGCCACGGGTGTAACCGGTGACCGCGGCATCGATGTTGAACTCCTCGAGCACCGCCTGGAGCCGGCTGACGATCTCGTCGGAGGCCTTGGAGCGGGCCTTGTGCGGCGAGCCGGGCTTGAGCAGGTCGCTGCCCGGGAGCGTGTAGGCCACGTCGCCGGCGAGCATGAGCTGCTCGACGCGCTGGGGCAGCTCGGCGTGCGGCGGCGGCTCGAGGTCGCGCCGCTTGCCGGGCTTCGGGGCGCCGTCGTTCATGGACCCGGTCGCGACCGCGGGCAGGAGGCCCGCCGCGTCGCTGGGCACAGCCTCGTCGGGCTGGGTGTCGGCGTCCGAGTCCTCGTCGAGGGCGAGCGCGATGTCGAGCCCGTCCTTCTTCCGCTTCTTCTTCGGCTTCTCCTCCTCGAGGAGCGGCGTCTCGTAGGGCTCGAAGCCCTCCGGGTCGAAGGTGTCGTCGTCGGCGAAGAGCTTGTTGCCCCGTCGCACCCGCCGGATGTTGGTGCCGCTCTCGCTCATCTCCTCGGGCGGCGTCAGGCCGAGCGCGCGATCGCGGAGCTCCACCAGGCGACTCGGCACCTGGTAGAGCGGGGTCCCGGTGATCACCAGGATCCCGAAGACGACGAGAAGCGAGAGGAGTACGACGACCACGGCCGTCGAGCGCATGACGTCGAGCAGCAGGCTGGCCACGACGTAGCCGATCGCGCCGCCGGCCCACTGCAGCTCGCTGCTGTCGCCCGAGGTGGGCTGCGGGTTGCCGTTGGCGATCTGGATGATGCCGAGCGTGGCCATCAGGAACGCGGCCCAGCCGATCGCGAGCCGGCCGACCGGGGCGGCGTCGACCGGGTCGCGCATCAGCCGGGCACCGGCGACGACGAGCCCGACCGGCACCAGCCAGCCGACCTTGCCGACGACGCCGGCCACGGCGATGCGGACCACGTCGAAGAACTGCCCGCCGAGCTGGAACCAGACGCCGGCGGCGACGAGGACGGAGAGGCCGATCAGGAACAGGCCGGCACCGTCGCGCCGGTGCTCCGGCTCGAGATCACTGGCGGCCTGGCCACCGACGCGGAAGATGGCCGCCACTCCCCCGGCGATCGCCAGCCACAGGCTCGCGATGGTCGAGAAGATGGCGTCGAAGAGGACCGCGATCGGGCTGGGCCCGTTGCGTACGGCACGAGGTGGCGTACGGTTCGTCGTCTTCCGGTTGGCTGGCCTCTTGTTGGCTGACTTTGCGGCGGGACGGCGCTTGTTCTGGCCTTTGTTCGGCGCTGCCTTTGAGCGGGCCCGGCTCGTGGCCGTTGCTCGCTTTGTCGTGGTCGTACTCCGGGGACGGGTGCTCTTGTTGGTGGTCGAGCTCCGCGAACCCGGCGGGGAAGACGTACGGGTCGCCATACAAGCAGGGTATTTGACCGAGCGGCCTGGCTCCGGGACCCCATGGGGGTGTGTTGCATCGGTGTAGTTTGCCGCCATGCAGAGCCTCGCAGTCCTCATCGCCCTTCTCACCGTCGCCGATGCCGTGGCGGACTGGACCTGCGTGTGGCTCGGCTGGCGGCGAATCCATTACGTCACCAAGCCCCTGGTGATGGTGGGGCTGATGGTGTTGGTGGGACTCGTCAGCGACGGGGAGCCGGCAGCGTGGTGGCTGATCGTCGCGCTCTTCTTCGGGATGCTCGGCGACATCTCGATGATCGGGTCCTCGGCGCGGCGGTTCCTCGGCGGTGTGGGGCTCTTCTTCGTCGGCCACCTGGCATACGCCATGACCTTCCTCGCCCTCGGCCTGGAGACCCCGACGTGGTCCTGGGCAGGCTTCGTGGTCGCGGTCGCGCTGGCGATCCCGATGGGCCGGGTGCTCCGGGGCGCCCGGGAGATGGGCGGCGTGCCGATGGCTGCGGCCCTGGCCGCGTACTCCCTGGTGATCGCCACCATGCTCGTGCTCGGTTGGCTGACCGGGAGCGTGTGGATCGCCGCGGGAGCGACGATCTTCGTCGTCAGCGACACCCTGATCGGGCTCAATCTCGCCGAGCACGGCAACGAGCCGCCGCGCCTGACCGACGTGCAGATCATGGTGACCTATCACGTCGGCCAGGCGCTGATCACGGCTGGCGTTCTACTACAGCTTGTCGCCTAGGTTGCTTCACAGCGTGGATCTCGACCCGATCGATCCCTTCGCGTTGGTCCTGCGAGCTTCGCTCGCAGGACCAGGCTCAGGCCTCGATCACTACGGGGACGATCATCGGGCGGCGGCGGTGGGTGCTGGAGACCCAGCGCCCGAACGTACGCCGGATGGCCTGCTGTAGCTGGTAGGTGTCGGTCGCACCCTCCGAGATGGCCCGGTTGACCGCCTTGACGATCGGCTGCTTGATCGGCTCGAAGGCGTTGTCGGGCCACACATGGCCGCGGGCATGGATCTCGGGGCCGCTGGCGACGGTGCCCTTGACCGAGTCGACCACGACGACGATCGAGACGAAGCCCTCCTCGGACAGGATCCGGCGGTCCTTGAGCTCGGACTCGGTGACGTCCCCGACGGTGGTGCCGTCGACGAAGACGTAGCCGCACTCGACCTTGCCCGCGATCTCGGCCTTGCCGTCGATGAGGTCGACGACGACGCCGTCCTCGGCGTAGACGACGCTCTCGACGCCGGTCTGGCGGGCCAGGTCACCGTTGGCGAGCAGGTGACGCACCTCGCCGTGGACGGGCATCACGTTGCGTGGGCGGACGATGTTGTAGCAGTAGAGCAGCTCGCCGGCGCTGGCGTGGCCCGAGACGTGCACCAGGGCGTTGCCCTTGTGGACCACGTTGGCGCCCAGACGGGCGAGCCCGTTGATCACCCGGTAGATCGAGTTCTCGTTGCCCGGGATCAGGCTGCTGGCCAGCAGGACGGTGTCGCCCGGCTCGATGTGCACGAAGTTGTGGGTGCCGTTGGCGATGCGGGACAGCGCCGACATCGGCTCGCCCTGGGAGCCGGTCGAGACCATGACGACCTTCTCCGGCGGCAGCTCGGCGAGCTCCTTGGCGTCCACGATGACGTCCTCGGGCACGTGCAGGTAGCCCAGGTCGGAGGCGATCTGCATGTTGCGGACCATCGAGCGACCGACGTACGCCACCTTGCGGCCGTGTGCGACCGCGCTGTCGAGCACCTGCTGGACGCGGTGCACGTGGGAGGCGAAGCAGGCCACGATGATGCGCTGGTCGGACTCGCGGAAGACCTGCTCGATCGCGGGCGCGATCTTCTTCTCGGCGGTCGTGAAGCCGGGGACCTCGGCGTTGGTGGAGTCGGTGAGGAACAGGTCCACACCCTCCTCGCCGAGCCGGGCGAACGCGCGCAGGTCGGTGATCCGGCCGTCCAGCGGCAGCTGGTCCATCTTGAAGTCGCCGGTGTGCAGAACGAGGCCGGCGCCGGTGCGGATCGCGACCGCGAGCGCGTCCGGGATGGAGTGGTTGACGGCGACGAACTCGAGCTCGAACGGCCCGAAGGAGATCGTGTCGCCCTCGCGTACCTTGTGCTGCACCGTCTCGCGCAGACGGTGCTCGCGCAGCTTGGAGCCGAGCAGGGCCAGGGTCAGCTCGGAGCCGACCAGCGGGATGTTCTGGCGCTCGCGGAGCAGGTAGGGCGTCGCGCCGATGTGGTCCTCGTGGCCGTGGGTCAGGACCAGCGCCTCGATGTCGCCGAGCCGGTCACGGATCGGGCCGAAGTCGGGCAGGATCAGGTCGACACCGGGCTGCTGCTCCTCAGGGAAGAGCACGCCGCAGTCGACGATCAGCAGCCGGCCGTCGTACTCGAAGACGGTCATGTTGCGGCCGACCTCACCGAGGCCGCCGAGAGGGGTGACCCGCAGGCCGCCCTTGGGGAGCTTGCCGGGTTCGGTCAGCTCCGGGTGTGGGTGAGACAAAGGCGTTCCTTCTAGAGAAGGCCAGAGGCCTCCAGCCCGGCTCGCAGCGCCTCGACCTCGTCCGCGTCGAGCGCCACCAGGGGCCCTCGTACGCTGCGGTTGTCGATCACGCCGGTCAGCTCGAGAGCGGCCTTGGCAGTGGTGGCTCCGTAGTTCGGGACGCCCATGATGGCGTCGATCGCGGGGAGCATCCGCGCATAAGTCTTGCGGGCGGTCTCGATGTCGCTCGCCGCGAAGGCGTCGATCATCGTCCGCGTCTGGTCGCCGAGCACGTGGGCGGCGACGCTGATCACGCCGACGGCGCCGTGCGCCAGCCAGGCGAGGGTGAGCGCGTCGTCACCGGAGTAGATCGAGTAGCCGAGGTCGAGCAGCCTGGTGCCGCGCGGGAAGTCGCCGGCGGCCTCCTTGACCGCGACGACGGTGTCCCAGGTGATCGCCTCCCGGTAGGTGTCGAGGGTGATCGGGGAGCCGGTGCGGCCGGGGACGTCGTAGAGGATGACCGGGGTGTCGGTAGCGGAGACGACGGTGCGGAAGTGCTCGCGGATGCCGCGCTCGCCCGGCTTGTTGTAGTAGGGCGTCACCAGCAGGAGGCCGTCGGCGCCGATCGAGGCCGCCTGCTTGGCGAGCTCGACGGTGGTGCGGGTGTCGTTGGTGCCGATACCGGCCACGATCTTGGCGCGGTCGCCGACGGCGTCCTTGACCGCGGCCAGGATCTCGCCGTCCTCGGCCGGAGTGGTGGTCGGCGACTCGCCGGTGGTGCCGGAGACGACGATGCCGTCGTGGCCGTGATCGACCAGGTGCTTGGCGACTTTCTGGGTCTGCTCCAGGTCGACCGAGCCATCGTCGTTGAACATCGTGACGAGTGCGGAGAGCACGGTGCCGAAGGGAGCATCAGTCATGGCGTACAGACTATCGTCAGACGCGCTGCATGACCTCGTCGGCTACGAGTGCGAGATGGTCCAGATCGCTCAGGTCGAGCACCTGGAGGTAGATGCGGGTCGCGCCGGCGTCCTCGAACCGCTTGATCTTGGCGACCACCTCGTCCGGGGTGCCCCCCAGACCGTTCTCACGCAGCTCGGCGGGCTCGCGGCCGATCGCCCGCGCACGGCCGGCGATCTCGTCCTCGTCGCGGCCGACGCAGAGCACCTGGGCGGCGGAGTAGATGATCGAGTCGTCCCGGCCGGCCGCCTCCACGAAGCGACCGACGTTCTCGAACAGCGCCTGGGACTCCTCGACGGAGACGAAGGCGGCGTTGAACTCGTCGGCGAAGGTCGCGGCCAGCGTCGGCGTACGCTTCTTGCCGCCGCCGCCCACGATCACCGGGATCGAGCCGGCGTGGCCACGGGTCTGGATCGGCTTCGGCAGGCCCGGGCTCTCCTTGATCGTGTAGTGCTTCCCGTTGAAGTCGAAGGTCTCCCCCGGCTCGGTCGCCCACAGCCCGGTGATGATCTCGAGCTGCTCCTCCAGCCGGTCGAACCGCTCCCCCAGGGCCGGGAACGGGATCCCGTACGCCTCGTGCTCCTCCTCGAACCAGCCCGCTCCCAGGCCGAGCTCGACCCGGCCCTCGGACATGTCGTCCACGTTGGCGGCCTGGATCGCCAGCACACCCGGGAGGCGGAAGGTCGCGGAGGTGACCAGGGTGCCGAGCCGGATCGTGCTCGTGTCGCGGGCAAGGCCGGCGAGCGTCGTCCACGCGTCGCTCGGTCCAGGCAGACCGTCGACCGAGCCCATCTTCAGGTAGTGGTCGGAGCGGAAGAACGCCCCGAACCCCAGCTCCTCGGCCTTCTGTGCGACAGCGAGGATGTCGGCGTAGGACGCCCCCTGCTGGGGCTCGGTGAAGATGCGTAGCTCCATGCCGTTTACCTTAGAGGGGCGAGACACCTACTCGCGCGTCAGGGAGCACGAGCGAGGAAGACGCGGTCGTACGCCTCGTGGGGCTCGCGCTTCGTCTCGACCCACTCCGCCTGGTCGAAGGGTGGGTAGAGGGCGTCGCCCTCGGGAGTCAGATGGACGCGGGTGATGACCTGCTCGGTGGCGTACGGCATCGCTGCTGCGTAGACCTGCGCGCCGCCGGCGATGACCGTGTCGCCCCGCTCCTTCGCGGCCAGGGCGAGGGCGGAGTCGATGTCGTGGGCGACCAGCACGCCGTCGTACGACCAGGTCGTGTCACCGGTCAGCACGACCGTGGTGCGGCCCGGCAGGGGGCGGCCGATGGACTCGAAGGTGGTGCGGCCCATGACGAGCGTGTGGCCCATCGTGATCGCCTTGAACTCGGCCTGCTCGCCGGGGATCTTCCAGGGGATGTCGGGGCCGTTGCCGATGACGCCGTTGTCGGCGACCGCCGCGACCATCACGACGCGCCCCGAACCGGCCTCAGACGGCAACGGGGGCCTTGATGCCGGGGGCGGGGTCGTAGCCCTCCACCGTGATGTCCTCGAGCTCGAACGCGTCGATGTCCTTGACGTCCGGGTTGAGCCTCAGCGTCGGCAGCGGCCCCGGCTTGCGGGTGAGCTGGAGACGGGCCTGCTCGAGGTGGTTGCTGTAGAGGTGGGCGTCGCCGAGCGTGTGCACGAAGTCACCGACCTCGAGCCCGGTCACGTGGGCGACCATGTGGGTGAGCAGGGCGTAGGAGGCGATGTTGAAGGGCACCCCCAGGAACACGTCGGCGGAGCGCTGGTAGAGCTGCAGGCTCAGCTTGCCGTCGGCGACGTAGAACTGGCACAGCGTGTGGCACGGCGGCAGCGCCATGTCGTCGATGTCGGCCGGGTTCCAGGCGCTGATCACGTGGCGGCGGCTGTCGGGGTCGGTGCGGATCTGGTCGATGATCTTGGCGATCTGGTCGACGTGGCGCCCGTCCGGGGTCGGCCAGGAGCGCCACTGGTAGCCGTAGACCGGCCCCAGGTCGCCGTTCTCGTCGGCCCACTCGTCCCAGATCGTGATGCCCCGCTCCTGGAGCCAGCGCACGTTGGTGTCGCCGCGCAGGAACCAGAGCAGCTCCCCGAAGACCGATCGGGTGTGGACCTTCTTCGTCGTCAGCAGCGGGAAACCGTCGCTGAGGTCGTAGCGGGTCTGGTGACCGAAGACGCTGATCGTGCCCGTCCCGGTGCGGTCGGACTTCTCCACGCCCTCGTCGAGGATGCGGGTCAACAGATCGAGGTAGGACTGCACGGCCCCAGCCTAGGTCAGAGCCTCGCTCAGAGCTCGACCGTCCCTCGGATGGTGGTCAGCGTGTCTCCACCGACCCACACCTGGTCCTCGACCCGCTCGACGTACACGCGTCCCCGCCGCTTCATCACGGTCCCTTGAGATGCGACGTACGCCTCGGGCAGCTGCGTGCCCGCCAGCCACTGCCCCAGCGCGGCGTTGAGCGACCCGGTGACCGGATCCTCGAAGGCGACACCGTCGGCCGGGAAGTACGCCCGGACCTCGACCGCGCACTCGCTGTCCTCGGGGTAGCGCCCGACGAGACCGACCTTGTGATTGCCCAGAGCGGCGTGGTCGGGCGTGACGGCCAGCACAGCCTCCGCGTCGGCGAGCATCACGCCGACCCAGCCCGGGCCGTTGTCGCACCACCGCGCGCCCTGGATGTCGCCGCGCTCGATCTGCAGGCCCTTGGCGATGGCTCCCAGCGTCTCCTCGTCGACCTCGCCTCCCCGACGCAGCTCCGGTGCTGCGAAGGCGATCCGCTCCTCACGGCGCAGCTCGACCAGCCCGACGCCGCACTCCTGCACCAGGCTCGCACCCTTGGGCCGCCCGCCCGCCTCCAGCCACGCGTGCGCCGACCCGAGCGTCGGGTGGCCGGCGAACGGCAGCTCGCCGCTGACCGTGAAGATCCGCAGCCGATAGTCGGCGGCCGGGTCCGTGGGGGTCAGCAGGAACGTGGTCTCGGACAGGTTGGTCCACCGCGCGAAGGCGGCCATCTGCTCGTCGGTGAGGCCGTCGGCCCCGTGTACGACGGCGACCGGGTTGCCCAGCAGGGGCTCGTTGGTGAAGACGTCGACCTGGCGGAACTCGTAAGCACTCACGGGCCCGAGGCTACTGGTCGGATCGGAATCAGGGACGGCCAGGGAAGTGCGTCTGCCATTGCGGGGACAGGTGAGTCGGGACGCCGGGAAGGCGCCTTGCCACCAGCTGGCGGTGGATTCGCTTCAGGGTGTTGCCCGGGGTGTTGTAGATGTCCTTGGCGATGAAGACGAGGATGCGCCAGCCGTCGTCGTCGATCCTCTCCCGGCGGCCGATGTCCGACTCCCACTGGTCCTCACGCTCGACGTGCTGGCGGCCGTCGTACTCGACGATCAGCTTGATCGATGGCCAGCACATGTCGTACTTGCGAAAGTCGAGCTCGCTCTCCTCCCCCACCAGCTGATTCACCAACGGCTCGGGGAGACCGGCGAGGACGATCAGCATTCGCAGCCGGGTCTCCATCGGCGAGTCGACACCGGTACGCACGTAGGCCAGCGCCCGACGAGCGGCCGCCGCTCCTGGGCCCGTGGCCTTGGCGCAGTAGCGGTGGAGACGGGTCAGCCCGTTGGGGTTCTTCCGCACCAGATAGTCACCGACCACGACGAGGTCGACCAGCGAAAGCAGCGTGGCGAGCTCGACGAAGTTCTGCTCGATCAACGAGACCCGCACACCGTTCACGATCCTGACCTCCGCCTTCGGAGCGCAATGACATACGACCCCGACGATCCGGTGACGGTCCTTCTGTGCCATCACCGTGACGTGCTCGCCTGGTAGATCCGGCAGTTATCCACAGGCACCACCATGACAGTTCAGACGCCAACGACAATGCCCCTCAAGGGTCAAGGTGGTGGTCACATCCAGCGTCGAGACCGCCACCTCGACCCTTGAGGGGCGAGGTAGTTGATGCGCGTCAGGCGGTCAGCTTCATCGGGCCGTAGACCTGCCGGTCGTGCTCGAAGAGCACCACCGCTGCCACGCCGGCGTCCAGGAGGTCCTGCCAGACCTCGCCCACCCACGACTCGGCGTCGCTCTGGTTGGCGAAGCGCTGGCCGGCGAGGTCTCCGTCGACCGACACCTCGGCACCCGAGGCGTCGACGAGCTGCCACCACCACGGCCGGTCGGCGGCGGACGGCTGCTTGAACACCGAGGGAACGTCGGGGATGCTCATGCCGCCACCTCCGTAGCGCAAGCGCCAGAATACGGACGCAGCGGCATGAATGACTGAATGTTCGCTCGCTGGCGCTCGCTCATCAGCCCTCCCGCACGTGCGAAGGGACGAAGGGAGGCTTGGTGAGCTGGAAGATCTCGCGGCGGCCGCGTACGTCGATGCCGATCTCGGCCTCGGGATTGACCGTGGTCGAGACGAGCACCAGGCCGACGCCCTTCTTCAGCGTCGGCGAGAAGGTGCCGGAGGTGACCTCGCCCACCGGCACGTCGGCGGTCAGGGAGGCGGTCATGTGCGGGCGTGGGATGCCGCGGCCGACGGCGACGATGCCGCGCAGGGCGCGCTTCGGACCGGCCTCCTTCTCGGCGACCAGCGTGTCGCGGCCCCAGAAGGCATCCTTCTTCCAGCCGACGGCCCAGCCGAGGCCGGCCTCGTTGGGAGTGACGTCGAGGGCGATGTCCTGGCCGTGGAGCGGATAGCCCATCTCCGTACGCAGGGTGTCGCGGGCGCCGAGGCCGCACGGCACCGCGCCGAGCTCCTCGCCCCGGGACAGCAGCGCGTCCCAGAGGGCGCCGGCGGCCTCGTTGGCGACGATCAGCTCGTAGCCGCGCTCGCCCGAGTAGCCGGAGCGGCACACGACCACGCCGATCTCGTCACCGAGTACGTCGGGAGCGGCCGCCTCCACGAAGGACATGTACTCGTGACCGGCCGGCAGCCCGACCGCCTCGAGCAGCTCGTCCGACTTCGGTCCCTGGACGGCGAGCACTGCGTAGTCGCGGTGGTGGTCGGCGAGGGTGATCCCCTCGGGCGCGGCCTCCTGGAGCCGGCGTACGACCTCGGGGGTGTTGGCGGCGTTGGGGACGATCAGGACGTGCTCGTCGTCGCGGTAGTAGGCGATCAGGTCGTCGACGATGCCGCCGGTCTCCTCGTCGCAGCACAACGTGTATTGAGCCTTGCCGGGCTTGATCCGGCCGAGGTCGTTGGTGAACGACGCGTTGACGAAGTCGGCCGCACCCGACCCGCTGATCATGACCTTGCCCAGGTGGCTGACGTCGAAGACCCCGACGGCCTCTCGGACCGCGGTGTGCTCCTTGACGACGCCGGAGTACTCCAGCGGCATCGACCAGCCGCCGAACTCAGCGAACTTCGCGCCGAGCCCGACGTGGTTTTCGTGCAGAGGGGACTGGAGCAGCTCCGACCCGCCCCCCGTGGAGGTCTCTTCAGCCATACCGCGAACTTATCGCACCAGGGCGACACTCCCCGGTCCGCGCCCCCTCCGGGCGCGCCACACCTAGACTGCACGGCGTGACCCTGCCTGACATCACCTACACGCTGCGTACCGCCTCTCCCGCCAAGACTCGTGCCGAGGCGGTCGTCGTCGGCATCGGCCAGGGCGCGAAGGCTGTCGAGGTGATCGCCGGCGCCGAGGACGTCAAGAGCGCCTACGGACGCCGGTGGCGCGGGATGCTCGCCACGCTCGGCGTCAGCGGCAAGGCGGGTGAGGTCACCCGCCTGCCCGCCGGGAACGAGATCGGTGCCCAGCTCCTGGTGCTGGTCGGGCTCGGCAAGCCCGGTGCGGACGGGACCTACTCGGCCGATGCCGTACGCCGCGCCGCCGGCGCCGCTGCCCGCGCGGTGCCCAACGCGACCTCCGTCGCCGTTTCCCTGCCGGCCGACACCCCCGACCTGGTGCGTGCCGTCACCGAGGGCTACGTCCTCGGCGGCTACACCTTCACCCCCTATAAGTCGAGCACAGCGAAGTCGAGCAGCGGCAAGTCTGGTGGGGACAGCAACGGGCCGAGTGATGTCGCGATCCTGAGCGCGATCGCGCGGCGTACGGACGCGGTCACCGCCTTCGAGGAGGCGCAGATCCTCGCCCAGGCGGTCGCCGGCACGCGCGAGTGGGTCAACGTCCCACCGGCCGACCTGACTCCGCCGGCGTTCGCCGACGCCATCGCGCACGTGGCCGAGCTGGTCGAGGGCGTCGAGACGACCGTGTACGACGAGGTGCAGCTCGCCGAGCTCGGCTGCGGCGGCATCCTCGCCGTGGGCATGGGCTCGGCGGCAAAGCCGCGCCTGGTCGAGCTCACGTACTCCCCCGACGACAGTCGCGCGCACATCGCGCTGGTCGGCAAGGGGATCACCTTCGACTCCGGCGGGCTCACCATCAAGCCGGGCAGCTCGATGTCCACGATGAAGTCGGACATGGCCGGTGCCGCCGCGGTGGCCCAGGCAACCTTCGCGATCGCCCGCCTCGGGCTGCCGGTGAAGGTCTCCGCGTTCGTGCCGATGGCGGAGAACATGGTCTCCGGCTCGTCCTACCGCCCCGGCGACGTGGTCACCCACTACGGCGGCACGACCGTCGAGGTCTCCAACATGGACGCCGAGGGCCGGATGGTCCTCGCCGACGCCCTGGTGCGGGCGACCGAGGTCTCGCCGGACCTGATCATCGACGTCGCCACGCTCACCGGTCACATGGTGATGGCGCTGGGTGACCGGGTCAGCGGCGTACTCGGCTCCGAGGACGTCGTCGACCGCGTCCTCGCCGCCGCCGACGTCGCAGGCGAGCAGATGTGGCCGATGCCCATCCCGGAATGGATGGACGAGCGAATCCGTTCCTCCAAGGTGGCCGACCTCAACCAGCACGACTGGATCCGCTGGGGCGGTGGGCTGTACGCCGCCGCCTTCCTGCGCGAGTTCACCGGCGGTCTCCCCTGGGCCCACCTCGACATCGCCGGACCGTCCTTCAACAGTGGCGGCGCCTCCGGCCATCTCACTCCCGGAGGCACGGGTGTGGCGGTGGCAACACTGGTGGACTACGTACGCGAGATGGCTACCGATCAGTAGTGGTCCGGTTGACACGACGCTGCGGGGGTAGTGACAAGATGGGCTCCGTGATCGACGCCCTTGGCCGCACATCTGGCGGCATCATGAGTGCGTCGGGCAGGTGTCGGCCCAGACCGATGCGCCTCTCTTCTCACGGAGTCTCCTCGGCGAGCCCTCGGGCTCGGCGCTGGCGGCGCGCGTGTCCGGACATACAAGCAGAGCAACGAACAGACGTAGAACGAAGGAATCCATGGCCACCGAAGTAACTCTCCCGGCACTCGGCGAGTCCGTCACCGAGGGCACCGTCACCCGCTGGCTCAAGCAGGTCGGCGACACGGTTGCGGTCGACGAGGCCCTGCTGGAGGTCTCCACCGACAAGGTCGACACCGAGATCCCCTCGCCCGTCGCGGGCACCCTGCTCGAGATCAAGGCCTCTGAGGACGACACCGTCGAGGTCGGTGGCCTGCTCGCCGTCATCGGCGCTGCCGACGAGGCCGGCGCCGATGCCGCTCCCGCGGAGCCTGCCGCTCCTGCGGCCGAGCCCGAGGCTGCCGCTCCCGCCGCCGAGAGCGAGGCTCCGGCTGCTCCGGCCGCTCCGGCCGAGCCCGAGGCTCCCGCCGAGCCCGCCGCCCCTGCCGCTCCGGCGCCTGCCGCCGGCGGAAACGCCACCGAGGTTGCTCTCCCCGCGCTGGGTGAGTCGGTCACCGAGGGCACCGTCACCCGCTGGCTCAAGCAGGTCGGGGACACGGTCGCCGTCGACGACGCGCTGCTCGAGGTATCCACCGACAAGGTCGACACCGAGATCCCTTCGCCCGTCGCAGGCACCCTGCTCGAGATCAAGGTCTCCGAGGACGAGACCGTCGAGGTCGGCGCCGTGCTGGCGCTCGTCGGTGACGCCGGCGCCGCTCCGGCTTCCGAGCCCGCGCCCGCCGCCCCGGCCCCGGAGCCCACCCCCGAGCCCGAGCCGGCTCCTGCCCCGGAGCCCGCTCCCGAGCCCGCTCCGGCCGCCGCCGCGCCGGCGCCTGCCGCTCCGGCTCCGGCCGCGCCCGCCCCCGCCGCTCCGGCTCCTGCTGCCCCGGCTCACGCCGCGCCGTCCACCGACGGTTCCCCGGCCATCCAGCCCGGCGGCTACGTGACCCCGCTCGTACGCAAGCTCGCGTCCCAGCACAACGTCGACCTCGACACCGTCCAGGGTTCGGGCGTCGGTGGCCGCATCCGCAAGGAGGACATCCTCCAGGCGGCCGCCGCCAAGTCGGCTCCGGCCGCTGCCCCGGCAGCCGCCGCTCCCGCGGCCTCGGCCGCTCCGGCCGCTTCCTCCGCCGCTCCCGCGGCCCCGTCGCCGCTGCGTGGCACCACCGAGAAGATCTCGCGTCTGCGCAAGGTGATCGCCGAGCGGATGACCGAGTCGCTGCACACCGCGGCTCAGCTGACCCAGGTCATGGAGGTCGATGTCACCAACATCGCCCGCCTCCGCGAGGCCAACAAGGCCGGGTTCCTGCAGCGCGAGGGCGTCAAGCTGACCTACCTGCCGTTCTTCGCCAAGGCCGCGATCGACGCGCTCAAGGTGCACCCGAAGCTCAACGCCGGGATCGACATCGAGGCCGGCACGGTCACCTACTACGACCGCGAGAACATCGCCTTCGCCGTCGACACCCCGAAGGGTCTGCTGACCCCCGTCGTCAAGGACGCCGGCGACCTCTCGATCGCTGGCATCGCGAAGAAGATCGCGGACGTGGCCGACCGCACGCGCAACAACAAGATCACCCCGGACGAGCTCTCCGGCGGCACCTTCACGATCACCAACCTGGGTTCGTTCGGTGCGCTCTTCGACACCCCGATCATCAACCAGCCGCAGGTCGCCATCCTCGGCCCGGGTGCGGTCGTGAAGCGCCCGGTCGTCATCGACGACCCGGACCTCGGCGAGACGATCGCGGTGCGCTACATGGTCAACGTCGCGCTGACCTACGACCACCGCCTGGTCGACGGCGCCGACGCCGGCCGCTTCCTCCAGGACGTCAAGAAGCGCCTCGAGGCGGCTCAGTTCGAGCTCTGAGCCTGTGACCCTGCGAGCGAGGCGAGCAGGGTCACCACGCGAAGAGATCGAGCGGGTCGAGATCTAGGTAAGAAGTACGCAACGAGCGGCGCGGTCCCCACGGGGGCCGCGCCGCTCGTCATCTCACCCGGTGACGGCTACATGTCCATGTCGGACATGTCGGTGATCTTGCCGCTCGGCTTCTCGATGGTCACCGGCTCGCCGTGAGCGGACAGGTCGAAGACGATGTTCCCGGCATCTCCGCCATCCATCCTCATGCGTACCAGCCGACCCTCGGAGTCGACGTTGACATCGACGGTCGAGCCCTCCGCTCCGAAGTCCGACTCACCCGCATCGAAGGTGTAGTGGGCGGTGTCGACGCTGTCGATCGTCTCCTGCCCCACGTACGTCGTGGTGTCCGCGGAGATCGCGTGGGTGACAGAATCCAGGAAGAGGTTGGGCGCCGGCATCATCGCGGACATCACGGTGGCGAACCCGCCCATCACCCATTCGCCATCCATGCTGGCGTACGCGGTGTCGTCGAGAGTGACGAACTCGACCGTGCTCGGCCCGTCGTCACCGCTGATCTCGCCCTTCACGTGGAACGCCATCGGGTCCTGCTGATAGTCGCCTTCGCCGGTTCCGGCGATCTTCTCGCCCTCCTCGACGGCGTTGATCTCCATGTCGACGTGGACCGTCGACATGGACTCGGCGGCCGCTTTCACGACCTTCATGGCCTCGGACGCCGAGAGCGTGGTGCCGGGCTCGATCGAAGGTGCGGCATCGGCCGTGGAAGCCGGGTCTTTCGCGTCGCTGCCGGTCTCACCGCACGCCGCAACGGCGCAGGTCGCGGTCAGAGCGAGGATGGCCGCCGCGAGGCGGCGACGGTTCTGGGTGGTACGCACGTCTGTGTGCCTTTCAAGACTGATCCGATGACCGATCGCTCCCGAGCGCGGCCAGTCGAAACAGGCGCATTCTGCGCACAACCTCTTTACCCCCGCGGGGTTGTCGCCAAACCGTTATCCGCCCCGGCGTACGATCGCGGGTGTGACTGAGCTGCGCTTCGTTGAGGTCGGGACGATCGACTACCTGGACGCCTGGGAGCTGCAGAAGCAGATCCACCAGCGTGTCGTGGACCGCGAAGAGCCCGACACCGTGCTGCTGCTCGAGCACCCGCCGACCTACACCGCCGGGAAGCGTACGAAGCCGGAGGACCGGCCTGCGGATCCCGGCGGCGCCCCGGTGATCGACGTCGACCGCGGCGGTGAGGTGACCTTTCACGGCCCCGGCCAGATCGTCGCCTACCCGATCGTGCGGCTGCCGGAGAAGGTCAAGGTCGTCGACTTCGTCCGCCGCCTGGAGCAGGCGATGATCCGCACCTGTGCCGCGTTCGGCGTCACCGCCTACCGGGTCCCGGGCCGCAGCGGCGTGTGGCTGCCCGCGGGCGAGACCCCCGACGGCGTACGCCGCCTGGAGCGCAAGGTGGGAGCGATCGGGCTGCGGGTCAGCCAGCACGTGACCATGCACGGCATCGCCCTCAACTGCGACGTCGACCTAGGGTGGTACGAGCGGTTCGTGCCGTGCGGGATCTCCGACGCCGGGGTGACCACGCTCTCGATCGAATCGGGGCGGCGGACCGACAACGCCGAGGCGATGCCCGTCCTCCACGAGCAGGTCGCCGAGATGCTCTCCTGGCGCGCCTACGACCAGGGCGAGAGCCTGGAGCCCAAGCCTGACCCCGCACGGGCTGATCGCACCGGGGCTCCGAGGGTCCCGCTGCTCACCCCGAGTGTGTGACCGACCAGTAACAACCTGGCTTCGAGGTTCCGCCCCCACGCGGCGTAGGCTTGTGGGGTGACTCAAGCTCCTGCCCCAGAAGGTCGCAAGCTCCTCCGTCTCGAGGTCCGCAACGCGCAGACTCCGATCGAACGCAAACCGGAGTGGATCAAGACCAAAGCGAAGATGGGGCCGGAATACAAGGAGCTCACCGCGCTGGTGAAGTCCGAGGGCCTGCACACGGTGTGCCAGGAGGCCGGCTGCCCCAACATCTTCGAGTGCTGGGAGGACCGCGAGGCCACCTTCCTCATCGGCGGCGACCAGTGCACCCGGCGCTGCGACTTCTGCCAGATCGACACCGGCAAGCCGACCGACCTCGACCGCGACGAGCCGCGCCGCGTGGCCGAGTCCGTGCAGACCATGGGCCTGAAGTACGCCACCATCACCGGCGTCGCCCGTGACGACCTCGCCGACGGCGGTGCCTGGCTCTACGCCGAGACGGTCAAGCAGATCCACGAGCTCAACCCCGAAACCGGCGTCGAGAACCTCATCCCCGACTTCAACGGCATCCCGGAGCTTCTCCAGGAGGTCTTCGAGTCCCGTCCCGAGGTTCTCGCGCACAACGTCGAGACCGTCCCGCGGATCTTCAAGCGGATCCGTCCGGCCTTCCGCTACGAGCGCAGCCTCGACCTGATCACCCAGGCTCGCGACTTCGGCCTGGTGACGAAGTCCAACCTGATCCTCGGCATGGGCGAGACCCGCGAAGAGGTCTCCGAGGCGCTGCGTGACCTGCACGCGGCCGGCTGCGAGCTGATCACGATCACGCAGTACCTGCGCCCGAGCGTGCGTCACCACCCGGTCGAGCGGTGGGTCAAGCCCGAGGAGTTCATCGAGCTCCAGGCCGAGGCCGAGGAGATCGGCTTCTCCGGCGTCATGTCCGGTCCGCTCGTTCGTTCGTCCTACCGAGCCGGTCGGCTGTACCGTCAGGCGATCGAGGCGCGAGACACCGCTGCTGCCACAGCCTGACGCAGCGTACGAAAATCTGAAGACTGAAAGAGGAAGATGTCCCAGACCGACCCGAGCACCATGAGTCGCCGCCAGCAGATGGTGGAGACCTACAAGCTCACCAAGCAGTCAGACCCCAAGATCGGCCTCATCCTCGGCTCGATCTTCGTGGTCGTCGCCGCGGTCGCCGGCGTGATCTTCTGGTTCCTGCCCGGCGAGGGCATCTTCTCCTGGATCTTCACGATCGTCGGTGCCCTGCTGGCCGGCCTCCTCGCCGCGATGGTGGTCTTCTCGCGGCGCGCGCAGAAGGTGATGTACTCCCGGCTCGAGGGCCAGGTCGGTGGCGGGTACGCCGCGCTGACCATGCTCCGCCGAGGCTGGACCGTCACCCAGGCCGTCGCCGTCGAGCCGCGCAGCCAGACGCTCGTCCACCGCGTGGTCGGCCCTCCGGGAGTCGTCCTCGTCGGCGAGGGCAACAGCCCGAGCAAGGTCCGCTCGCTGCTGGCCAGCACCAAGCGCACCCACGCCCGCGTCCTGGGCGAGGTGCCGATCACGACCGTCGTCGCCGGCAACGGTGAGGACGAGGTGCCGCTGCCGCAGCTGACCAAGCACGTCACCAAGATCGGCCGCAAGGTCGCCGGCCCCGAGATCACCGACATCCTCAACCGCCTCAAGGCCGTCGACGCCACCCGCGGCACCATGCCGATCCCGAAGGGCCCCGTCCCGACCTCGATGAAGGGCATGCGCGGCAACCTTCGCGGCCGTTAATCAGCGCGGCGTGCCCGGATCGCGTAGAGCAACGGGATCCGGGGCGCCTGCTCGGGGAGCCTGAACCAGCCGTCCTCCCCCGCCACCATGGACGGGAAGCGGGGCCACGGCAGCCGCTCGTCCTCGCGTACGACCTCGATCCGCAGGCCGGCGCCTGCGAGGGCGGTGACGACCTCGCCGACCCCGTGGCGCCATTCGTACGCCGTCGTGGCAGCGCTCAGCGCCGGGCCGTCGGTGTAGGTGTGGCTCGAGTCCTTCGTGATCGCGCCCCGGCCCGAGAGGTAGTCGTGGCGCAGCTCGAGGGAATCCTCCCGCCCCGGCTCCGGCACCTCGCCGAGGGCGTCGAGGAGCGGGTGGAACTCGGCCAGATAGAGGAACCCGCCGGGCTTGAGCAGATCGTGGACGACCCGCGCCCACAGGTCGATGTCCGGTAGGTAGCAGACCGCGCCCTTACCGGTGTAGACGACGTCGAACCGGCCGGCGCCCAGGACCTCGACGGCGTCGTGGACGTCGGCCTCGTGGTAGTCGACGGCCAGCCCGCGCTCGGCGGCGATCCGGCGCGCCGCGGCCACCGCCTCGGCCGAGATGTCCAGCCCGTACGTCACCGCACCCCGCTGTGCGAACGCCACCGTCTCGGTGCCGAGATGACACTGCAGATGCACGACCTCGAGACCGACGAGCTCACCGAGGTCGCTCCACTCGTAGTCGGCGAACCACGACTCGGCGGGCCGTGACCCGTCGGTGCCGTAGAACGCGCTGGCCAGGTGGATCGGCGTACGGGCGTCCCAGTTGGCCCGGTTGGCCTCGATCTGCCGGGTGCTTTCGGGGTCGAGAGTCATGCCGACACAGTGCCACGAAATGGAACAGGGCCGGACCCCGTTCGGGGACCGGCCCTGCTGCGTACGAACTGGCTGTCAGCCGGCCATGCTCGGCATGTCGGTGACCTGGTCCGCCGGCGGCGCCTCGATGGTCACGTCCTCGCCGTGCTTGGACAGCATCATCTCGACGGTGCCCATGTCGCCCATACCGACCTCGGCCTTGCGGAGCAGGCCGTCTGCGTCGACCCAGATGTCCTGGTCGATCGTCTTGGGCATGCCCTTGGTGCTGTCGGCGCCGAGGCTCTCGGCGAGCCCGGCGGAGTCGACGGTGAAGCTGTAGTGCTTGGTGTCGGTGCCGTCGACCTTCTCCTCACCCTCGAACTTGGAGGACTTGATCGACTCCTCCATCCCGTCGAAGAAGGCGAGCGGGTTGCTCATCGACTCCAGGCTGGTCCCGCCCATCTTGGCGAGATCGTCGGCGCTCGCAGTCATCCACGAGTCGCCCATCATGCCCTTGATGTAGATCTTCTCGTCGACGAGGATCGTCTCCAGATCCATGTTCATCGAGCCACCACTCATCTTCATGGTGGAGTGCTGCGCCGGCGGCTCCTTCTGGATGTCACCCTCGCCGGTCATCGAGACCGTCTGACCCGACGCCTTCGCGTCCATCTTCGTGGTGAAGTGGGCGGTGTCGATGTCAGTCGCCTTCTTCATCACCTCGGTCATCTCCTCGGCCGAGACCGAGTCACCCTCGCTGGCGCCGCCGGCTCCACCACCGCCACCGCAGGCCACCAGGCCCGAGAGCGATACGGCCAGCACGCCTGCGACAGCGGCGCGGCGCCAGAGGCCACGTGGCCCGAGAGTACGGTTGAGCGTCATTGAGCTTCCCTTCGTGTTTGCCGCTGCTTGCGGCTGACCGGTCAAACCTACCCCCGGATGCCTTTCAACCAACCCGGCGAAACACGTGTCGATAGGTCTGAAGCGTGACGGTCGCCGTACCTGCCGCCAGATCGTGGAGCCCGCGGCGGTCAGGACGGAAGACCAGCGGCGGTACGACGAGGACGACCAGGATCTGACGGGCGATGCTCCGCAGCGGATCGAGCGGGCGTACGTCCGGCTCACCGGCCGTGACCCGCACCGTACGCAGGCGAGTGACGAGCTTGCCGAAGGAGCCTCCACCGAGCGTGGTGAAGACGGCCGTCTGCACGATGAAGACGACCAGGATCCACAGGTTGTCGGACGGCCGCGGGTCGACACCGGCGAGCAGCGACCCGAACGGCAGGGCCCGTACACCGAGGAAGACCGACGCCACCAGCGACGACGCGAGCCAGTCGATGAACAGGGCCAGGACGCGCCTGCCCCAGCTCGCAGTGTCATAAGGCAGAGTGGGCGTCGCAGGAGTGGCGGAACTGGTCACGTCGTAAGGGTAGGCGGCAACGTCTTGAGGGGTGAGATCCGGGATGGTTGCCGATCAAATCACACAACCTGTTACACGCCTGAAACATTTGCGACACTCCTGTGCAACCGTCCCTTCGTAATTTGCGTGGCACGGTCGGATCCATGAGGGTCCGGCCTCGATCGCGAGAGACCTATCTGGCTCTGCCCGACCGGGTGAGCCAAGGAGGATTGATGTTCAGCACTGACGACGAACTCTTGAAGTTCATCTCTGACGAGGGGGTCGAGTTCGTCGACATCCGTTTCGTCGACCTGCCTGGCGTCCAGCAGCACTTCACGGTGCCCGTGTCGTCGTTCAACCTGGAGCCGATGGCCTTCGACGGTTCGTCGATCCGTGGTTTCCAGACGATCAACGAGTCCGACATGGCGCTCTACCCGGACGTCACGACTGCGTACATCGACCCGTTCCGCGCCGCGAAGACCCTCGCGCTGATGTACTTCGTGCACGACCCGATCACCGGCGAGGCCTACTCTCGCGACCCGCGCAACATCGCGCGCAAGGCTCTGGCGTACCTCGCCTCGACCGGCATCGGTGACACCGCGTTCTTCGCACCCGAGGCCGAGTTCTTCATCTTCGACAAGGTCGCCTACAACACCTCCGAGGGCGAGTCGTTCTACAAGATCGACTCCGTCGAGGCCTGGTGGAACTCGGGTGCCGACAAGAACCCCGACGGCTCGAACAACCTGGGCTACAAGACGCGCTACAAGGGCGGCTACTTCCCGGTCTCCCCCACCGACCACTTCGCCGACCTGCGCGACACGATGGTCAAGAACCTCGAGGCCTCCGGGCTGCTCGTCGAGCGCGCCCACCACGAGGTCGGCACCGCCGGCCAGGCCGAGATCAACTACAAGTTCGACACGCTGCTCAAGGCTGCCGACGATGTCATGAAGTTCAAGTACATCGTCAAGAACACCGCCTGGGAGGCCGGCAAGACGGTCACCTTCATGCCGAAGCCCGTCTTCGGTGACAACGGGTCGGGCATGCACGTCCACCAGTCGATCTGGAACGCCGGCGAGCCGCTGTTCTACGACGAGACCGGCTACGGCGGCCTCTCCGACATGGCCCGCTGGTACATCGGCGGTGTCCTGAAGCACGCCCCGTCGGTGCTGGCGTTCACCAACCCGACGGTGAACTCCTTCCACCGCCTGGTGCCGGGCTTCGAGGCTCCGATCTCGCTGGTCTACTCCTCGCGCAACCGCTCCGCCGCGGTCCGCATCCCGATCACCGGCACCAACCCGAAGGCCAAGCGCGTCGAGACCCGGTTCCCGGACCCGTCCTCGAACCCGTACCTCGCTTTCTCGGCCCTGCTCCTCGCCGGCATCGACGGAATCCAGAACAAGATCGAGCCGCCCGCTCCGATCGACAAGGACATCTACGAGCTCCCGCCGGACGAGATGGCCGAGATCAACCAGGTGCCGACCTCCCTCGGTGCCGTCCTGTCGGCTCTGGAGAACGACCACGACTTCCTCACCGTGGGCGACGTCTTCACCCCCGACCTGATCGAGACCTGGATCGACTACAAGACCAACGACGAGATCCTCCCGATCCAGCTCCGCCCGCACCCGCACGAGTTCGAGCTCTACTACGACATCTAGAATTCGTTCTAGGTCGCAAGTGGCCCCTGACCTGCATCTACGCAGGCTCAGGGGCCACTGTCGTTCGGGCTGTGAGGGTGAAATTCCGCAGGGATTCCGCAGGAGAAGGGCCTCAGATGCCGATTCCGGGCGGTTCCCGCCCTGCTGACCTGCCCGGATCGTGGCTCCGAGTCGCCGGTCGCTGGTGGTAGACCTTCGCCACTGCGGCTCGGGACGTGTCGTCACGGTCGGGCCACAGATGCCCGTACGTGTCGAGGGTCGTCTTCGCCGAGGCGTGCCGGAGCCTCGCCTGGACGATCTTGACGTCCAGCCCCGACGCGATCAGCAGCGAGGCGAAGTAGTGACGCAGGTCGTGGAACCGGAAGTCCTCCGGCAGACCCTTGACCTTCTCCCGAGCAGCGCGCATGGCTCGCTCGATGGTCCAGGGGCTCGCCGGGTTGCCCCACTCGTCGGTCATGATGCTGCGTCCTCTGGCCCGCTTCACGCCGGTGGCGAGCTCGCGCACCATCTGGGTGGGGATCGGGATCGCCGTTTGGCTCATGTCGGACTTCAGCGGGTCCTCGGGCCACTGGACGGCGGGCTTGATGAGGCCCTGCTTGAAGTCGACGTCGGCCGGGCGAAGGGCCGCGGCCTCGGCCAGCCGCAGCCCCGCGTGTGCGCCGAGCAGGATCGCCGGGCGTACGCCGACCGGGAAATGCTCGTACAGCGCCCAGACCTGGCCGGTGGTGGCAACGAAGGGCCGTTGCTTGCCCGTCCCGGGTGACGTACGCCGCGAACAGGGGTTGCGCGCGACCAGGCCGTCGTGGACGGCGTCGGTGAACAGTTGCGAGAGGCGGGAGTGGAGTGCGTAGACGTAGGAGTCGGCGTACCCCTCGGCCTTGAGCACCGAGGTCCACGCGCGGACGTCGGAAGGGCGGACCGCGCTGAGCGGTACGGCTGCGAACTCCTCCTTGATGAGTTTCAAGTGGGTCTTGGCTTGGGTGACGGTGGACTTGCGACGGGTGCCGTAGCCGGCCAGCCACCGGTCGGCCCACTCCCCCACGGTCAGCTTGGCGTCCTTCGGGGCGACGTGGTCGCCGCGTACGACGGAGGCGATCTGCTGGTCGAGCCAGGTCTGCGCCTCGGCCTTGCGGTGGAAGTGTCGGGTGCGCTCCTCACCGGCGCTGTCGACGTATCTGGCTCGCCAGCGGGTGACCTTCCCGGCGACCGCGGACGGGACCTCGATCGTGTTGCCGTCGGGGTCCTTGACCCGCTTGCGCCAGCGGTCCTCAACGGCTCCTCGCTGGCGGCGGTACGCCGTGCTCATGCGCGCCTCCCGCGGGTGATGGGCAGGATGTCGGGTCTGTCGGCCAGGCGCTGCTGGCGGATGTAGCCGCGGACGTCGCCGACGGTGGTGACGAGCCGGCGGCCCATCTTGAAGAAGGACGGGCCGGTGCCGAGCTGGCGCCACCAGCGCAGCGTGTTGACCGGGACCCTGAGGATCTCGGCGGTCTCGGTCAGGGTGAGGAGCTCCTCGGCGTCGCGCTCGGGGAACGGAATGTTGGTGCTGGTCATGCCTACCTCCGGCGTGTGGATGCTCCCCAAGGCGTTCGACGGGTCATGAGCGGCCATCGTGGGCTGTGGCCAACCGTCGGCGGAGGGAGCTGGTTCAGCAGTTAGGTGTGCAGGGCTTCCCAGCAGATCCCCGAAATATCTCTGATCGGGTAATTTGATGCCAATGGATCGGCCGACGATCATCGAGGAGGCGCGGCGCGCACGCGGGCTGACGCAGGCCGAGCTCGCCCGTCGGGCGGGTACCTCGCAGTCGACGTTGTCCGCCTACGAGCGTGGCCTGAAGTCACCGTCGCTCAGGGTGACCGAGCGGCTGATGCTTGCTGCGGACTACGACCTCGGCATGATCACGCGAGTGCGCTTCGATGCCGTGATGGAGACCCGCACGTCAGGGTTCTATGTGCCTGATCGGCTCTGGCGAGTCGAGGTACCCCTGTGCTTCGCCATCGTTCGCTTCCCTGACTACGCACATGGCGGCAAGCCCGAGGCGTGGAATCTTCGCCGGCGCGCGGAGCGCCGCGGGCTCTACGAGAACGTGCTCAGCCGGGGTCGGTCCGACCAGATCTTCCGCTGGGTCGACGGCGCACTACTCGTCGACCTGTGGAACGAGCTCGACCTGCATGCCCGGATCCGACGAGCATGGGATCCCGTGGTTGATGCGGCCTCGCATGGCGGGCTGGATTTCTACTGACCCCAAAGCATCTTTCGAAAGAAACGAAAACGAGTTACGCTTTCTTCGAAAGGAGGCGCATCATGACCGCCGAACCACTGGACCAGCAGACCTACACGGCCACGCCGACCGACAGGCTCGCCGATGTCCTCGACTTCATCCAGGCGTACGAGTCCCGCCGCTCAACCGGCACCGGAGACCAGCATCTTTCCCTCGGTTCCGACGACGAGAGCCACATCGAACTGCCCGAGCCCGTCTACCGCGCGCTCGCTCAGATCGTGGAGGCACTGGCCGCCGGCAAGGCCGTGACCGTTGCGCCGCAGAATCAGCTGCTCACTACCCAGCAGGCCGCCGACCTGCTCGGCGTCAGCCGCCCCACGGTGGTCAAGCTGATCGATGACGGCAGCCTGCCGGCATCGACTCCCGGCACGAAGCGGCGGATGATCCGGCTCGACGACCTCATCGCCTACCGTGCAGGTCGTCGCGAGGCACAGCTGCAGGCGATCTTCGAGACCTCCGCAGGAGACCCCAGCCTCGACGACGACCCCGAGTCGATCGCTGAGCAGCTGCGCTTCGCACGCGCCGAGGTCGGTGCCCGACGCCGAGCTCGCACTGAGGGCTGACAGGAGCACTGCGTGCGAGTCGCTGTCTTGGACACCAGCGTGCTGTGGCCGAACCTCCAGCGTGACTTCCTGCTCTCCATGGTCGCCTTCGGGATGTACCGACCGCTGTGGAGCGAGGCGATCCTCGAGGAGCTCGAGTATCACGAGGGGCTCAAGCTGACGAAACGCGGCACCGACGTTGACTCTGCGGCGGCGGCCGCCAGTCGGCTCGTCACGACCATGCGCAGAGCCTTCGACGATGCCATGGTGACCGGCTGGGAGCCGCTGGACGGCACCTTCGGCCTACCCGACCGCGACGACGAGCATGTGCTCGCCGCTGCGGTCACCGGAGGGGCGAGCGTGATCGTCACCGACAACCTGAAGCACTTCCCGGAGCAACTGCTCCCCGACCGGATCACGGCCCTGCCTGCGAAGGAGTTCGCCGCCACGCTCGCTGAGAACGATCCGTCCGGTGCGGCCGCCGCACTTCGCGCGATCTCCGCTCGATACAGCAACCCACCACGTACGAGCCTGGATCTCCTCGACATCCTGGCTGCCCGGTACGGGATGAAGCAGGTCGACGAACTGGTCCGCCCTCACCTGACCGACACGATGGGGTGACCGAACGTGGCTCTTCCCAGATGAGGGTGTAGGTCGGCCGGGCGCGTCGGTCCGCAGATAGACGTCGAGGTCTCCCGACGATGGAGGTTCCTACGCCATCCATCCGAAAGACCTCGACGTGACCGACGCTACCCCGCCGGCCGGCTTCGGCCGCCCTGACCTGACCGCCTTCGCGTCTCATCCCAATCGACCCTGATCGAGTCTGCTGACCCCCTCGACGAGAACGCAGCGACATCACAGCCACCCAACCCCGACCGTCCGGGAAGCCGGGACACGTCACATGGCCTGTGCTGCGGGCGTGTCGAGTGGGTCGTCCAGGGGCGACGCAGGAGCGTCGACGCGACGCGCTGAGAGGTGGTTCCAGTCGAGCACTAGGACACCGGCTACAGGCATGGCGATAGGTCAGGAACGGCGTCGCTCCCTACGCAGGAGGGAGCGCAGAGTCTCGGCGTTCGCGTAGCCGACCCGTAGCGCGATCTCGGCGGAGGTAAGGTCCGTGGTTGCTGAGAGGTGCCGAGCTCGTTCGATGCGAAGCCGTTGGACGAAGCCGAGCGGAGTGAGGTTGAGCGCCGCACGGACTCGTCGTTCGAGGGTGCGCCGGCTGGTGCCGAGCGACTGCGCGACGAAGGCGACGTTGAACGGTTCGTCCAGGCGGGCGCGCACGAAGCGTTCGAACTCGACGACGATCGGGTCCTCGTGCCGGAGATGTTCGTAGGCGACGAAGGCCGCCTGCGACGGACGCTCGTCGATGATGAGGAGCTTGGCGACATGTTGGGCCAGGTCGGGGCTGATCGATCGCACGAGTGAGAGCGCGAGGTCGATGTGGGCGAACGCGGCGCCGGCGGTGACGAGGTTCCCGTCGACCACGACCATGGTGTCGAGATCGAGGGCGACGGTCGGATAGCGCTTCAGGAACTCCGGCCCCAGGAACCAGCTGGTCGTCGCCCGCCGATGATGCATCCGTCCGGTCTCGGCGACAGCGAACACGCCGGTGCACGCCGCGGCGATCCGGGTGGTCGCGTCGTCGAGGCGCCCGAGCGAGGCGATGACCGAACGAGCATCTCGGCTCTGGAGGGCGTCGTTGGTAGCGGCGGCCGTGAGGGTTCCAAGCGCAGGGACGACGACCACGTCGAACTCTGCGGACTCCGACAGCGGGTGGTCCACCGACAGGGTCATCGATGCCGTCGTGGTCACTCTCCGTTTCGGTCCGAGGATGGCGAGTTCGATCGGGTCGATCCGCGGGTCGACATCGCCGCGGGCTCCGTCGGCCACCCGCACGATGTCGATGACCGACGCGACAGCCGAACCGAAGCAGCCGTCGATCGCGATCAGTCCGATACGCATGGCGCGAACAATAGCAATACTGCCGTATACGCCACTTCTCACATGCCCTTGCTCGTCATACGCTGAACTCGCTTCACCAAGAAACCTCGACACCTAGGAGAACCCCTCATGTCCACACCCGCCTCACTTCCGTATGCCTTCGTCGCCAAGATCGTCGCGGCCGATGGACAGCACGACGCGCTCGCCGATCTGCTCGCCGGCGCTGTCGCGCTCGCCAACGAAGAAGTAGGAACGATTGTCTGGTTCGCGGTCAGGACCCACGCCGACACCTTCTGGATCTTCGATGCATTCCCCGACGAGGCCGCTCGCGACGCCCACGCCAACGGCGCCATCGTCGCAGCCCTGATGGCCAACCAGCACCTCCTCGGCGCAGCACCCGAGATCCTGGCGGCCGACGTCCTCGCGTCCAAGCTCCCGTAGTCCGCCAACGCACGAGACGATCGCGCCCCGCCGAGCCGTCGCCAGGTCGCGCCGCAACGCCACGCTGCGTTGCCGAGCGGTGCGAGGCCTATCGGCACACGGACAGGATGCCGGCCGCGAGCGCTCAGCCGGCGAGGGGTCCGTCGCAGAGGAGAGCGACGTCGGTGTCGGGCAGAGCCGTGAGGCCAGCGCATCGCGCGACCACCAGAACCGAACCGCCCCTGCCCTGCGTTTCCGCAGGTCAGGGGCTGTTCGCCGGAGCCGCCTGTCGGAATCGAACCGACGACCTAATCACGTCGGCTTTGCGTCTATCGCTTGATGCGCCCACTGGGCGAACGAGCCGCTGACCTGCGCAAACGCCGAGCGTGGGGGACGCCGCCATCCGGTGGTGACCGACGACGACCGACCAGTACCGACCGTTTCACCGGAGCTTGCGGCGGCGTCGAAGCCGAGCAAGCTCCATTCCTTTAGCCCACCGCGCCCTCCTCCTCGCCGGTCCCGTCGTCGTCGAAGACGTTTCAGGGGTCTTCTCAGATGACGGTGTAGGTCGGCCGGGCGTGTGATGTCTCGGGAGATCGTGCACGGATATGTCTCATGACATCGTGGACATCGGCATGTCTCAGGACGTCGTGGACGGTTGAGCCTCGGTGGGG
>NZ_JBHXNY010000026.1:9001-65744 GCF_042719275.1 Nocardioides sp. NPDC058538 | reverse complement strand
TTTCGCGGCACAGGCCAACCGTCACGGAACCCACCCGGCGATTTTCAAATCGCAACAGCCACCTGGGCCGAGGCGCACCACTGGATCGCCTGGGCACTCGGCGGCCAAACCGATCTCGACAACGCCGCCCTGCTCTGCAGTCATCACCACCACCGCGCCCACGACGCCGCGTACCTCCACGAACGTCTACCCAACGGCGACATCCGCTTCACCAGACGGACATGAGCCGGCGGATGACAGCGATTCATCACACCACCCGAGCACCCGACACCTGCTTGCCATGCCGAGCCGGCGCGTCTGTCCCGTGCTGCGACGCCGAGTCGGCATGTCCGTTCCGGCACCGCACGTGGCCCGAACAATGCTGTCATCGACGCGCTGCTCGCCTCGGTGACGGTGGTCAGTTCCGCCGCCGCGACCCCGGCCGTCAGCCAGATCACTGGCTCGAACCCGGCCTCAGTCACCAACGCTCACGTCGCGGCCTCAGGCCTCGGAAGGTGTGAACGGCTTTGTGCTCGGCTGCTGCGATTCCTCGCGTCCGCTCCGCTTGCGTGAGGCAGATGAGCCGAGTCGGCGGGAAAGTCCGGTCGTAGCGGTAGAGTTTGCGCATGCATGCAAATACGCAACCTCCGGTCTGGGGGGACGACGTGGTCACTCTTGCCGTCGAGGTGCTACGGATGCTGGCCGATCCGACCCGTCTGCAGATGGCGGGGCTGTTGCTGGATGAGGAGCGGTCGGTCTCCGAGCTTGCCTCGATGTTGGACAAGCCGGTGCCGGGGGTCTCGCAGCATCTGGCGAAGATGCGGATGGCTCGGCTGGTGACGACACGGAAGGAGGGGACCTCGGTGCTCTATCGCGTCGAGAACGGGCATGTGCGCCAATTGGTCCTCGACACGATCGGCCACGTGGAGCATCTCCTGGACCAGGTTCCGGCGCACCACCGGTCGGGGGAGGAGCCGGCATGACCCATACGTTGCACGATCACCCACGCGACAACGCCCACGCCGACCACGGGCACGGTCATGACCACGGCCATGCGCACGACGGGCGGTGGGCGCGGCTCAAGCATGCGGTCTCGGACGTCTTCGGGGCTCACTCCCACGATGCGGCGGATCAGGTCGACGAGGCGCTGGAGGCTGACGTACGTGGCCGGCGGGCGCTGTGGATCAGTCTCGGTGTGCTCGCGCTGACAGCGGGACTGCAGGCGGTCGTCGTGAGCCTGACCGGGTCGGTGGCTCTGCTGGGGGACACGCTCCATAATGTCGCCGACGCGCTGACGGCGGTGCCGTTGCTGGTGGCGTTCTGGCTCGCCCGGCGTCCGCCCAACGACCGGTTCACCTATGGGTACGGACGGGCGGAGGACCTTGCCGGTCTCTTCGTCGTCGCCATGATCGCCCTCTCCAGCATCCTCGCGGGCTGGGAGGCCATCGACCGGCTCTTCCATCCGCGCGAGGTCGAGCACGTCTGGGCGGTCGCGGCGGCCGGGGTGGTCGGGTTCTGTGGCAACGAGCTCGTCGCGCGCTACCGGATCCGGGTGGGGCGCCAGATCGGCTCGGCCGCTCTGGTTGCCGACGGGCTCCACGCGCGTACGGACGGCTTCACCTCGCTGGCCGTGGTGTTCGGTGCCGCCGGGGTCGCGGTCGGGATGCCGTGGGCCGACCCGGTGATCGGGTTGCTGATCGCTATCGCGATCCTCGGCGTGCTGCGCTCGGCGCTCAAGCAGGTCGGCGCCCGGCTGATGGACGCGGTCACTCCCGATGACGTACGCAGGGCGAGGGAGGCGGTCAGCACGGTCGACGGGGTGCTCGAGGTCCGCAGCCTGAGGCTGCGGTGGATCGGGCACACCCTCCACGCCGACGGCGACATCACCGTGTCGGCCGAGATGCCCGTCTCCGCCGGCCACGACATCGCCCACCACGCCGAGGAGCATCTCCTGGAGGCACTGCCGCGGCTGACCAGTGTGGTCCTCCACGTCAGCCCCGACGGGGCGCACGCCTAAGTGGCGCGTCCCAGAAGTTCCTAGGCGCTTCGCGCCGCCATGGCACGCACCTCGCTGCGTTGGCGCTACTCGAAAGACCCCGGTATGCCTTCGCGACGCCGCCTTGCGATGCACGCACCCTGACGACGCCAGGCATCCAGGAACTTCCAGGACGCGCCACTAGGATCTGCGTCGATGAACATCTTCGAGTTCGACGGCAAGAGTCCGCAGATCCATCCCGATGCCTGGGTGGCGCCGACAGCGACGCTGATCGGTGACGTACGCCTCGGGCCGAACGCGAGCGTCTGGTACGGCGCGGTGCTGCGTGCCGACGTCGGGCCGATCATCATCGGCGAGGGCTCCAACGTGCAGGACAACTCGGTGCTGCACGTACGCCCCGGCTCCTCCCTCGAGATGGGCCCGCACAGCACGGTCGCGCACGGCTGCGTAGTGCACGGAGACCGGATCGGGACCGGGTCGCTGGTCGGCAACGGGGCGGTGGTCTCTGACGCCGTGGTCATCGGTGACGGCTGCCTGGTCGCGGCCGGTGCGATGGTGGTCGAGGGGACCGAGATCCCGGACCACTCGCTGGTCATGGGCGTCCCGGCCAAGATCCGCGGCACGATCGAGCCCGGCACCAACCCGGCCGCGATCCTGGAGCTCAACGCGCCCGGCTACGTCGAGTTCATGAAACTCCACCGGGCCACGGTGCGCCCGGTCCAGGGCTAACCCTGACCTTGAGGTTGAGGGTTCATTCGGCGCCGCAGGCCACGCAGTGGAGCGAACCGACCCGGCGATCTGCCTCGCAGGTGGTGCACGGGGCGATGGTCTCGCGGCCGCAGTCCTCGCAGTGCTTGCCGCGGACCGGGTACCCGCAGTAGGGGCAGTCGCCCTTGCGTACGCGCATGGCCGGGATCCGCTTGGCCAGGAGTCGCTGGACAGCGACGAAGACGCCGACGGTGGCCGCGGCGCCGAACAGCGAGAGGATGAGCGGCCCGAAGTCGGCGTACTCGAAGGTGTAGTGGAAGGCGAAGACCAGGGCCATGATCACCCCGGTCGCGGCGAGCGCGAATCCGAGCGGGAGGAAGCGGGAGCCGCTGCGGCGCAGTCGGTAGAGGACCCAGAACCCGACCAGGCAGAGCAGGATGATGAAGCCGAGGCGAATGCCGATCTGCATCGCCTCGTGGCCGGGGATCTCGCACGCCGTCTGGCCGTTGTTGCACTGGTCCCAGTCCATGTAGAGCGGCCACCAGCCGGCGACCTTGACGTAGAACCAGACGGTGCCGACGAGCAGGAAGGCGGTCAGCGCGACCGCCAGGAACCGCTCGCTGCGGGTCGACTCGACCTCGTCGGCGGAAATAGGGGTCTTCATGGCGTGCTCCTGTGGGCTCGGGTGCGGGCGTGGAAGCCGACCTCGAGTCGGCAGTCGAGGGCTGCGGCCACCCGGAGAAGGGTGTCGATCTTCGGTGGGCGGGACCCGGACTCCAGGCGAGCGATCGCCGACTGGGTCGTGCCGCACAGCTCGGCGAGCTCGCGCTGGGACAGGCCCCGTGCGACCCGGTGCTCGGTGACCTGCGCGGCGATCCCGACGTAGAACGCGGTGTCGTCGTCGTCGGTGCTCATGAAATCGAAGGTATCGCAGTCCTGCTATGGCTGTCCATAGCAGGACTGCTATCGATTCGGTGAGACGATTCGGGGGCCGGGTCGCCTACGGCCTAGGCTTGACGCTCGTGAAGACGTTCGACGAGCTCTGGGCCGAGCTGAGTGAGAAGGCCCGGACCCGACCTGAAGGATCCGGCACCGTGGCACAGCTCGACGCCGGGGTCCATGCGATCGGGAAGAAGCTGGTCGAGGAGGCCGCCGAGTCCTGGATGGCGGCCGAGTACGAGGGCAAGGAAGCGACCGCGGAGGAGATCTCCCAGCTGCTCTACCACGCCCAGGTGCTCATGCTCGCCAGCGGAATCTCGATCGACGACGTCTACTCACACCTGTAGGGGAACCCTCATGACAACCGATGACAAGCCTCTCCGGATCGCCGTGCCCAACAAGGGCTCGCTGTCCAGCTCCGCCTCCGAGCTGCTGCGCGAGGCGGGCTACCGCCAGCGCGAGGACTCCAAGCGCCTGACCCTCATCGACGAGGAGAACGGCGTCGAGTTCTTCTACCTGCGCCCGCGCGACATCGCGCTCTACGTCGGTGAGGGCACCCTCGACATCGGCATCACCGGCCGCGACCTGCTCCTCGACTCCGGCGCCAAGGCCGACGAGGTCATCGGGCTCGGCTTCGGCCGCAGCCGGTTCCACTTCGCGGGCCGCGCCGGCGACTTCACCTCGATCGAGGAGCTCCGCGGCAAGCGGATCGCGACCTCCTACGTCGGGGTCGTCTCCGCCTTCCTCGAGCGCGAGGGCATCGACGCCAGCGTGACCCGTCTCGACGGTGCCGTCGAGACCTCGATCCAGCTCGGCGTCGCCGACGCGATCGCCGACGTGGTCGAGACCGGCTCCACGATGCGACAGGCCGGCCTGGAGATCTTCGGTGAGCCGATCATGCGCTCCGAGGCCGTGGTGATCACCCGGTCGGGCGGCCTGGATGTCTCGGGCTCCGCTTCGACGCAGCTCCCGGAGGCGTACGAGACCTTCCGCCGTCGCCTCGACGGGGTCCTGATCGCGCGCAGCTACGTGATGATGGACTACGACATCCGTGCCGAGTTCCTCGCCGAAGCCTCCGCGATGACGCCCGGGCTCGAGGGGCCGACGGTCAGCCCGCTGCACCGCGAAGGCTGGGTCGCGGTCCGCGCGATGGTGCCGAGCAAGGGGTCGCAGAAGCTGATGGACGACCTCTACGCCGTGGGCGCCCGCGCCATCCTGCTGACGGAGATCAATGCCTGCCGGATCTGACGCCACAGGACCGAAGCCCACAGGATCTGAGCTGCCGGTGAAGCTGCCGCACACCTGGCGCCCGCTCGGGGCCCGCGTGATGGGCTGGTTCCTCGTCGCCGCGCTCGCGGTGATGTGCACGATGGTCTGGGTCGGGTTCACCCCCGAGATCAAGGCCCAGGTGACCATGTTCGAACGACTCACCTTCGGGGCCGTCGGTCTCGGGATCGTGGCCTGCGTCTACGCGCTGACCCGGTCGCGGGTCGTCGCCCGTGAGGACGGCCTGACCGTGGTCAACGGCTTCAAACGTCGTGACCTGGAGTGGGCCGAGGTCCTCGCGATCAACTTTCCCCGCGGCGCTCCGTGGCCCAACATCGACCTGGCCTCGGGCCACAACATCTCCGTCCTCGGCATCCAGGCCTCCGACGGGGGCTCGTCGAAGAAGGCCGTACGCACGCTGCGCACGCTGGCCGGAGAGCTGTCCTAGCAGCGACCCTGCGGCGAACCACTTACTACGCTTCGGGGAATCTTCGCCCGAAGCTCTGATCGCGGCGCCTTCGGAGTCCTAGCGTGTCCCTGTGATCTCATGGACTCGTGCTCTCGCGGCGCTGGCGGCTGTCCTCACTCTGGTCTCGACCGTGCCGGCCCAGGCCGCGCCGGTGCATCCGGTCGGCACCTGGGGTGCCTCGGCCGACGAGGTGGGCGGTCAGACCGGCGCCGCCGGCCTGACGGACCTGTCGGTGCGCAATCTGGTGCACACCTCGCTGGGTGGCTCCGGCGTACGCATCACCCTGTCCAACGTGTTCGGCGATCGTCCGGTGACCTTCGCCTCGGCACACATCGGTCTGGCTGCAGACGGCGCCGCGGTGGTGTCCGGTACGAACCGGCCGTTGACCTTCGACGGCGCGGGCCAGGTCACCGTCGCCCCCGGCACCGAGGTGCTCAGCAACCCTGTCGACGCGGCGGTGCCGGCCGACACGACCCTTGCGGTGAGCTTCCACGTCGTCGGCGAGAGCGGCCCGATCACCGGGCACGACGTGGCCACGCAGACCTCCTACGTCTCCGGGACGGCGGGCGCGGACGTGGCCGGCGAGGAGTCGGGTGCGGCGTTCACGAAGGAGATCTCCAGCTGGTACTGGGTCGAGAGCGTCGTCGTCGAGAAGCCGCGCCGGGTCAAGACCGTGGTGCTCTTCGGTGACTCGATCACCGACGGCAACGGCTCCACGGTCGGAGCCGACCGGCGCTACCCTGACGTGCTGGCCGACCGGGTGGCGGCGAGCTCGTTCGCCGGCCGGTTCGGCATGATGAACGAGGGCATCTCCGCCAACCGTGTGCTCGTCGACAGCACCGGAGGCCAGCGGGGTCTGGACCGCTTCCGGCGAGACGTCCTGGACCAGCCCGGCGTCTCCACGGTCGTGCTGCTGGAGGGGATCAACGACATCCGCTGGGACGACGCCGACGAGGCCTCCGACCTGATCGTGGCCTACCGCGACATGGTCGCGCAGGCGCACGCCGAGGACGTGTGCGTCGTCGGCGCCACCCTCACCCCGTACGAGGGTGGCAGCCGCTACACCCCGGCGCGTGACCGGGTGCGGGTCGCGGTCAACGAGTGGATCCGGACCTCCGGTGAGTTCGACGGCATCGTCGACTTCGACGCGGCTACGCGTGACCCCGAGCGACCGGCGCGGTTCCTGCCTGCGTACGACTCCGGGGACCACCTCCACCCCGGCGACGCCGGCTATGCGGCGATGGCCGAGGTGTTCGACCTGGGGCTGCTGGAATGTGACCGCTGAGCCGGCTCAGCGGCGGCCGACGAGCACCCCGAGCGTCACGACCGAGATCGCCATCGAGACGGTGGCGCCCAGGGCGTCGGGGGCGAACAGCGCCGGGATGCTCACCAGTCCGGCGATGTCGAAGCCGCGCACCGCCTTGCCGAACAGCGAGACCGGCATCGCCCCCATCGGCGTGGAGACCATCGCGGAGGCGTAGTCGGGCGGGGGAGCGACCAGCCACCGGGTGAGCGTGGCCAGTGCGCCGAGCCCGATCACTGGAGCCAGCAGCGGGTGTGGCAGCGCCCACAGACAGCTCAGCCCGTAGGCCATCAGCAGCACCGTCGGCACCACCAGCGCGCCGAGCCGCAGCTGCCAGGACGAGGTGCCCAGCAGCCGTGCGAGGCTGCTCGATCGCGACAGGACCCGCAGCCCGGCGCCGAGCGGGATGGCCGCCCCGAAGCCGAGGACCACCATCACCGGCACGACCAATGCACCCGCGCCCGCCTCGGCCAAGGCGTACGCAGGCACCACCGCAGCGGCGGGTGCCAGGACACGCAGCGGCGCCCGCCGCAGTCGGACGAGATCGGCGGTGACGAGCGCGAGCGGCCCGCGAGGACCCCGCAGGCGCCGTGCCCGGACGACGGCACGCTGGCGGCTGGTGTACTGGAGCACGACGTCGTAGGCGAGGGCGGTGTCCATCCCGGCGAGGGCGCCGGAGAGGCCGTTGGCCAGCCCATGTCCGCGAGTCAGGTCACGACGGTGCAGGTCACCGAGACGACGGCGCGCGAGCACTGCGGCCCCGGCGGTCACCGGCGCGAGCACGGCCGGCGCCAGCCACCACCGCGCGTCACCGGGCGGGGTCAGCCGGGCCGTGACGCCGACGGCCACTGCCGCCACCGCTGCCAGGGCGACGAGCGCCGTCACCGGCGCGACCATCCGCCATGCCGACCCCGGTCGCGCCTGGGCGACTGCCCCCGCGGCGTACGTCGCCGGTGCCAGCAGCGCCGCGGCGAGCGCCAGCGCGCCTCCGGTGAGCAGCGGCCAGCCCGCGGTCACGGCGGCGACGAGGGCAGGGACCGCGGCGGCGAGGGCTCCTAGGGCCAGGACCGTCGCGTACTGCCGTCCCAGCCAGCGGCCACGGTCCACCGGCGTGGAGAGCACCAGCGCCGAGGTCGCGGGCGAGGCCATGAGCGGTCCCAGGAGCCGGAGCGGGTGCCGACGCAGGGCCCGGTGGTGCATCCCTCCACCGCCTGCCCGGCATTGACCACCGCGCTGACGAGCCCCGAGCCGTAGATCAGGACCGTCAGGAGAGCGAGGTAGGCCTGGTAGAGCACCTCGCCCCAGGGTGCGGTGACGTGTCCGCGACGCCACTCGCGGACCAGTCCGCGGATCTCAGCCGGCGTCGGCGCCGGTGTCGGCGTCGGTGTCTTCGTGCTCATGCTTCGTCGGAGGAGGAGCCCAGGCGTACGACGTCGTCGGCAACGGCCTCGACAAGAGCCGGGTGGTGGCTGGCGAAGAGGATGCCGACCCCGGCCTCCTTCTCCCGTCGGAGCAGGTCGGCGAGCCAGATGGCGCCCTCGGCGTCCAGCCGCTGTTCGGGCTCGTCGAGGATCAGCAGCCGGCGGGGCCGGACCAGGAGCAGCGCGAGCGCGAGCCGCTGACGCTGACCCGAGGAGAGCGACCCGGGCAGCTGGTCGGCCTGGTCGTTGAGGCCGACCTCGTCCAGCACGCCGTCCACGATGCCCTCGGGATCCTCGACCCGATGGGCGTGCGCGACCAGGTCGAGATGCTCGATCACCGCAAGGTCTGGGAAGAGGTCCAGGTCGTCGAGCAGAGCGGCGACGTCGCGGCGCGTCTGCGCCGAGCGCTCGTCGTACGGCCTGCCGTCCAGCAGCACCTCGCCGGCGGTCGGCTCGTCGGCCCCGGCCACGCAACGCAACAGTGTCGACTTACCCGACCCGTTCGTACCGGTCAGGGCGATCGCCCGGCCGGCCGCGAGGGTGAGGTCGAGCCCGTCGAGGACGGCGTGGTCGCCGTAGGTCCTGCTGAGCCCGGAGACGGTCAGCAGCGTCATGTCAGCGCGGTGATGCCCCAGGTGACCTCGAGGCGCTCGTCGGGGGCAAGCGTGATCAGGTCGGTGCCGGAGTTGTACGCGTCCGGGGGAGCGGTCATCGGCTCGACGGCGAGACCGCCGCGCGCCGGTGACTGGTCGTCGGCGCTGTAGACCATCAGCCACGGGTGGTGCTCGTCGACCCAGAGCGCGACGCTGCCGTCGGGACCCTGGATCGTGACCGTCGCGCGTCCGTCCTCGCCCCGGTCGAGATCGGTGAAGGCGTGGTCGAGGACGACGTCGCCGATGGGCTTGGCGGACGTGAAGTCGTAGGCCGTCCCCGCCGTCGCCTCGCTCGTGGTGGGCAGCTTGCGCTCGTCGGAGAGCAGGCGTGTCCGCGCCGGCAGGGTGAGCGTCCACTCGTCGACCGGACCGGCCCCGACGGTGAGATAGGGGTGGGCGCCGGCGGCGTAGGGCGCGGGGGAGTCGGCGTGGTTGGTCGCCGACTGGGTCACGGTGAGCCCGTCAGGGCCGATCGCGTACGTCACCTCGAGGTCGAGCGTCCACGGATACCCGCTCTGCGCCATCAACCGGGTGGCCAGGGTGATCGAGTCCTTGGCCTCGTCGATGGGCAGCCACTGAGACCACCGCACCAGCCCGTGGGAGGCGTTGTTGCGCGCGACCTCGGTGAGCCCGAGCTGGTAGCTCTTCCCGCCGAACTCGTAGCGGCCGTCGCGGATCCGGTTGGGCCACGGCGCCAGCACCTGACCCTTGCCGCCGCTGGACTGCTCGTCGTCGCCGAACCCGGCGATCAGGTCCCGCCCCTCGTAGGACAGCAGCCGCAGCGCGCCGCCACTCTCCGTCACCGTTGCGGAGTAGCCTCCGCCGTCGATCGTGAACTGCTCTCCACTCGGTCTCAGCACGGTCACAGGCTATCGAGGTGGCCGGTACGTCCCGGTGGCCGGTCGGGTTAGCCTCGGGCCATGGAGCGACGACAGCTGGAGTTCTTCCTCGCGATCGCCGAGGCCGGCAGCTTCACCAGCGCCGCGGCGCGGCTCCACGTCGCCCAGCCGTCGTTGTCGTACGCCGTTCGCGGGCTCGAACGGGAGCTCGGCGGTCCGCTCTTCGAGCGCCACGGCAGGGGCGTGCGGCTCACCCCGGCGGGCTCGGCGCTGCTCGGGCCGGCCCGCCGGGTCGTACGCGGCTTCGAGCTCGCCGCGGGTGCGGTCCGGTCGGTCTCGGACGAGGGTTTCGGCCGGCTGCGGATCACCTCCAGCACGGTCTGGGCGGTGGAGCCGCTGGTGCCGGTGCTGGCCGAGTTCCGGCGGATCCAGCCAGGCGCGCAGGTGGTCGTCACCGATCCGCAGCATCGCTCGGACGTCCTGGACCAGGTACGCAAGGGCGAGGCCGACGTGGGGCTGATCGACGGCCCGACGCCGCACGGGCCGTTCGGCTCGCACCGGCTCGCCGAGCACGAGCTGGTGGCGGTCCTGCCGTCCTCGCGCGAGGCGCCGGAGGAGATCCGGATCGAGGAGCTCGCCGAGACCGGCCTCATCGCGACGCCGGCGGGCACGGCGCTGCGTACGTTCCTGGACGCCCGCCTCGAGGCCGCCGGTCTGCCCACGGAGGTGGCCATCGAGACGGCCCACGTCGCCTCGATCATCCCGCTGGTCCTGGCCCGCGCCGGAGTGGCGGTGCTGACCGAGGGGATGGCCGGCGCGGCGTCGCGGGCCGGCGCGCAGATCGTGCCGCTGACTCCGGTGGCGCGGGTGAGCGTGTCCGTGGTGTGGCTGGAAGAGCGCGGTGACGCGCTGGTCGAGCAGTTCGTCGAACTGGCTCGGGATCTCACCGACCAATGATCCTCGTATAGAGGTTCTCTATCGCAGCATCTCGATCCAGGTCTTGCTCACTGTACGGACGTGCTGGAACACCCAGAACGCAATGTCTAGTGTGTTTGACATATATGAACCGATTGGATGGAGCATGCATGCGCCGCCCCCAACGCCTCGCTGTGGCCGCCGTCGCCATCGCGGCGACAGCCGGCACCCTGACCGCCTGCACGACCGCGAGCGAGCGTGACGGCTTCGCCCAGAGCGACTCCGGAGGAGCCGAGGACTCGGTGGTCCTCGCCGAGCAGCCGTGGGTAGACCTCCAGGTCGAGAACGAGATCGCGGTCCAGCTCCTCCAGGAGCTCGGTTACGACGCGAGCATCAAGAAGAACCTGTCCGTCGAGAACGCGGCGACCGCGGTCTCCTCGGGCCAGATCGACGCCTACCTCGGCAACTGGTGGCCATCTCAGGAACCCAGCTTCGGCGACCCCATCGACGAGGGCGACGTCGAGGTGCTCTCCACGATCGTGAAGGGCACCGAGTACGCCCCCGCGATCCCCGGCGACGTCGCCGACCAGCTCGGGATCGCCTCGCTCGCCGACCTCGACGCGAACGCCTCGACGTTCGGGAAGAAGATCTACGGTATCGAGGCCGGCTCCCCGGGAAACGAGACGATCCAGAAGGCGATCGACGAGGACGCGTACGGCCTGGGGGACTGGAAGCTGGTCGCCAGCGGCACCCCGGCGATGCTCGCCCAGGTCGAGAAGTCGCAGAAGGCCGGTCAGCCGATCGTGTTCCTCGGCTGGAGCCCGCACTGGATGACGGTGCAGTTCGACGCCGCCTTCCTCGAGGATCCCGACAAGGTGTGGGGTGGCGCCGGTGAGATCCGCACGGTCACACGCAAGGGGTTCGAGGACGACAACCCGGAGATCGCCGAGTTCCTCTCCAACCTGACCTTCACCACCGACGAGGCCGGGCAGTTCTACTACGACCACGACAAGTCCGGGAAGGAGCTCGCCGACATCGCCGAGGCGTGGATCGACGACAACCCCGACAGAGTCGCCGAGTTCCTCGACGGGGTCGAGGACGCGGACGGCGAGAAGGCGGAGATCTGATGAGCGAGACGACACAAGAGCCCGCGATCGTCGGGCGTGGCCTGAGCAAGGTCTACGGCCTCGGCAGGAGGCAGGCCGAGAAGGCACTGGCCTCCGAGGACCCGCGGACAGCGGCCGCCGCCGCGGGCGGCTACCTCGGCGCCCACGAGATCGACTTCGAGATCGCCAGGGGCGAGATGTTCGTCGTCATGGGCCTGTCCGGCTCGGGCAAGTCGACCGTGCTGCGGATGATCAACCGGCTCAACGAGCCCAGCGCCGGCGAGCTGCTGATCGACGGCGAGGACATCACCCAGGTCTCCGACCAGCGGCTGCGCGAGCTCCGCAACAACGGCATCGGGATGGTCTTCCAGCACTTCTCCCTCTTCCCGCACCGGACGGTGCGGGAGAACGCGGCGTACGGCCTGAAGGTACGCGGCATCGCGAAGCCGGAGCGGCTCGCGAGGGCCGACGCCGCCCTGGACCGGGTCGGCCTGGGCGGGCGCGGTGACAAGCTCCCGCACGAGCTCTCCGGCGGCATGCGGCAGCGGGTCGGTCTGGCTCGCGCGCTGGCCGTGGATCCGCCGATCCTGCTGATGGACGAGCCGTTCTCGGCGCTGGACCCGCTGATCCGGCGCGACATGCAGGACCTGCTGGTCGAGCTCCAGGCCCAGGACCAGCGCACCACGGTCTTCGTCACCCACGACCTCAACGAGGCGATGCGGATCGGCGACCGGGTGATGGTGATGCGCGAGGGACGGGTCGTCCAGGTCGCTCCTGGGCCCGAGATCGTGGCCCACCCTGCCGACGACTACGTCAGCGAGTTCGTCTCCGACGTCGACCGGGCGCGGGTGCTCAGCGCCGTCGACCTGATCCGGCCGGCCCGCCTCGTGCTCCCCGAGGACATCACGCCCCACGACGCGCTGCGCAGACTGGGGGAGAACGAGGTGACCGGTGCGTTCGTGACCGGCGCCGACGACAGGCTGCTGGGCGTCGTCACCGACGACCGGCTGGTGAGCCTGACCCGCCGCGGCGCCAAGAGTGTCCACGACGCGCTGGGGGAGGACTACCACCAGGTCAAGGAGGACGACGTGATCGGCGACTTCATGCATCTGGCCGGCCGCCAGGTCGTGCCCGTCACCGTTCTCGACGATGACGGCAGGCTGCGCGGCGTGGTGCCGCGGGGAGCGATCCTCTCGGCGCTCTCCACCGTGAACGACACCGACACCGACACCGTCGACGACGAGGCCGCGGAGGTGGCCCATGCCTGACCTTCACATCGGCGACATCGGTGAGGGCGTCATCAACTTCCTCACCGGCAACCTCGGGCCGTTCTTCGACGGCATCAAGGAGGCGCTCAACTTCCTGCTCCGGATGGTCTACAACGTGCTCGGCGGGCTGCCACCGGTCGCGATGATCATCGTGCTCGCCGTGATCGCGCTCCTCGTGACCCGCCAGGTCGTGCTGACCCTGGTGCTGACCGCCGGGCTGCTCCTGATCGAGTCGATGGACCTGTGGTACGAGACGATGCAGACCACCACCTCCGTGCTCGTGGCGACGCTCGTCGCGCTGGTGATCGGCATCCCGCTGGGCATCTGGTCGGCCTTCTCGCCACCGCTGCGGGCGGCCCTGCGGCCGGTCCTCGACCTGATGCAGACGCTGCCGGTCTTCGTCTACCTGCTGCCGACGATCCTCTTCTTCGGCGTCGGCGACGCACCCGGCCTGGTCGCCACGATCGTCTTCGCGCTCCCGCCCGCGGTCCGCCTCACCCAGCTCGGGATCAACCAGGTCGACGCCGAGACCGTCGAGGCGGCCACCGCCTTCGGCGCGGGCCGCTGGGAGATCCTGCGCGAGGTCCAGCTCCCGCTGGCCAAGGACTCGATCATGACCGGCGTCAACCAGGTCATCATGCTGGCCCTCTCGATGGTCGTCGTGGCCGGCCTCGTCGGCGGCTCCGGCCTGGGTGGCGTCGTCGTCAACGCGGTCCAGGGCCTGCAGATCGGCGCCTCGATCGAAGGCGGTCTGGCCGTCGTCGTGATCGCGATCTACCTCGACCGGGTCTCGGCCGCGCTCGGCGGCCAGCGTGGGCTGGTGCCGTCGTGGTGGCCGAAGCTCGGCCGCGCTGCCCGTGTCAAGGCTCCCGAGCTCACCCCCGCCTGAATCCACATCTCTGATCTGAGGAGAACACCTGTGACCATCACCGAGCTGCATCGCCCCGCGGACGTCGTCGAGACGCCCTCGGGCGTACGGATCCGCCGCGCCGGCGCCCGGATCGGCGCCGTGATCGAGGGCCTGAGCCTGGCCGAGGCCGACGACACCCAGATCCAGGACGTACGCAACGCCCTGCTGCGCCACAAGGTGCTCTTCTTCCGGGGCCAGGACGGGCTCACCGATGAGGCGCAGAGCGCCTTCGCGGCCCGGTTCGGTGAGCTGACGACCGCGCACCCGACGGTCAACACCGGCTCCGGGCGGGTCCTACGGGTCACCGCCAACGCCGGGATGGCGGCCAACGCATGGCACACCGACGTGACCTTTGTCGACCGCGTCCCGGCGATCTCGGTGCTCCGTGCGGTCATCCTGCCGCCCTACGGCGGCACCACGATCTGGGCCAACACCGCGGCCGCCTACGACCGGCTCCCTGCACCGCTGAGGGCGCTGGCCGATGCGCTGTGGGCGGTGCACACCAACTCCTACGACTACGCCCAGCGCGACGAGGAGCACGAGCAGCCCGACGCCAACTACTCCCGCGACGACTTCGCCTCGGTCCACTTCGAGACCCGGCACCCGGTCGTCCGCGTCCACCCCGAGACGGGGGAGCGGACGCTGGTCCTGGGCAGCTTCGTCAAGGAGTTCGAAGGCCTCACCTCCACCGAGTCGATCCACCTGTTCAACCTGCTCCAAGACCGGGTCACCAAGCTGGAGAACACCATCCGCTGGGCCTGGGCGTCCGGTGACGTGGCGATGTGGGACAACCGCGCCACCCAGCACTACGCCGTCGCCGACTTCGACCATCACCCGCGCGAGATGCGCCGGGTCACGGTCGCGGGTGACGTACCGGTCTCGGTCGACGGGCGGCGCTCGGAGGTCCTCCAGGGCGACGCGCGGGCCTACAGCCGCCTGGACGAGCTGATCTCCTGACCTTCCCGTGTCAGGTCGTCACGATGATGTCGGCGCGGGCGGCCGTCAGGTCGCGGGCGAAGTGCTCGGTCTCGACCGCTGCCCAGCCGTCCCAGTGGGGTGCGAAGGTCTCGCCGTCGCGGTCGATACCGCGTCGCCGGCGCTCCTCCACGGGGGCGTCGACCCAGGCGAGGGCGGTGCGGAAGCCGTCGTACGCGGCGGCGCCGCTGCCGACGCCCTCGACCACGAGCAGCGGGCACGGCGGGACCATGACCGTCTCGGCGTAGGCGCCCCGGTGCCAGTCGTAGCGGCGGTAGGAGCCGGGGGCTCCCTCGACGAGCGGGAGCAGGACGGTCTCGAGCTGGGCGATCCCGTCTGCGAGGCCGTCCCAGCCGGCGTACAGGTCATCCATGTGGATCACCGGTGCCTGGGTCATCTCCGCCAGGGCGCCGGCCAGCGTCGTCTTTCCCGACCCGGCGGGGCCGTCGACGCAGATCAGCCGGCCCGGGCCGAGAGTGGCCGGGCGGCTCATCGCGATCGTGAGGAGATCGGCGGCAGCGGGGGAGTCGGTCGGGGTCAGGAGATGCCGTACTTCTTCAAGATGTCGTTCACGTCGGCCATGTCCTCGTCATCGTCGTCGACCACCGGGCCCTTGGCCGTCCTCGGAGCCGCGACCGAGGCCGGGCCTGCCGCGCCGGCGGGCGTGGCACCGGCAGCGGCCTTGCGAGCCGCCCGACTTGGCTTCTCCTTGGTGGGCAGGAGGCGGGAGACGAAGATCAGCACGATGGCGAGCGCGGCGATGCCGAACCCGATCCAGACGGTCGGGCTGAAGACCAGGCGCGCGGCCCAGTCGGCGATCGCGTCGACGATCCGGCCGCCGGCGCGGAGCAGGCCGGTGAGGTAGGCCGCCGGGGCGAGCAGCGTCCACCCAGCGGCCTTCACGCCGGCTCCGAGGCCGCGCCGTCGGAAGGCGACCCAGGTCCAGATCGCGCCCAGAACGGTGAGCGCGGCGGCTAGTGCGAGGTAGGCGCCTTGGTCCATACCTGCAGTCTTCCACTGTCGTGGTCGTCTGACACCCGGACTGTCCCCGATATCTGCCCTGATGTTGCGCTGTTGTTGAATGGGGAGGCGATGAACGACAAACGACTCCTCGGCACGGCATTTCCCGGCGACACCGGTGAGACCAGCCCTGAGGTCGCGACCGTGATGAGGTCGTACGCCGTGGGCCAGGCCACGCACGCCGATGTGCTCATTACCCTGGCCGCTGCCCGGGTACTCGTCCCGGTCGTCGCGGTGCTGGGCGAGGTCGAGGTCGACGAGGCTGGCTTGGCCCACGACAAGACCTCCGACATGGCGACCGTGCTGCTCACCGGTGCCGACGGGCGGCAGGCGCTGCTCGGGTTCACCGGCACCGCGCCGCTGCAGGCGTGGCAGGCGGACGCCCGCCCGGTTCCGGTCTCCCTGCGGGACGCGGCCCAGGCCGCCGTCCACGACGGTGCCGACGCGCTGGTGCTCGATCTCGCCGGCCCGGTCCCGTTCGCGATCGAGGGCGAGGACCTGCGGAAGGTGGCCGAGGGCTGGCAGCTGGCGACCGTCGGGCCGCGGACGGCCTGGGTGCGGCCCTGAAGGCTGTGCACGACCAGGCTGTGCTCGACCAGGCTGTGCTTGCCCAGGATTGGGCACGGCAGGGAATGTTGCAGTAGTGTCCCGTGTTGACCGATCAGCCGACGTACGCCGTCGGTTTGATCCAGCAAGCGGAGATCACGACAGCGTTCTCCCACCCGCATCGACCGCCCAGCAACACAGGTCGTCGGGTCCGGTCCCGAAGACAGTGCCCCGGAAACTCTAGGGGTCAATGGTTTCGGTGGTGCGAGCCCGTTTGCGGGTGAGCGTCTTGACTGGCTTCCGCTTGTGACAATCCAGCGGAAGCCTTTTTCGATTTCCGGACCGCTCGTGCACGCGGCCCGGAAGCCGAGATCCAGAGCCTCCGCAAGCCACAACAACTGGAGGACACATCAGCACTGAGCTTCGTATCAACGACCGGATCCGGGTTCCCGAGGTCCGCCTCGTCGGTCCCAACGGAGAGACGGTCGGCATCGTGCCGACCCCTGACGCGCTGCGCCTGGCCCAGGAGGCCGACCTCGACCTGGTCGAGATCGCCCCGCAGGGTAAGCCGCCGGTCTGCAAGCTCATGGACTACGGGAAGTTCAAGTACGAGAACGCCCAGAAGGCCCGTGAAGCCCGTCGAAACCAGACGAACGTGATCATCAAGGAGATGAAGCTTCGTCCGAAGATCGACAAGCACGACTACGAGACCAAGAAGGGTCATGTCGTGCGGTTCCTCAACGCTGGGGACAAGGTGAAGATCACGATCATGTTCCGCGGTCGTGAGCAGCACCGTCCCGAGCTCGGCTTCCGCCTGCTGCAGCAGCTGGCCGACGACGTCGCGGAGCTGGGCTTCGTCGAGTCCTCGCCGAAGCAGGACGGCCGCAACATGATCATGGTGCTCGGCCCGCACAAGAAGAAGGCCGACGCCAAGGTCGAGGCCAAGGAGGCCAAGGAGGAGAAGGCGGCCGAGCGCGCCGCCGACGAGGCCGCCGAGAAGGCGGAGCGTACGGCCGCGAACGCCGCGCGTCCGGTCTCCACCCCGAAGGTCAAGCGCCGCTCGGAGAACCTCGACCCCGACATCGACGTCTGAGCCCCCCGGGCCCAGCAAGAGACTTCCGCCGCCGCGGCGCCCCGTGACCGGCCGGACGACGAGAGAGAGAAGAACATGCCGAAGAACAAGACCCACTCCGGTTCCAAGAAGCGCTTCAAGGTGACCGGTTCCGGGAAGATCCAGCGCCTGCAGGCCGGCCGTAAGTCCGGCGCTGCGTTCGCCTCCGCGCCGACGACCGGCTCGCGCAAGAAGCACCGTCGCAACGCTGGTCTGGTGGAGCTCGCCCCCGCCGACGTGAAGCGTGCGAAGAAGCTGCTCGGTCGCTGAGCCCTGCTCGGACAGCAGAGCACCCCGAACTTTCCCTAGCATTCAAGGAGCACTGAAATGGCACGCGTCAAGCGCGCAGTGAACGCTGCGAAGAAGCGTCGCACCACCCTCGAGCGGGCCCAGGGTTACCGTGGCCAGCGCTCGCGCCTCTACCGCAAGGCGAAGGAGCAGGTCACCCACTCGCTCGTCTACGCCTACAACGACCGCCGCAAGAACAAGGGCAACTTCCGCAAGCTGTGGATCCAGCGGATCAACGCCGCGGCGCGTGCCGAGGGCATGACCTACAACCGCTTCATCCAGGGTCTCAACCTGGCCGGCATCGAGGTCGACCGCAAGATCCTCGCCGAGCTCGCCGTCAACGACGTCGCCGCGTTCAACGCGATCGTCGCCCAGGCCAAGGCTGCGCTGCCGGAGGACGTCAACGCCCCGGCGAACGCCTGAGCTTGCGTTTGAAACGACGCCCCCACCGGCCGCTGTGCCGGGCTGGGGGCGTCGTTCTCTGTTGTGACGTGGGAGTCTTCGTCAGTGAATGAGTCGGGGGAGAACGTGAAGCTGTCCGCGGGGAACTCCCGCCTCAAGGAGATCCGCAAGCTCGCGCGACGCGCGGTTCGCACGGAGCGGCGAGTCTTCCTGGCCGACGGTCCGAAAGCCGTCGAGGGGGCGCTCGGCACTGTGCTGGATTCTGGGGTGAGTTGCGTGCAGGAGATCTTCGCGACCGAAGCCGGAGCCGAGACGTACGCCTCGGTGCTGGGCGACCAACCGGTCACCCTCGTCGAGGACCGAGCGATGGCCGGCCTCTCCGACTCGGTCACTCCCGCCGGGGTGGTGGCACTGTGCCGGTTCCTCGACGTGCCCCTCACCGACATCGCGGGTCCGCTCGTGGTGATCTGTGCCGACGTACGCGATCCCGGCAATGCCGGCACCGTCATCCGCTGTGCCGACGCGGCTGGCGCGTCCGGGGTGATCCTGGCCGGCGACTCGGTCGACCTCTACAACCCCAAGACGATCCGGGCCTCGGTTGGCTCCGCCTTCCACCTCCCGGCCGCGATCGAGCGTGACCCGCTGGTCGCGGTCCAGGCAGCCAAGGCTGCCGGCCTTACGGTCCTGGCCGCCGACATGCACGGCACCGCCGACCTCTTCAACGCCGACGCGCTCCTGGCCCGGCCCACCGCCTGGCTGATGGGCAACGAGGCCTGGGGCCTCCCGCCCGAGCTCGCAGCCGAGGCCGACGAGATCGTGAGCATCCCGATCTTCGGCAGGGCCGAGTCGCTCAACCTCTCCACCGCCGCCGCCCTCTGCCTCTACGCCTCGGCGCGGGCGCAGCGCGGGTGAATGCTGACCGAGGTAACTCGGTGGACGTTGCTGGCCGAGGCGTCACTCGCGTCGACCGAGTGGGCATCGCGGTGACGCCTCGGCCGACGTATGTGACGCCTCGGCCGACTTATGTGACGCCTCGGCGGGGGCTTGACCTTCGTCTCACCTGAAGGACGATGGTTGCGGGATGGATGAGCCACTGTTGACGATCGGGGCGTTCGCCAGAGCCGTTGGCCTGACCGCGAGCGCATTGCGGCACTACGACGAGTGTGGGCTATTGGTGCCGGCGGAGGTGGACTCCGGGACGGGCTACCGCTACTACACACCCGAGCTCGCTGACCGGGCCCGGCTGATCGTGGGTATGCGCGAGGCCGGGGTGCCGATCGAGACGATGCGGGTGGTGCTCGACTCGCCGGCAGGTGAGGCCAGGGCAGCGCTGGCGGAGTTCCTCGAGGACCAGAGCGCACGCACGGCGCGGGCCGAGGAGGCCGTACGTGGCGTGCTGGCCGCCGTCGATGCCGGGCCTGCCGCCAGGCCGGCGCTCGTCGAGCTGCCCGGTCCCGTGCTGGCCGCGGCGATCCGGCAGGTGCGGCACGCGGCCGAGTCCGATCCGGCCTCCGAGCTCGCTTCTGTCCTCATCGACGTCGGGAGCACCGGCGTGGACGTGGTGGCGACCAACCGCTACTGGATGGCGGTGCGGGAGCTGCCGGCGGCGGCCGAGGGGGACGGTGGCCGGGCGGTCCTGTCCCTGCCCGACGCGGCCGCGCTGGCCGACCGGCTGGATGCGATCACCACCGCCGAGCTGCGCATCGCCGACGGCACCCTCACCCTCGCCGGGCAGGACCTGGGCCGGGACACCACCTACCCGGCGCACCGACTCGTGCTGGCCGGTCTGGAGCCGCCCGTCACCTGCGCGGTGCTCGCCAAGGCCGACCTGCTCGCGGGTCTCGACGCGGCCGCCTACGCCGAGGTCGACCTCTTCCTCGACGATCAGACGCGGCTCCGCTCGCCGCACACCGCCGAGCAGAGCGACGTACGTGGCGTGGTGACCGGCCCTCCGAGCCGGCTCCGACTGGGCACGGCCCTGTTCGGCCGCGCCCTGGCAGCGTGTCTGGGCGAAGAGATCCAGCTGGCGGTGACCGCGCCGGACCGGCCGGTGGTGGTGACCTCGCCCTACCAGCCTGGGTTCACCGCGCTGGTCATGCCGGTGCGGCACAACTCCGAAGGCTGAGTCCGTGGGAGTGGCCCAGAGTCGGGGTTTCCGCCCCTGGCTGGCAGCGTCGACCGCATCGGTCTTCGGCGACTCGGTGACCTTCTTCGCGATCGGCTGGGCGGCGGCGGGTTTCGGTGCCGACGCGGCCAGCCTGGTGCTGACGATCGAGGCCATCCCGCTGGCCGTGCTGGTGCTCGCCGGGGGAGTGCTGGCCGACCGGATCGGGATCCGGCGGACGATGGCCGCCTGCGATGCCGCGATGGTGCTGATCATGGCCGCGTTCGCGGTCGGCGCGATCGGTGGCGCGGGACTGTGGATGCTGGTCGCGGTCGGCGCCCTCTCGGGCACCATCCAGGCCCTGCGGCGGCCCGCTGAAGGAGTCTTCCCGCGGCTGTTCGGTGCGGATGACCTGGATCGACGGATGGCCCTGGTCGGCTCGGCCCACCAGATCGCCCGGGCCGCGGGTCCCGCGGCCGGCGGCTTCCTGATCGGTCACGGTGGCCTGCCGCTGACCGCCGGCCTGGACGCGGCCACGTACGCCGTCGTGCTCGTCGCGCTCCTCCTGGTCCGGCCACCGCACGAGCCGGCCCCCGAGCCCGCCCAGGGCTCGGTCTGGCACAGCCTGGCCGATGGTGCGCGGACGGCGGTGCGCACGCCAGGGGTCGTCCCGGTCCTGGTCGCCATCACGGGCCTCGCCGCGACGGTGCTCCCGCTGGTCATGCTCGCCCTGCCGCTCGCCGGCCGCGAACGCGGCTGGACGGCCGCCGAGACCGGTCTCGTCTCCGGCGCCTGGGTCGCCGGGGGACTGGTGATGACCCTCGCCGTCGCCCGCTGGGGCGCGCCGCGCGCACCGGTCGCGGTCGCCGGCCCGGCACTCGCGGCCGGCGGGGTGGTCCTGCTGGGGTTGCGTACGGAGATCTGGGCGGGGATCCTCGCGGTCGGCCTCGTCGGCGTCGGCACCACCATGCTGACCAGCTACCTCCTCCCGGCCTACGTCGCCCGCACCCCGCCCGAGATGCTCGCCCGGTTCTCGAGCCTGACCCAGCTGGCCCAGACGGGCCCGGTCCTGCTCGCGACACCACTGCTGGGTGTGGCGGCCGGGGTCGACGTACGGCTGGCTCTTGCCGTCATCGCCGCACTGCTCCTGGCCACCGTCCCGGCCGCCGCCCGGGTCGCCAGGCTGCCGCGCCCGATACCCCAGAGGGTCTGATACACGAAAGGTAAATCTGTTTCACTCGGGATGCGGGGTTCTCTCAGGGCGATGCGAAGGAGCACGGCATGACGAACGTGAGCAGACGACGACTGTTGGCCTCGGGCGGCGCGGCGGCGGCCGCGGGCGCGACCTTCCCGCTGTGGACGTGGTCGCCGAGCGCGTCGATCGCGGGCACGGGCGAGGGACTCGATCCCGAGTACGTCTGGGACGTCCGCGCGGACCCGGTCATCGAGCGTCTCTACGGCGAGGGCACCGACAAGGTCGCGGAGGTCAACGAGATCCTGAAGCGCTGGACCACCAACGACCAGCCGGTTCCCGACGGGCTGCCGGGATATCTGGCCGACTTCATCGAGGAGGCGCGCAGGCTCCCGACCTGGGCCGACCAGGGAAAGCTGCAGTTGGCCGGCACGTTCAACGAGGAGAGGTACGGCTTCTTCCTCGCGCTCCTCTACACCCTCGGCAGCGGTCTGATCAGCTGTGCCATCAAGCGCGAGGCATGGTCGGTCTACTACTCCTACGGCGGCGCGAACATGCGCGACCGGATCGCCAAGACGACCGTGCTCGGCTACGACGTGATGGATGCCCAGGGCTGGACCGCGTCCGGCCGGCTGATGGTCGACTCGGTCAAGACCCGGATGGTCCACGCCGCCGTACGCCACCTGCTGCCGCAGTCCCCCCACTGGCGAGGCGTCGGCGCCGGCCAGGAGATCCCGATCAGCCAGGCCGACATCCTGGTCACCTTCCACAGCCTCGGCACCTGGGTGATGAGGAAGTTCACCGAGTGGAAGATCGCGCCGAGCAAGGAGCTCGCCGACGCCTTCCTGCACGCCTGGAACGTCGACCTCCACCTCCTCGGCGTGCAGGAGCAGTATCTGCCGAAGGACTGGGCCGCCGCGTACGCGCAGTACGACCAGGTGATGGGGCCGGCGACGGGCGGCACCCAGGAGGGAGTCGAGCTCGCCCAGGCGCTGCTCGACGCGGTGATCGGCGAGGGCAACCCGCTGCTGCGCCACGAGCTGGAGTCGCTGGGCCGCTACGTGATCGGGGATGCGTACGCCGACATGATCGCCTTCGACAAGGACCCTGTGCTCGCCCCCGTCTGGGCGAGCACGGTGCCGCTGCTGGTCCGGTCCTACCAGAGCACCGTCCCCGACATCCCGCTCGTCTCCAACCTGCTCCCGGAGGCCGTGCACACCTTCATCAAGATCTACTTCTCGCCCGGCGATCCGGCGCCGATCACGCTCCCGCTGAGCAATCGTCCGGAGTAGCGGCCCGGCGTCGGTCTCCTCGGTCTAGGGTGTCGGCGTGGACGCCAGAGAACTCGCCGATGCCCTGCCCGACGGCGTCGTCGTCGCCGACGCGGGCGGCGCGGTCGTCCTGGTCTCCGCCCTGGCCGGGCGAATGCTCGGCGTCGACCCGGTCGAGAGCCTGGGGAAGCCGCTGGGTGACGTACTCACGCTGAGCAACACCGAAGGGCAGACCTGGGCCGAGGCCAACCGGCCCTACGACACCCTGCGGACCGTCACCGGCACCCCGGAGCAGGCCTGGCTGCTGCCCGACGGCACCGAGGTGCTGGTCGTCTCGACGATCCGGCGCCCGTCCCTGGGCGCCGACGTCGACCAGGTCTCGATCTCGCTGCGCTCGGGTCGAGGCCGCAAGCGCCTGGACCGGGAGCGGTCCGACCTGGTCGCCACCGTCGCCCATGAGCTGCGCTCGCCCCTGACCGGGGTCAAAGGGTTCGTCCAGGCGCTCCTGAACCGCTGGGACCGGCTCAACGACGATCAGAAGAAGCTGATGCTCAAGACCGTCGCGTCCGACTCGGACCGGCTCTCCAGGCTGATCGCGGAGCTCCTCGACGTGGCCCGGATCGACACCGGCCGGCTCCAGCTCTACCCGCGCCCCAGCGACGCGACGGTGCTGGTCACCCGGGTGGTCGAGTCGGTGCGCTCGGCGACGTCCAGGCCGATCGAGCTCGACATCTCGGCAGGTGAGGACGAGCTCGAGATCCACGCCGACCCGGACAAGTTCACCCAGGTCGTCACCAACCTCGTCGAGAACGCCGTACGCCACGGGGACGGTGTCGTCACCGTGAGCCTGGGTGTTCGGCCGGACGACCCCGACCAGGTCCTGCTGGTCGTCGAGGACCGTGGCGAGGGCATCCCCGCCGAGCTGCGCCAGCGGGTGTTCACGAAGTTCTGGAAGCACGGCGCCCGCGGCGGCTCGGGCTTGGGCCTCTACATCGTGGGCGGCCTCGCCCGGGCCCACAGCGGCTCGGTCATGATCGCCGATGCCGACGGCGGCGGGGCTCGCATCGAGGTCGCCTGGCCCCGGAATCCGCCGTCGGCGTGAGTTCCTACGGCCTCGAGCGGGCCAGCAGGAAGATGAAGTACGGCGCGCCGATGAGCGCCACGACGAGACCCGCGGGTATCTGGGCGGGGCTGATCGCGGTGCGGCCGATGGCGTCGGCGACGACGAGGAGCAACGCCCCGACCAGGATGGCGACCGGAACCACCCGCGCGCTGCGCCCGCCGACGAGAGCGCGGGCGATGTGCGGCGCGACCAGGCCGACGAAGCCGACGACACCGACGGCGGAGACCGCCATCGCGGTGAGCACCGCGGCGGTCAGCAGGATCAGCAGGCGCACGCGCTCCGAGGAGACCCCGACCAGCCGTGGCGTGTCGTCGTCCAGCGTGAGCAGGTCGAGCTCGCGACGCACCACGAAGGCGATCGGAACCGCGACGGCCAACGCCACCGCGACCGGGACGACCTGCTCCCAGCTGCGACCGTAGGTCGAGCCCGAGAGCCAGGTGTAGATCCGCGGTGTGTCCCACGGGTTGGAGCGCACCAGCAGGAAGGTGCTGAGCGAGACCGACCCGTACCAGACACCGATGCCGATGAGCACCAGCCGGTCGGTGTCGATGCCGTGCCGCCAGGCCAGGCTGTAGACCAGCCCGAAGGCGACCAGCGCCCCGACCGTCGCGGCCACGAGCATGGTGGACGTCGACGCTGCCGCCGAGCTGCCGCCGCTCCAGCCCGAGGAGAGGCCGGTGACCACGATGACCGCGCCCACGCCGGCGCCGCCGGTGATGCCCAGGATCCCGGGCTCGGCCAGCGGGTTGCGGCAGGTGGCCTGGACGAAGGTGCCGGCGAGCGCGAGGGCCCCACCGGCGAGGACGGCTGCGGCGACCCGGGGCGCACGCTCGTCGAGAGCGAACTGGACCAGCGGGATGCCCTCGCCCTGGATCCAGGCGACGATGTCGCCGGTGTAGAGCCACTGATGGCCGGCCAGCAGGCCGACGACGGTGGCCCCGACGGTCAGCGAGAGCAGCAGGACGAGCACCACCAGGAACCGCAGCCTGCTGCGGATGGTGACGGTGGCGCCGGGTGGACGGCGGGTGGGCCCGGAGTCACGCCCGCCACGGGCGAGGAGCACCATCACGACCGCACCGGCGATCGTCGTCGTCACTCCGGTGGGCACGGACATGGCCTCGTCCGCACCGAGCACCGCCCGGACGAGGACGTCCGCCACGACCACGACGAGGGCACCCACCAGACCGGCGGCCGGGATCAGGACGGCGTGCCGGTTCAGCGCCGGGACGAGCCGGCCGAGAAGGCGTACCAGGACCGGGGCGCAGAGCCCGACGAAGCCGATCGGCCCCGCCAGCGTCACCGCTGCCGAGGTGAGCAGCACCGCGAGCACGGTCCCGATCGCCCGCGTCGAACGGACGGGTACGCCGAGGACCGAGGCGGCGTCGTCGCCGGCCGAGAGCAGGTCGAGCCGGCGGGCGAGCAGCAGGCCGCAGACGGTCGCCACCACGACCACCGGTGCCACCTGCCAGAACGCCTGCAGCCCGAGCTGGCTCAGCGATCCGCTGCCCCAGGCGAACAGGCTCGTGGTCTCCTCGGAGTAGAGGATGAGCAGCGTCGAGGTAGCGGCCTGCAGCGCGAGCGCCACCGCCGAGCCGGCCAGGATCAGCCGTGTCGTCGACGTGCCCGCGCCACCTGCGAGCGCGAGCACGATCCCGGCGGCCACGAGGCCGCCGAGGAAGGCCGTGATGCCGGAGGCCCACAGCGGGACCGACAGCCCGAACGCGGCGACCAGGGTCACCGCGAAGTACGCGCCGCCGGTCACCGCCAGGGTGTCGGGGGCAGCCATCGCGTTGCGCGCGAGCGACTGCAGGAGCGCCCCGGCGACGCCGAGGGCGAAGCCGACCGCGATGCCCGCCGCGAGGCGGGGGATCCGCGACCCGGTGATGATCTCCATCGTCGACGCGGTCGCGCCGTGGGACTGCTCACGCCCGAGGAGCGCGTCGAGGAAGTCGGTGGGCCCTACACCCGAGGTGCCCTGGGTGAGGTGCCAGGAGGCGGTCAGCAGCAGCCCGGCGAGCAGGCACAGGAGGACGACAGAGGCGCCTCCGGCACCCGCTCGCGGGGCCTTGAGGGCATCGGTCACTTGAGCAGGTCGACGTACGCGTCCAGAACCTGCTCGGCCGAGCGGGGCCCACCGAAGGTCCAGATGCCCTCGGGGAATGCGTGGGTACGGCCCTCGCTGACGGCGGGGATCGACTTCCAGACCTTGTTCTTGGCCAGCTCGGCGTTGATGTCGCCGGCGGGGTCGACGGTGCCGGTGTGGAAGAAGGTGGCGTCGCCGAGGGTGGTCATGCCCTCGATGTCGGTCTGCCCGAGGCCGTACGCAGGGTCGACCTCGCCCGTCCAGGCGTTCTTCAGCCCGAGCTCCTCGCCGAGCTCACCGATCAGCGAGCCCTGGCCGAACGGGCGGATCGCCACGTTGGCGCCGTCGATCCAGCCGTCGAAGTAGACGAACTCGGTGCCCGCGGCGTCGGCCTCCTCGACCGCCTTCTTGGAGGCGGCGAGCTTGTCCTCGAACTCGCCGACGATCTTCTCGGCCTGCTCCTCGCGGCCGGTCGCCTCGGCGATCATCTCGAAGGTGGTCACCATGTTGGCGACCGGGTCCTTCGCGTCGGCGCCCTCGGTGGCGAGGACGGGGACGTCGTACTTGGCGAGCTGCTCGAGGATCTCGTCCTCGGCGGTGTAGGCCTCGACGACGATCAGGTCGGGGTTGGTGCCGAACAGCGTCTCCAGGTTCGGCTCGCCCCGGGTGCCGACCTCGGTGGCGCTCTCGGGGAGCTCCTCGGCGGTGTCCCAGGTGCGGAAGCCCTTGCCGTCGGCGACCGCCACCGGGTCCACGCACAGGCTGAGCAGGTCCTCGGTCTGCTGCCACTCCAGGACCGCGACCCGCTCGGCAGGCTTGTCGAGCTCGACCTTGTTGCCGAAGGAGTCGGTGAGGCTGACCGGGCCGCTGGAGGTCGCGACGCCCTCGCAGCCGGCGGAGGCCTTCTTCTCGGGCTCACCGGACTCGGCAGCGGTCGTCGTCTGTCCGCAGGCGGCCAGCATCAGGGCGCCGGCCGCTGTCAGGGCAGCAGTGGTCGTACGTCGAAACATCGTCTTTCCTCTTCGTGTCCGCCGGCGTCAGAGCCGGGCGTGATGCCTGCCGCGTGGCTCGACCCGGACGCGCCCGGTCTCCAGATCGGAGGTCACCTCGATCGGGAGCCCGTACACCTCGGAGAGGTGTTCGGCGGTGAGCACGTCAGCGGGTTCGCCGGCGGCGTGCACATCGCCGTGGTGCAGCAGTACGACCTGGTCCGCCACAGCGGCGGTCTGGTTCAGGTCGTGCAGGACGACGCCGATGGCCGTCCCGTGGTGGTCCGCGAGATCGCGGACCAGGTCAAGGATCTCGACCTGGTAGCGCAGGTCGAGATGGTTGGTGGGCTCGTCGAGGAGCAGTACGCCGGTGTCCTGAGCCAGGCAGCTGGCCAGCCAGACGCGCTGCAGCTCGCCACCGGAGAGCTGGTCGACCGCCCGGTCCGCCATCGTGGCGGTCCCGGTGAGCTCCATGGCCCGGTCGATGCCCTCCAGGTCCTCCTCGGTCAGGGCGGCGAACCGCCGGCGGTGGGGGTGGCGCCCGAATCCGACGACGTCGCGAACGGTGAGGCCGGAGGGGTGCGGACGGGATTGGGAGAGCAGCGTGACCTTGCGTGCGAACGCGCGGGCGTTCAGCGGTGCGCTGTCGGCACCCTCGAGCTGGACCGACCCGGAGGTCACCCGGTGCAGCCGGGCCAGGGACCGCAGCACGGTCGACTTGCCCGAGCCGTTCGGCCCGATGAGCGCGGTCACCCGACCCGACTCGAGACCGATCGAGACGCCATGGACCACGGTGGTGCGGGCATAGCCGAGCACGAGGTCATGACCAGAAAGGGCGGGGGGCATGAGGTGAGGCTAGCCTAACTATCCTCCGGGTTGTAGAGGGGGACCGGTTACCGGTTCGCGCGAGGGGCTGGGAGATTCCTAGACTGTCGCTCACACACTCGATGCGACGAAAGCCAGTGATGTCCGGTCCCAACACCGACTATGACCCGGTAGAGGTCACCCCCTTGAAGGCTGAGGAGGTCGAGGCCGCGCGCGCCGCCGCGCTCAAGGCCATCGACGCCGCGACCAGTCTCGAGGAGCTCAAGCAGGCACGGCTCGACCACGCCGGCGACCGTTCGCCGCTGGCCTTGGCCAACCGTGAGATCGGCGCGCTGCCGCCGGCGGCGCGCAAGGACGCCGGCCAGCGCGTCGGCAAGGCGCGCGGCGCGGTCAACCAGGCGCTCGAGGCGCGACAGAAGGTGCTCGAGGCCGAGCACGAGGCGCGGATGCTGGTCGAGGAGACCGTCGACGTGACGCTCCCGACCGACCGGCTCCCCGCTGGTGGGCGGCACCCGCTCACCACCGGCGCCGAGTACATCGCCGACATCTTCGTGGCGATGGGCTGGGAGGTCGCCGAGGGCCCGCTCATCGAGGCGGAGTGGCTCAACTTCGACGCCCTCAACCTGGGCCCGGACCACCCGGCACGCACCATGCAGGACACCTTCTGGACCGAGCCGGCCGAGAACCACGTCGTTCTCCGGACCCACACCAGCCCGGTCCAGGCGCGCACCATGCTGACCCGCGAGGCGCCGATCTACGTGGTCTGCCCGGGACGCGTCTTCCGCACCGACGAGTACGACGCGACCCACTCGCCGATGTTCCACCAGGTCGAGGGCCTCGCCATCGACGAGGGCATCTCGATGGCCAACCTGAAGGGCACCCTGGACCACTTCGCCACGCAGATGTTCGGCGAGGGCATCGTGACCCGGTTCCGGCCGTCGTACTTCCCCTTCACCGAGCCCTCGGCGGAGGTCGACCTGACCTGCTTCGTCTGCCGTGGCGCGCAGGTCGTCGACGCCGGAGACGGTCAGCTCGTCACCTGCCGCACCTGCAAGGGCGAGGGCTGGATCGAGTGGGGCGGCTGCGGGATCGTGAACCCGCGCGTCCTGGTCGCGTGCGGTGTCGACCCGGAGAAGTACACCGGCTTCGCGTTCGGCATGGGCATCGACCGCACCCTGATGTTCCGCACCGGCCTGTCCGACCTGCGCACCCTCTTCGAGGGTGACGTCCGGCTTACTACTGCATTCGGGAGTGAACTGTGAAGGCCCCCCTCTCCTGGATCAAGGAGTACGTCGACCTGCCCGCCGAGCTCGGCATCGAGGAGATCACCGACCGGCTGACCATGCTCGGCCTCAAGCTGGAGGCGATCGAGACCTCCGGTGCCGGCATCGAGGGCCCGCTCGTGGTGGGCCAGGTGCTCACCCAGGAGCCCGAGCCGCAGAAGAACGGCAAGACGATCAACTGGTGCACCGTCGACGTCGGTGACGCCAACGGCACCGGAGAGCCGCAGGGAATCGTCTGCGGCGCGCACAACTTCAAGCCGGGCGACAAGGTCGTGGTGATCCTGCCCGGTGGCGTGCTTCCGGGGAACTTCGAGATCTCGGCGCGCAAGACGTACGGCCACATGTCGGCCGGAATGATCTGTTCCGCGCGCGAGCTCGGGCTGGGGGAGGAGGCCGACGGCATCATCGTGCTGCCCGCCGACGCTCCCGCGCCCGGGACCGACGCGCGTGAGGTGCTCGGGCTCGGCGAGGAGATCATCGAGTTCGAGATCAACCCGGACCGTGCCTACGCCCTGTCGATGCGCGGCATCGCGCGGGATGCCGCTTTGGGCTTCGACGTAGCCTTCCACGACCCGGCGCAGGTCGACTACCCCGTCGCTGACGGGTCGGGCTACCCGGTCCGGCTCGAGGACGACGGCTGCGACTACTTCGTCACCCGCGTGATCACCGGGTTCGACCCGGCCGCGCCGACGCCGGAGTTCATCAAGAAGCGCCTCGAGGCCACCGGCGTACGCTCGATCTCGCTGGCCGTCGACGTCTCCAACTACGTGATGATGGAGCTCGGCCAGCCGACGCACTGCTACGACCGGGCCAAGCTGTCCGGCGACATCGTGGTGCGGCGGGCGAGCGAGGGTGAGAAGATCACCACGCTCGACGACGTGGTCCGGGTGCTCTCCGAGGAGGACCTGCTGATCACCGACGACTCCGGTCCGATCGGCATCGCCGGTGTCATGGGCGGCGCGTCCACCGAGATCTCGGAGTCGACCACGGACATCGTCGTCGAGGCCGCGCACTTCGACCCGACCACCGTCTTCCGCTCCCAGAAGCGGCACAAGCTCCCCTCGGAGGCGTCCAAGCGCTTCGAACGCGGCGTCGACCCGCTGCTGCCGCCCGCCGCGGCCCAGCGGGTCGTCGAGCTGCTCGTCGAGCACGGTGGCGGCCAGGCCGTCGGTGTCTCCGAGGTCGGGCCGGGTGCCTCCCTCGAGACGCGCGAGCCGTTCCGGACGATCACGATCCCGGTCGACCTGCCGGCCCGGATCATCGGGCTCGACATCGACGAGGCGACGGTGGTGAAGTCGCTCGAGCTGATCGGGGCACGGGTCGCCGTGTCAGGTGACTCGCTGCGCGCGACCATCCCGAGCTACCGGGTCGACCTCACCGACCCCTACGACCTCGTCGAGGAGGTCGCCCGCATCGTCGGCTACGACAAGGTACCCTCGGTGCTGCCGCGCCGGGCGACCGGTGGTGGTCTGACCCGCGCGCAGCAGCTGCGCCGCCGGATCGGGCGTGCCCTGGCCGGCGCCGGGCTGGTCGAGGTCGTCGACTTCCCGTTCGTGGGCGAGGCCGACTTCGATCGCCTCGGGCTGCCCGCCGACGACGTGCTGCGGCACACCGTCAAGCTGGCCAACCCGCTCAGCAGCGAGGAGCCGGGCTACACCACGACCCTGCTTCCCGGGTTGCTGAAGGTGGCTGCCCGCAACGTCTCCCGAGGTCAGGACGGGGTCTCCCTCTTCGAGACCGCGACCGTCGCCTTCCCGGTCGACCAGGCCGCGCCGATCTACGGCGTCGACCGGCGCCCGACCGAGGAGGAGCTCGAGAAGCTGCTCGCCGCCATCCCGCGCCAGCCGCTGCATCTCGCCGTCGTGCTCGCCGGGGAGCGTACGCGGGGCGGCTGGTGGGGCGCCGCCGAGACGGCATCGTGGGCCGACGCCATCGACGTCGTACGCCGCCTGGGCACCGAGCTCGGAGTCCCGGTCGAGGTCGCCTCGGCCTCCAGGGCGCCGTGGCACCCGGGTCGCTGCGCTGTCGTCTCCATCGACGGTGTCGAGTTCGGCCACGCCGGCGAGCTGCACCCCAACGTGTGCAAGGGGTTCGGGCTGCCGGCCCGCTCGGCAGCGGTCGAGATCGACCTCGACTTCCTGATCTCGAAGGTGCCCGCCACCGCCGTAGGCCCGGTCTTCTCGACCATGCCGATCGCGAAGGAGGACGTCGCGCTCACCGTGTCGGTCGACGTCACCGTTGCCGCCGTCGAGGCGGCGCTGCGTGAGGGTGCCGGCGAGCTGCTGGAGACAGTGCGGCTCTTCGACGTCTACGAGGGCGACCAGGTCGGCGAGGGCAAGAAGTCGCTCGCCTTCGCGCTGCGCTTCCGCGCTCCCGACCGCACCCTGAAGGCCGAGGAGACCGCGGCCGCACGCGACGCGGCGGTCGCGAGAGCCGCCGAGCTCACCGGAGCCGTCCAGCGCTGAGGATCTGACCAGGATCTGACCAGAACGGGGAGGGTCGCTCGCGATGCGAGCGGCCCTCCCCGGCTGTGTACGGCCGTTATCCTCGCCCGCGGATGCCCAGCTCGCGGGCGAGGGGCTCGGCGAGCTGGGGTGCGTACTGGCGCGACATGTGGGTGCCGTCGTAGTGGGTGATGGTGTCGCCGACGACGGCGGGGCAGGACCCGTCCCAGCAGAAGTAGGAGCTCATGTCGGCGACGTCGACGCCGACCTCCTCGGCCGCCCGCACCTGCACATCGATCGACCGCTCCCGCGACTCGACCGCGCCCATCAGGCAGTCACCCAGGGTGGCGCCCGGCCGGGAGAGGCAGGTGCCGGCGTTGGCGTCGAAGCCCTGGATGTCGCGGATCAGCACCGTACGCTTCGTGTGCTTGTCCACGCGGCGCAGGAAGTCGGCGTAGGCCGGATGCATGAGCTCGTCGATCTTGCGGCTCTCACCGACCCAGTCGCCGTCCTCGTCGAAGACGCCCTGGATCGGCGGAGCGGTGGAGACGACGGTCAGGTCGGGGTCGAGGAGGCGGTACTGCTTGAAGGCCCAGCGGTTGAAGTCGTCGCACTCGGTGTAGGGGTCCTTCTCGCCGCCGCGGTCGGTGGTGATCGAGGCCGAGACGCAGCGGTTCTTGACCAGGAAGTAGGTCCGGAAGCCGTGCTTCTTCGCGATGTCGTTCAGCGTCGGGACCCAGTGCAGGGCGTGGGAGTTCCCGAAGACCACCATCGTCTTCTCCCCGTCGGGGTCGCCGTCGACGCACAGGTCGCGCTCGGAGTCGTCGGTGTAGTCGCACCTGGTCCGGCTCGGCTTGAGGGAGTCGAGCTCGGTGAGCGCCGGACGCAGCTCGGTCGGGACCGGAGTGTCCTCGCGCGCCGCGAGCACCGAGGCGCGCACCAGGGCCTCCTGCTCGTCCAGCGACGGATCGGCCGCGGGTGCGTCGGCCAAGGTGATCGCCGGCTGGAAGCCGCCGCGGGTGGCCTCGTAGTCGGCGTAGACGGTGCCACCGAACGCGATGGCCGCCACGAGCGCGATGCTGACCGGGTAGAAGGTCAGCGCGCGCCGGGTCGGCCGCCACAGCGCGCCCTCACGGAACGGCGCCTCGACGAGCCGGAAGGAGGCGTACGCCAGCACGAACGCGCCCGCGACCGCCAGGCCGCGCTCGGGCCAGGTGAGCTCACGCTGGAGGACGATCTCGGGCAGCACCAGGAGCGGCCAGTGCCACAGGTAGAGCGAGAAGGACCAGTCGCCGATCGCCCGCATCGGCGCCACCGACAGCAGCCGGGCACCGATCGTCGTCTCGCCCGCGGGAAGGGCGCCGGCGAGGATGACGGCCGCGGAGCCGAGCACCGGGAGCGCGGCGTGATAGCCGGGGAACGGGGTTGACTCGTCGTAGGCCAGGCAGGCGAGGACGATGGCGGCCAGGCCGCCTAGGACGAGGACCTCACGGGCCAGGGGCGCGCCGCCGAGACGCTGCATCACCCGGCCGCTGGTGACCAGGATCGCCAGCGCAGCGCCGATCCCGAGCTCCCAGGCGCGGGTGAGCGAGGAGAAGTACGCCGCGGTGGCCTCCCCGGGCGTGTGCACGAGCGACCAGGCGAAGCTGGCGAGGGTGATCAGCGCGATCGCGGCGAGGAGGAACCGGCGAGCCCGTGCCGAACCCTGCTGGACGTCACGCTCGCCGCCGCTTCGGGAGGCGCCGATCCTGCTCGCCAGGACGATGCAGATCAGCGCGACGAGCGGCCAGACCAGGTAGAACTGCTCCTCGACCGCCAGCGACCAGAAGTGCTGGACCGGAGAGGGCGGCAGCTCGGCCTGGAAGTAGTCCGTCCCGGCGATGGCCATCCGGATGTTGGCGGCGAACGCCGAGGCCCAGACCGCATCGACGGCGAGCGGGGCGACCTGCGCCGGACCCAGGAGCACCACCGCGGCGACCACGGTCGCCGCGAGGGTGAGGGTGGCGGCCGGGAGGATGCGCCGGGCCCGGCGCGCGTAGAAGCGTCTCAGCGATATCCGGCCCGTGCGGCCGAGCTCTCCGACGAGCTGCTGGGTGATCAGGAAGCCCGAGATGACGAAGAAGACGTCGACGCCGACGAACCCGCCGGCGAACCAGGAGACTCCCGCGTGGGCGGCTAGGACAGTGAGGATGGCGACGGCGCGTAGCCCCTGAACGTCGCCACGTAGCCGTTTCGCCGGCGCGGAGGCAGGCTCGTTCGAAACGGTCGTGCTGGGGGTGAGGTGGGGGACCTGGAGGTCGTGAGACATAGGCGGGTGAGGTTACCGAGTTCACCCCCTGGATTCCCAGATGTGGCCCGTAGGCCATGTCTCAGCCCGCGCTGCCCACCTCGAGGTGGCTCAGGACGGTGCGGACGTCCTCGCTCGTGGTCTGCCACGACGTCACGAACCGGACCTGGCCGCCGAGCCGGTAGAAGAGCACCCCGGCCGCCTCCAGGCGGTCGGCCGTCTCCTCGGGGAGATCCACCCAGGCGAGGTTGGCGTCGACGGAGTTGGTGATGCGTACGCCTGCCTTCCGCAGGCCGGCAGCGAGCTCGGCCATCCGCTCGTTGGCGTTGCGGGCGTTGTCGAGCCAGAGGTCGTCGGTGAGGTAGGCCAGCAGCTGGGCCGACTGGTAGCGCATCTTCGAGGTGACGTGGCCGCTGCGCTTGGTGCGGTAGACGAGCTCGTCGGCGGGAGCGTCGCTGAAGCAGACGATCGCCTCGGCCGAGAGGGCGCCGTTCTTGGTGGCTCCCAGGGAGAGTACGTCGACGCCCGCCCGCCAGGTGAGGTCCGCCGGCGCGGCGCCGGTGGCCACGACGGCGTTCGCGAACCGGGCGCCGTCCAGGTGCACCCGCAGGTCGCGGGTCTTGGCGATCCCGGTGAGCTCGGAGATCTCGGCGACGGAGTAGACCGTGCCGTGGTCGGACGGTGAGGTCAGCGAGAGGACGGTCGGCTGGGAGTGGTGCGGGTCGCCCCAACGTACGCCGTCCAGGTGGGCCTGCAGGGCCTCCGGCGCCATCTTGTAGCCCTCGCCGGCGAGGCCCGTCATCACCGCGCCGCCGCTGAGGTAGGACGTGGCGCCGCCCTCGCTGCTCAGGATGTGCGCGGTCTCGTGGCAGACCACCGAGCCCCAGGGCGGGGTCAGCGCGGAGAGCGAGAGCGCGTTGGCGGCGGTACCGCTCAGCACCGGGAAGACGCGCGCCGTCGGGTGCTCGAAGACCTCGCGGACACGAGCCTCGAGCGCGGCGGTGACCTCGTCACCTCCATAGGCGAGCGCGGAGCCGGAGTTGACGGCGGCCATCGCCTCCAGGATCGCGGGGGAGACGGAGGCGGCGTTGTCAGAGCGCAGTTCGACGGTCACGGACCCATTCTGGCGACCGCCTGGTCGGCTCGGTCAGCGGGACGCGGGGTAACACGTTGTTCGTAGGACTACTCGCCCTATCTAATGGGGCGAACAGACCTACGAACGACGTGTTACATGGGGTGGCGCGTCGACGAGAGGCTGGGATCTATCCCGTACGTACGCGATATATCGCTATGACAGAATGGCGGCTGTGACGACGCTGAGTGTGCTGGACGAGGTCACCTGGGCGGGTGCGCCGGTGGCCGGCGAGCGGACCCGGGCGCTGCTGCGCGCCCTGGTCGAGGCCGGTCCGCGAGGTGCCTCGGAGGGTGCTCTGGTCGAGGGGGTCTGGGGGCGTGACGACGTCCCGGCCAACCCCTCGAAGGCGCTCCAGGTGGTGGTCTCCCGGGCCCGGACGGCGACCGAGTCCGGCACCATCGAACGTACGCCGCGGGGCTACCGCCTCACCCTCCAGGCCGGCGATGTCGACGCCTGGTCGCTGCGTCCGGAGGCACTGAGGCTGGCCGCGGAGAAGAGGTACGCCGAGGCGCTCCCGTTCCTCGAACGGCTCGTCCGGATCGATCCCGACGAGGAGGTCACCGAGGCGGTGCTGAGGGCGGTCGCCGCGGTGCACGGTGTGCCTGCGGCGCTGGAGCGCTTCGAGGCGTACCGGACCGGGCTGGCCGACAGACTCGGGGTCGACCCGAGCCCGCGGCTGCGGGCCGTCCATGCCGAGCTGCTCGCGCGCGACCGCCCGGTGCGCTCGGGGCTGCGTCACGACGCCGACGTGCTGATCGGCCGCGAGCAGGACGCCGCCGAGGTCTCCGCCCTGCTGAAGAGCTCGCGGGTCGTCACGATCCTCGGGCCCGGCGGACTCGGGAAGACCAGCCTGGCCCAGGTCATGGCCCACGGCGCCGAGCAGCCGGTGGTCCACTTCGTCGAGCTGGTCGGCGTGACCGCTCCCGAGGACCTGGTCAGCGAGGTCGGCTCGGCTCTCGGCGTACGCGACTCGGTCGCCCACCGCGACCGGCTCACTCCCGATCAGCGGGCCGACGTGCGGTCGCGGATCGCGCAGCAGCTCGACGGCGTGCCGACCCTGCTCGTGCTCGACAACTGCGAGCACATCGTGGCCGCCGTCGCCGACCTGGTCGCCTTCCTGGTCGCGACGGTGCGCGATCTGACCGTGCTGATCACCTCCCGGAGCCCGCTCGCCATCGGCGCGGAGCGGGTCTACCCGCTCGGCCGCCTGGGGGCGTACGACGGCAGCGAGCTGTTCCGGCGCCGTGCGGTCGCCGCGCGGCCCGGGGTCCACCTCGACGAGGGCCGGGTCGACGAGATCGTCACCCGGCTCGACGGCCTGCCGCTGGCGATCGAGCTGGCCGCCGTGAAGGTGCGCGCGATGTCGGTCGACGACATCGCACGGCGGCTGGAGAACCGGTTCGAGCTGCTGCGCGGTGGCGACCGCAGCGCCCCTGACCGCCACCAAACCCTGGTCGCGGTCATCGACTGGTCCTGGAACCTCCTCTCCGAGCGCGACCGGAAGGCGATGCGCTGGCTCTCGGTCTTCCACGACGGGTTCACCCTCGCGGCGGCCGAGGCGATGCTCGGCGCCGACACGTTCGCCGCGATCGAGGAGCTCGTCGACCAGTCGCTGCTGACCGTCGTCGACGCAGCGCCGGGCTTCCGCTACCGGATGCTCGAGACCGTCCGCGAGTTCGGCCGGATGCAGCTGATCGATGCCGGCGAGGACGCCGCGGCCCGGGCGGCGCAGCGCGCGTGGGCGCGGGACTACGCCGACGCGAGCGCCGGCCGGATCTACTCCCCGCAGCAGTTCGACGCCATGGACGAGCTGCGCGCCGAGGAGAGCAACCTCGCCGACATCCTGCGCCAGGTCCTGGCCGACGATGAGGCCGAGTCGGTGATCCGTCTCTTCTGCGCGATGGGTGTCTTCTGGACCATCGCGGGCGAGCACCAGCGGGTGATCATGCTGGCCGGACCGGTAGCCGATCTGCTCGCCGAGTGGGAGCCGCCGCTCGAACTGCTGGAGAAGACCCGCCTCGTCCTGGCCCTGCTGCTCTTCGGCGCCGCCGTGACCGGCGGCTCCGGTCTCGATCGGCTGATGGCGATCCTCGATCGTGTCGGCGCCGAGGCCGCGGATCCACAGCTCAGGGTGATGCTGAAGGTCATGCAGGCGATGGCCGGCAGCGTCGCTGGCGACGGAGCCGGCACCGGAGCCGGGCGGCGGCTGGAGGACGAGCTGACCGACCTGGTCGCCGACCCCGATCGGGAGGTACGCGCTCGGGCCTACACCTTCCTCAGCCACGAGCGGGAGAACCTCGGCGACCCCGAGGGTGCCGTCGCCGCGGGGAGGGAGGCGCTGCGCCTGACCGGCACCGACGGCGGCCTCTGGCCGCAGGCGATGCTGCACGCGCAGCTCAGCGGCCTCTACGCACAGCTCGGCCGCCTCGGCGAGGCCGCGGAGCACGCCCGCGAGGCCGTCCCGGTCCTGCGCCGCCTCGGTGCCGACGACGACCTCGTCCAGACCAACGCCATCTTGGTGACGTACGCCGTCGAGCAGGGCCGCCTCGACGAGGCCGCCGAGATCCTCGCCCAGCTCGCCGACGAGCAGCCGCACGGTGGCTTCGGCTCCCGGGGCGCCGTCCACGGCGCCCGGGCGCAGCTCCTCCTCGCCCAAGGACGTGTCGGCGAGGGGCTCGCGCTGTTCCGCGAGGTGGTGGAGACGATGGGCGAGATGCCGTTCCCGGGGTTCACCGACGACCCCGATCTGGTGCCGTGGCGCGTGGCGGCCGAGGCGGTCACCGTGGTCGCCTGCGCCCGGCACGGTGAGGGCGCGGAGGGCTCTGACCTCTTCGAGGCCCTGATGGGCAAGGCGCCGCGCCTGGTCTCCGAGGAACGCCGGGCTCAGGACTATCCGGTCACCGGGATGGTGCTGCTCGCGCTCGGGCTGTGGGGCCTGCTGCGGGACGCGCTGCCGCGCGAGGAGTCGGTGCGGCTGGTCGTGCTGGCCGACCGGTTCGGCTACTCCCGCTCGTTCCTGGACATGCGCTGGGAGCGTGCGGTCGCCGACGCGACCCGGCTCGCGCCGGGCGTACTGGAAAGGGTCTGCGAGGAGTACGGCGAGCGCCGCGGGCTCGCCCTGCTGGACGAGGCCCGCGGCGTCATCGCGCGCTTGCGCTGACTCAGAGCTTCTTGCTGTAGCTCCACACCGAGAGCGGCGCGAAGATCGCGACTACCGCGGCGCAGCCGACGAGCGCCCACACGACGCTCAGGGTGACGTCGCCGGCATTCATCAGGTCGCGGGTGGCGTTGATGACCAGCGTGACCGGGTTGACGTCGACGAAGTGCTGCAGCCAGTCGGGCATCGTCTCCTTCGGCACGAACGCGGGGGAGAGGAAGGTCAGCGGGAACATGATCATCATGCCCAGGCCCTGCACCCCGCCCGCGGTCTTCAGGACCGTGCCGAGCCAGGTGAAGATCCAGCTCAGCGACCAGCCGGCGAAGATGGTCAGCGCCCAGCCGGCGACCACCCCGGGCACGCCGCCACCGGGCCGGTAACCCATCAGCAGGCCGACCACGATGGTCAGCGTCGCCGCGATCCCGTAGCGGAGCAGGTCGGCGACCGCCGGACCGGCCAGCGGCGCGATCCGGGCGATCGGGAGCGCCTTGAAGCGGTCGAAGACACCCTTGTCCATGTCCTCTCGCAGCTGGGTGCCCCGCGCCATCGAGGCGGTCAGCGCGGTCTGGGCCAGGATGCCGGTGATGATGGTCGGCAGGTACGACTTCACGTCACCGGAGATCGCACCACCGAAGATGTAGGCGAACATCGCGGTGAACAGCAGCGGCTGGATCGTCACGTCGAAGAACTGCTCGGGGTTGCGCATCATCTTGATGTACGCCCGGCGGGCCATGGTCAGCGTCTGGCCGATCGTCTCGCCCAGGCCCGGGCGGGCCTTGAGCGGGCGGTCGGCGACGGCGTACGTGGAGATCAGTGCAGCCATCTCAGGCCACCTCCTCGGTGTGGATGTCGGTGTGCGCTGGGTCTCGGGAGCTGTCGGTGCCGTGACCGGTCAGGGCGAGGAAGACCTCGTCCAGGGTCGGCTGCTGCACGTTGGCGGTGGTGATCGAGATGCCCGCGTGGCGAAGGCCGATGAGCACATCGGCGGCGCGGTCGGCATCTGCCAGCGGTACGTTGACGCCGCCCGCCTCGGGAGTGAGCACGGGATGATCGCCGGTGACCTTCTCGACCACGGCGGCGGCGGTGGCGACCTGGGTCTTGTCGCTCAGGCGCAGGTGCAGCGTGGAGCTGCCGACGGAGGTCTTGAGCTGCTCCGAGGTGCCTTCGGCGACCTTGACGCCGCGGTCGATGACCGCGATCCGGTCGGCGAGCTGGTCGGCCTCGTCGAGGTACTGCGTGGTGAGCAGGACGGTGGAGCCGCCGGCCACCAGCGTACGGATGGTGTCCCACATCTGGCCCCGGGTGCGTGGGTCCAGCCCGGTGGTGGGCTCGTCGAGGAAGATGAGCGGCGGGCGGGACAGGAGCGAGGCGGCGAGGTCGAGGCGGCGGCGCATGCCGCCGGAGAACTTCGAGATCTGCCGCTTGGCGGCCTCCTGGAGCCCGAAGGACTCCAGCAGCTCCTCCGAGGCGGCCCGGGCGGACCTGCCGGACATGCCCAGCAGGCGGCCGAAGAGGACCAGGTTCTCGGTGGCGGTGAGGTTCTCGTCGACGGAGGCGTACTGCCCCGTCACGCCGACGAGCTGACGCACCTGGTGGGGGTGAGCCTTGACGTCCACCCCGAAGATCTCCGCCTTCCCGGCATCGATCGGGAGCAGCGTCGCGAGCATCTTCAGGGTCGTGGTCTTGCCGGCGCCGTTGGGGCCGAGCACGCCGAAGACCTCTCCGCGGCGGATCTCGAGGTCGATCCCGTCGACCGCGGTGAAGTCTCCGAAGGTCTTGACCAGACCCGAGGCCGATACGGCCAGTTCGGTGGTTGTTGTCATGCTCCCAGGGTGTGGGGCACCGGTTTCAGGGCGCCTTCACCGTGGTTTCACGAGCTCTCAGATCTGGTTTCAGCGGGCGGCGTCGAGTCGGGCGAGGACGTCGTCGAGGTCCTCGCCCACGACCAGCGACTCGGCGGGGGAGCCGTGCAGGAAGCCCGCCGCGGCGATGCGCTCCATCATCTCCACGAGCGGGTCCCAGAAGCCGTTGACGTTGAGCAGGCCGACCGGCTTGCCGTGCAGCGAAAGCGTCTGCCAGGTCCAGACCTCGAAGAGCTCCTCGAGGGTGCCGATCCCGCCGGGGAGCGCGAGGAAGGCGTCGGCGCGCTCGGCCATGAGCGCCTTGCGCTCGTGCATGGTGTCGACCACGACCGTCTGCATCCCCGGCGCGCCTTCGACGCGACCCCACTCGCGTTCGACCATGAACCGTGGGATCACGCCGAAGACCTTGCCGTTTCCGTCGATCGCGCCCTGGGAGATCTGGCCCATCAGGCCCCCGCCGCCCGCTCCGTAGACCAGCTCGATCCCGCGCTCCGCGAGGCCCTCGCCGACCTCGTAGGCACGCTCCGAGAGCGCGGGATCGTTGCCGTCGCGGGAGCCGAGAAAGACCGCCAGGTGCTTGATCATGCGGCAGAGGTTAGTCGTCCGTGATCGGCTGGTTCGTCAACGCGCGGAAGCGGTCATAGACGGCCTTGTCGCCGGCGACCGTGATGCCTTCGTCGTCACGACGGCGCCAGAGCCAGGCGTCCAGGTCCGCGGCCGCGCCCGCGAGGACGACGGCCGGCTCGGTGCCGGACGGGATCGCCTCGGCAGCGACGACGCTGAGGTCGGGCTCGTCCTCGAGGCTGTCGCCGTCGGGACTGGTGCCGGAGACGAGGCCGAGCTCGACCCAGGTCTGGGTGTCGGTGTCGACCGCGTCCACGCGTACGTACTGACCACCGCCGGTGAACCTCGCCCAGTCGGGCTTGCCGCCATAGAAGACGTCGAGGATCTCGTCGATCCCGTCGGCGGCCAGGGCCGGGTCGAGCGGTGTCAGGGCGCCGGCGGTGAGCTCGGCGTCGAGACGGTGGATGAGGATCTCGTGGGCCTGCCTGCGGTAGGTGAAGGCGGCGGTCTGGTCCGCCGCCCAGGACCAGGTGGGCTCCTCGGGCCCGGTCTGCTCCATGGTCTTGATGAACCTGGCGTTGAGCTCGTCGAAGTGGGCGAGCAGGTCCTGGTAGGTCGCGTCCTCCGGGCGCTCCGGCTCGGAGTAGGTCTCGCTGGTGGGTGCGGCGGGCCGAGTCTCCAGGACGTACGTCCAGAAGTGCTGGACCTCGGCGGCGACGTGCCACAGCAGGTCGGCGGCGGTCCACTCCGGTGCGGTCGGGACCGGGGTGGTGGGGTCCGTGTCTGCGAGCACGGCACGGAAGCGCGCCGACTCCGACCGGATGTGGTCGAGGTAGGCGGTGGGGGTGAGGCGGGTTGTCATGGAGCGAACATTAAGCGCCCACGTCTCAATCTCCGAACGGGTTTTGCGACATACATGCAGTCTGACGTATGTTCATACACATGACGAAGAAGCGCGTCGCCGTCGCCGGTGCCAGTGGATATGCCGGAGGTGAGCTGCTCAGGCTGCTGCTGGCCCACCCCGAGGTGGAGATCGGCGCCCTGACCGCCGCCTCCAGCGCGGGCAAGACCCTGGGCAGCCTCCAGCCCCACCTGATCCCGCTCGCCGACCGAGTTCTCGAGCCCACCAACACCGAGACCCTCGCCGGTCACGACGTCGTCTTCCTGGCGCTGCCGCACGGCGAGTCCGGTCCGATCGCGGCCGGCCTTCCCGACGACGTGGTCGTGATCGACTGCGGCGCCGACTACCGGCTCGCCGACGCCGAGACGTGGACGAAGTTCTACGGCACCGACCACGCCGGCACCTGGCCCTACGGGCTCCCGGAGCTCCCCGGACAGCGGGCCGCGCTCTCCGAGGCCAACCGGATCGCGGTGCCGGGCTGCTTCCCGACCGTCTCCACCCTGGCTCTGGCCCCGGCCGTCGAGGCCGGGATCGTCGACCCCGAGGTCGTCGTGGTCGCCGCCACCGGGACCAGCGGCGCCGGGAAGTCGTCCAAGCCGCACCTGATCGGTGCCGAGGTCATGGGCAACGTCAGCGCCTATGGCGTCGGCGGCGTCCACCGGCACACCCCCGAGATCGTCCAGAACCTCTCCGCGCTGGTCGACGGCGAGGTGTCGGTCTCGTTCACCCCGGTGCTGGTGCCGATGCCGCGCGGCATCCTGGCCACCTGCTCGGCCAAGCTCGGTGAGGGCGTGACGGCGGCCGATGCGCGTGCCGTCTACGAGAAGGCGTACGGCGACGAGCCCTTCGTCCACCTGCTGCCTGAGGGCCAGTGGCCCCAGACCCAGGCCGTGCTCGGCTCCAACGCTGTCCACCTGCAGGTGACCGTCGACGAGGCCGCCGGGCGGCTGGTCGTCGTCGGGGCCGAGGACAACCTCGCCAAGGGCACCGCCGGGGGAGCGATCCAGTGCATGAACCTCGCGCTCGGTCTCGAGGAGACCACCGGTCTCACTACTGTGGGAGTCGCGCCGTGATCGACCTCGAGACCGTTGCCCACGAGCCCGGACGGCCCGACCCCGCCAAGGCGCGTACGCTCGCCGGCGCCCTGCCGTGGCTGAAGGAGTATCACGGCAAGATCGTCGTGGTGAAGTACGGCGGCAACGCCATGACCGACGACAAGCTCAAGCGTGCCTTCGCCGAAGACATCGCCTTCATGCGGTTCGCCGGCTTCAAGCCGGTCGTCGTGCACGGCGGCGGCCCGCAGATCTCGAGCATGCTCGACCGGCTCGGCATCGAGTCGGAGTTCCGCGGCGGGCTGCGGGTGACCACCCCGGAGGCCATGGACGTCGTGCGGATGGTCCTGGTCGGCCAGGTCCAGCGTGAGCTCGTCGGGCTGATCAACGAGCACGGTCCGCTGGCGGTCGGGCTCTCCGGTGAGGACGCCGGACTCTTCACCGCCGAGCCGGCCAGCACCGTCGTCGACGGTGAGGAGGTCGACCTCGGCCAGGTCGGCGAGGTCGTCGACGTACGTCCCGAGTCGGTCCTCGACATCATCGAGGCCGGCCGGATCCCGGTCGTCTCCAGCGTCGCGCCCGACGTCGACGGCGTCGTCTACAACGTCAACGCCGACCGCGCCGCCTCGGCCCTGGCGGTCGCACTCGAGGCCGAGAAGCTGCTGGTCCTGACCGACGTCGAGGGTCTCTACCTCGACTGGCCCGACCCCGAGGAGGTCATCGGGGAGATCAGTCCCGAGGCGCTGGAGGGCATCCTGCCCGAGCTGGCCAGCGGGATGATCCCGAAGATGAGCGCCTGCCTGGAGGCGGTCAAGGGCGGCGTCAAGCGCGCCACCGTCGTCGACGGCCGCGAGCAGCACGCCGTGCTGCTCGAGCTGTTCACCGCCGAGGGGGTCGGCACCCAGGTGCTCCCCGGCGTCACCACCAAGACCCGCAAGGCAAGGGAGCTGAACCAGTGACCACGTACGGCGAGCGCTACGCCGCCTCCATGATGAACACCTTCGGTGCTCCCAAGCTGGTCCTCACCCGAGGCGAGGGTGCCCACGTGTGGGACGAGGAAGGCAAGGAGTACGTCGACCTGCTGGCCGGCATCGCGGTCAACGCGCTCGGCCACGCCCACCCGGCCCTGGTCTCCGCGGTGACGTCCCAGATGGAGTCCCTCGGCCACGTCTCCAACTTCTTCACCTCACACCCGCAGGTCGAGCTGGCCGAGGCGCTGCTCGCCAGGGTCCCCGGAGGCGAGAGCGGTCGGGTCTTCTTCACCAACTCCGGCACCGAGGCCAACGAGGCGGGCTTCAAGCTGACCCGGCGCACCGGGCGGAAGCACATCGTGGCTGCTCAGGGTGCCTTCCACGGCCGCTCGATGGGTGCCCTGGCGCTGACCGCCAAGGAGGCCTACCGGGCTCCGTTCGAGCCGCTGCCGGGCGAGGTCACCTTCGTCCCCTACGGCGATGCCGAGGCGTTGGCCGCGGCCGTGACCGACGAGACCGCGGCGATCATCCTGGAGCCGATCCAGGGTGAGGCCGGCGTCATCGTGCCGCCCGCCGACTACCTGGCGGCGGCGCGGGCCGTGGCCGATGAGCACGGCGCCCTGCTCTGGCTCGACGAGATCCAGTCCGGTCTGGGTCGCACCGGCCGCTGGTTCGCCCACGAGACCTCCGGCATCACCGCCGACATCGTCACCCTGGCCAAGGGCCTCGGCGGCGGCTTCCCGATCGGCGCCTGCATCGGTCTGGGCCGGGCCGCGACGCTCTTCGAGCCCGGCAACCACGGCACCACCTTCGGTGGCAACCCGGTCGCCTGTGCCGCAGGACTCGCGGTGATCGACACCATCGAGGCCGACGGGCTCCTCGAGCACGTCACCGTGCTCGGGCAGAAGCTGCGCGACGGCCTCGCCGCCGACCCGCGGGTCACCCGGGTCGACGGGGAGGGCCTCTTCATCGGAGTGGTCCTCGCCGGGCTGGACTCGGGCGCCGTCGCCGCGGCCGCTCTCGAGGCCGGCTTCATCCTCAACAACGCCACGCCCGAGCGGATCCGGATCGTGCCGCCGCTCGTGCTCACCGAGGACGACGCCGAGAGCCTCCTGGCTGCCTGGCCGGCCATCCTCGACGCGGCCCAGACGGCCCTGGAAAATGCTGGGGGCACGAAGTGACCAGACACTTCCTCCGCGACGACGACCTCACCCCGGCCGAGCAGGCCGAGGTGCTGGCGCTCGCGGCAGCGATGAAGCAGGACCCCTACGCCGCCAAGCCGCTCGCCGGCCCGGTGACCGTGGCCACGATCTACGACAAGCCGACACTGCGCACCCAGGCCTCGTTCTCCTCCGGGATCGCCGAGCTCGGCGGCCACTCGATGCTCGTCGACGGCCGCCTGGCCGGGATCGGTGAGCGGGAGTCGGTCGCCGACGTCGCCCGGGTGCTCGGCCGGCAAGCGGGCGAGATCGTGTGGCGTACGTTCGCGCAGAGCGACCTCGAGGAGATGGCCGCCCACTCCGGCGTCCCGGTCGTCAACGCGCTCACCGACGAGTTCCACCCCTGCCAGCTGCTCGCCGACCTGCAGACGCTGCAGGAACACAAGGGGTCCCTGGCGGGTCTGACCGCGGCCTTCCTCGGCGACGCGGCCTGCAACATGGGCAACTCCTGGGCGCTGGCCGGGGCGATCGCCGGGATGCACGTCCGGTTCGGCGCGCCGGACGGCTACGCACCTGACGCGGAGGTGCTGGTCCGGGCCAAGGAGATCGCCGAGGAGACCGGCGGCTCGGTCACGGTGACCTCCGACCCGGTCGCGGCGGCAGCCGGGGCCGACGTACTCATCACCGACACCTGGGTCTCGATGGGCAAGGAGAGCGAGGCGGCCGCCCGGGCCGCGGTGTTCTCGCCCTACGCGCTCACCACCGAGCTGCTCGGCCACGCCGACCCCGACGCGGTCGTGCTGCACTGCCTGCCCGCCTACCGCGGCAAGGAGATCGAGGCCGAGGTGCTCGACGGTCCGCGGAGTCTGGTGTGGGACGAGGCGGAGAACCGGCGCCATGCCCAGAAGGCGATCCTGGCCTTCCTGTGGGAGCGGCGATGACCACGAACGAGACCCAGCGGCCGGCGACGAAGGGTGCGCGCCAGTCCCTGATCGTCGACATCATCTGGGGCAAGGAGATCCGGTCCCAGACCGAGCTCTCCGAGGCGCTGCTCGCCCACGGGGTTCACGTCACCCAGGCGACGCTCTCGCGTGACCTGGACGAGCTCGACGCGGTCAAGGTGCGGGCCCCGTCCGGTGCGCTGGTCTACGCGGTTCCCGGTGAGGGCGGTGACCGCACCGCCGTGGCTCCGGGGGAGTCAGCCAGCGGTCGCAGCAAGCTCGGCCGACTCGCCCGCGAGCTGCTGGTGAGCGCCGACGGGACTGGGAACCTGGTGGTGCTGCGTACTCCTGCAGGGGGTGCCCAGTACTTCGCCTCCGCGATCGACCGGGCCGAGTATCCCGACATCCTCGGCACCATCGCCGGCGACGACACCGTGCTCGTCATCGGCCGCGAGCCCAAGGGCGGGGCGGCGCTCGTCAACCGCTTCCTCAGCCTCGCCGGCAGGGGTCTGACGGAGAATTAGGTGTGCATTCTGCGTCGTCAGCGTGCGTGCTCGGCAAGGCGCCCCGTCGAAGGCATACCGGGGTACGTCGAGGCGGGGCAACGCCGCCGAGCGCGTGCCATGGCGGCGCAGGGTGTGCACATAATTCTCTGTCAGACCCTCACCACAGACATTCCGTAAGTTTTCGAAGCAAGGAGCAACATCTCGTGAGCAAGGTCCTGACCTCCCTTCCCAAGGGTGAGCGCGTCGGCATCGCCTTCTCCGGAGGTCTCGACACCTCCGTGGCGGTCGCCTGGATGCGCGACAAGGGTGCGGTGCCGTGCACCTACACCGCCGACATCGGGCAGTACGACGAGCCCGACATCTCCGGCGTACCGGACCGTGCGATGGCCTATGGCGCCGAGATCGCCCGCGCCATCGACATCAAGCCGCAGCTCGTCGAGGAGGGCCTGGCCGCGCTCGCCTGCGGTGCCTTCCACATCCGCTCGGGTGGCCGTGCGTACTTCAACACCACGCCCTTGGGGCGTGCGGTGACCGGCACCATGCTGGTGCGGGCCATGCAGGCCGACGACGTCAACATCTGGGGCGACGGGTCGACCTTCAAGGGCAACGACATCGAGCGGTTCTACCGCTACGGCCTGATGGCCAACCCCGAGCTGCGCATCTACAAGCCCTGGCTCGACGCCGACTTCGTCCACGAGCTCGGTGGCCGCCACGAGATGTCGGAGTGGCTGGTCGCGCACGACCTGCCCTACCGCGACTCCACCGAGAAGGCCTACTCCACCGACGCCAACATCTGGGGCGCCACCCACGAGGCCAAGACCCTGGAGCACCTCGACGTGTCGCTGGAGACGGTCGAGCCGATCATGGGCGTGAAGTTCTGGGACCCGTCGGTCTCGATCGAGACCGAGGACGTCTCGGTGTCCTTCGTCGAGGGCCGTCCGGTGGCGATCAACGGCAAGTCCTACGCCGACCCCGTCGAGCTGGTCTACGAGGCCAACGCGATCGGCGGCCGCCACGGCCTGGGCATGTCCGACCAGATCGAGAACCGGATCATCGAGGCCAAGTCCCGCGGCATCTACGAGGCGCCGGGCATGGCCCTGCTGTGGGCGGCCTACGAGCGGCTGCTCAACGCCGTGCACAACGAGGACACCATGTCCAACTACTACAACGAGGGCCGCAAGCTCGGCCGGCTGCTCTACGAGGGCCGCTGGCTCGACCCGCAGGCGCTGATGCTGCGCGAGTCGATCCAGCGCTGGATCGCCTCGCTGGTCTCGGGAACGGTCACGCTCCGGCTGCGCCGGGGTGAGGACTACACCGTGTTGAACACCGAGGGTTCCCACTTCTCCTACCACCCCGAGAAGCTCTCCATGGAGCGTGTCGAGAACGCCGCCTTCGGCCCCGTCGACCGCATCGGCCAGCTCACCATGCGCAACCTCGACATCGCCGACTCCCGCTCCAAGCTGGAGATCTACGCCGGGCATCCCCTGGACCAGGGAACGGTGCTCGTCGAGCACGGCACCCTCTTCGGCGAGCTGCCCGCCGGCGGCTTCGACCGCATCGCCGCCACCGACGGCAAGCCGCTCCCGGCCGCTCTTCCCGCCGAGGCGTCCGTCCTGGACGACACGATCCTGGACGAGGCCGCGCTGGAGGCGGGCAACGACTGATGTCGAACACACCTGCCAACACCACCAACGAGGGCAAGCTCTGGGGCGGCCGGTTCGCCGGTGGTCCGTCGCCGGAGCTCGAGGCGCTCTCGCGCTCGACGCAGTTCGACTGGCGGCTGGCGCTCTACGACATCGCCGGGTCCCACGCCCATGCGAAGGCGCTGGGCGCGGCCGGGCTGCTCACCGGTGACGAGGAGAACGAGATCCATCGGGGTCTCGACGTTCTCGCCGACCGGTTCACCGCCGGACGGCTTCTTCCGGCTGCCTCGGACGAGGACGTACACGGCGCGCTCGAGCGGCTGCTCATCGAGGAGATCGGCCCTGACGTCGGTGGCAAGCTGCGGGCCGGGCGCTCACGCAACGACCAGATCGCGACCCTGTTCCGAAGCTATCTGCTCGACCACGAGCGGGTGCTCCGTGGGCTCGTGCTCGATCTCATCGACGCGCTCGCCGCTCAGGCCGACGCGAACATGGCCCTTCCAGGTGGGCCCAGCATCATGCCGGGACGTACGCACCTCCAGCACGCCCAGCCGGTGCTGCTCTCCCACCACCTGATGGCCCACGCCTGGGCGCTGCTGCGCGACGTCGACCGGCTCAACGACTGGCGGGCGCGGGTCGTGTGCGACTCGCCCTACGGGTCCGGGGCGCTCGCGGGGCAGTCGCTCGGCCTCGACCCCGAGCTGGTCGCCTCCGAGCTGGGCTTCACCGGTTCGAGCGCCAACTCGATCGACGGGACCGCCTCGCGTGACTTCGTCGCCGAGTTCGCCTACGTGTGCGCGCAGATCGGGGTCGACATCAGCCGGATCGCCGAGGAGATCATCCTGTGGGCGACCAAGGAGTTCGGCTTCGTCACGCTGCACGACTCCTGGTCGACGGGCTCGAGCATCATGCCGCAGAAGAAGAACCCGGACATCTCCGAGCTCGCCCGCGGCAAGGCTGGACGCCTGGTCGGCAACGTGACCGGCCTGCTGACGACGCTGAAAGCGCTGCCGCTGGCGTACAACCGCGACCTGCAGGAGGACAAGGAGCCGGTCTTCGACTCCCTGGACACCCTGGAGGTGCTGCTCCCGGCCTTCACCGGCCAGGTCGCGACGCTGGTCTACAACACCGACCGGATGGCCGAGCTCGCCCCGCAGGGCTTCTCGCTGGCCACCGACATCGCCGAGTGGCTGGTCCGGCAGGGCACCCCCTTCCGGATCGCGCACGAGCTCGCCGGCGCCTGCGTCCAGGCGGCGGAGAAGCGCGGCGTGGAGCTGGACGCGCTCACCGACGAGGAGTTCGCCACGATCTCGCCGGCGCTGACCCCTGACGTACGCCTGGTGCTGACCATCGAAGGCTCGGTCGCATCCCGCGACGGCCGTGGTGGCACGGCTCCCCACCGGGTCACCGAGCAGCTCGCCGAGCTCCGGGCCAAGGCAGCCGGGTTCCGTCCCTCGTAGTGCTCGCGAACCTGTTGAACCAGCGCCCCGAGGTGACCGCTCCGCGGCTCCTCGGGGCGACGCTGTCCTTCGACGGTGTGAAGGTGCGGCTGACCGAGGTGGAGGCGTACGCGGCAGACGATCCTGGCTCGCACGCCTTCCGGGGCGAGACGAACCGCAACCGGGTGATGTTCGGTCCGCCCGGGCGGCTCTACGTCTACTTCACCTACGGGATGCACTATTGCGCGAACCTCGTCTGCCATCCGGAGGGTGAGCCCGGGGGGATCCTGCTGCGTGCCGGCGAGATCATCGACGGGATCGAGGCTGCCCGGGGGCGACGTGGACCGGTACGCGAGGTCGATCTCGCCCGAGGACCGGCGCGGCTCTGCTCGGCGCTCGGGATCGACCTCGCGATGAACGGGACGACTGACTTCGAGCTGGACCTGGCGCCCGACGAGACGTGGGCGGGGATCGAGGTCGCGGCCGGGCCGCGCGTCGGGCTGCGTCTCGCCCCGGACCGTCCGTGGCGGTTCTGGGTCGCAGGTGACCCGACCGTCTCGCCCTACCGGCCGGCGAAAGCCCTCCGATAGCTGGCTGGACGGGCCGATCACCGTCCACAGGCCCGGTTCGGACCGCGGTTCTCCACAGGCCGCACAGCCCCGGGCGGAACTGTCGGTGCCTCTGATCAGGATGGTGGTCGGAGGTGATCGAGATGACGGTCGCAAGGGCAGAGAAGGAGCCATCACCGGACGATGGCGAGCGGATGGGGCCGGCCGGCGGGCTGGCGACGGTCAACGAGGTGCGGTTGATCGGTCGGCTGTCGCTGGCCGCGGAGGAGAAGGAGCTGCCGAGCGGGGATCAGCTCACCGCGTTCCGGGTGGTCGTGAACAGGCCGCGCGACAAACGCCGGGGGAGCCGGGTGCAGATCGACGCGCTCGAGTGTCACACCTGGGTCGCCCGGGTCCGCCGAGCGGCGATGACCTGGCAGGTCGGAGACGTCATCGAGGTCAACGGCTCCCTGCGTCGCCGGTTCTTCAAGACCGGCGGCCGGCTGCAGTCGATGACCGAGGTGGAGGTGTCATCGGCGAGGCGGGTGAGTCGGGCGGCCGCGGCAACCAGGCAGGCCAGTTAGGGCGTGTCTCCCAAATCTACGCCCGCTACGCGACGTTTCGCATCCGATCTGGCCGCGTTGGCGCTGCTCGACAGCCGCCAGGATGCCTTCGCAGCGCCGCCTTGCCAGATCGGCCCGAAACGCCGCTCGCGGCCGCCGTGTCTTTGAGAGGCACGCCCTAATGGCGAGACTTCTCCAACCGCGCCGAGTCGAGAAGGCGGATGAGCACGCCCGGGTGCGGCTTGGGCTGGAAGGAGGTCGCCTTCTCCGGGAGCAGCTGCCCGATCGAGGCGGAGGAGAGGATGGTGTCGAAGGTCGGTGCTGCCAACAGCACCGCGACATCACGACCCGGGCGGGCCCGCTTCAGCGCGGCGTCGACCTGGTGGGCGTGCAGCACTCGCGACGGCTGCCGGCGCAGCTCCGGGAGGACGCGGTCGTGCAGATAGCCGACATCACCGGTGATCGGGCTGTTGGCGGTGTCGACGTCGAGGGTCGCCCAGCCCCGGCCGTCGCTGAGCACGATGACACCGGGTCCGAGCCTGCCCAGGGCGGCGTCGCGGCCGCCGGCGTTCCACTCGGCGCCGACGGACTCGGCCGCGGCCCGTAGATCGCGCAGGTTCACCCCGGCCAGCACCCGATGGATCGCCCCGAGCTGCAGCGGTGTGTCGTCCTGGTCGATCAGCATCGCCAGGCCGAAGTCGGTCGCGGCGCCGTCACCGGGCTCGGCGAGACCCTGGAGCTCGGCGTACGCCGCGTAGCGGTGGTGCCCGTCGGCGATCAGTGCCTGCTGGTTCGCCCATGCGGTGCGCAGCTGCCCGATCAGCGCCTCGTCGGTGATCGCCCAGACGCGATGGTGCTGGCCGCCGTGGTCGTCGTACTGCTCCTCGGGCGTGCCGCTCTGCACCCGGTCGAGCAGGGCCGCGATCCCGTCGGGAGCGTGGTAGGTGAGCAGGATCGGCGCCGGATGCACCCGCATCTGCCGCATCCGGGAGGCGAGCTGCTCGGCCTGGGCGGTGCGTACGCCCTCGTGGGGGATGACCGCGGCAACGGCGGGGTCATCGGTGCGGTGCGAGACGTCGAGGATCCCGACGACGCCACGCACGGTGATCCCGGCGGCGGTGTACTCATGGAGGTAGAGCGCTAGGTCCTGGTGCTGGCGCAGATCGCCACGCGCCAGCCACGAGCTGATCCGGGAGGCGACCCCTCGATAGGGGCGGGAGTAGAGCCGTGCGGAGGTCGGGTCCCCGATCCGTGAAGGGGCCAACGAGAGCGCTCGAAACGGCTCCAGGCGCAGCGGACGCCCGAGGTACGGCGCCCTGACCACACCCGTATCGTCCATCCGCACATCGTAGGGTCACACTGGTGCCATTCGCCGAACCCCCGACTCAGAGAAGGAACTTCGTGTGCTGACCGGCCATCAGTTGAAGGGCTCAGCCCAGCCGCTCGCCGCCGCCCATGACGTGGCGATGCTCGATCTCGACGGCGTCGTCTACATCGGCGGCACAGCGGTCCGGCGCGCCCCCGAGTCGCTCGCCGCCGCACGCGAGGCCGGGCTCAAGCTGGCGTTCATCACCAACAACGCCGCCCGGCCGCCGGCCAAGGTCGCCGAGAACATTCGCAACCTGGGGATCGAGGCGACCGCGGAGGACGTGGTCACCTCGGCCCAGGCCGCTGCGCGGGTTCTGGCCGAGCGCCTCGCACCGGGGGCGAAGGTCGTCAACCTGGGTGCCGCCGGACTGCGCGAGCCGCTCGAGGCCGCCGGCCTGGTGCCGGTGGCCGTCGACGAGGACGCCGAGGCGATCGTCACCGGCTACAACCCCGAGCTGCTGTGGAAGGACATCCTGCGCGCGGCCGTGCGGATCAAGGACGGGCTCTTCTGGGTCGCCAGCAACACCGACATGACCTTCCCGGCGGCCTACGGGATCGCGCCGGGTCACGGCGTCCTGGTCGACACGCTGCGCCGTTTCTCGGGCGTCGAGCCGGTCGTGGCGGGCAAGCCGTCGCGACCGCTGCTGGAGGAGACCATCCGGCGCACCGAGGCCGATCACCCGCTGATGGTCGGCGACCGGCTCGACACCGACATCGAGGGCGGCCGCAACGCCGGCATCGACACGCTGCTTGTGCTCACCGGGGTCACCGGGCTCGACGACCTGGTCGCGGCCGAGCCGCAGCGGCGGCCCTCCTACATCTCCGCCGACCTGGGCGGGCTGCTGGAGGCACACTCGGCGCCGGAGACCGAAGGCACGACCGCGCGGCTCGGCGGCTGGACAGCAGAGGTGCGCGACGGAGAGCTGCGGGTCACCGGCGAAGGGAGACCCGACGACTGGTGGCGGGTAGCCGCGGCCGGCGCCTGGGCACACCTGGACGCCACCGGATCGGTGGCCACGATCGGCGCACAGGCCGTGCCGCCTGGCCCGGATGCCGACGGCGGGACGGTAGTCTCAGCCTCATGAGCGAGCAGCATTTCGACGAGACTCCGGCTGAGGCCTCGGCCGGGCTGGGTGGCGCCGACACGGCGCCGCACACCGGTGTCGCCCGCGTCGACGCGGTGCTCGAGACGCTCGACCGGCTCGACGAGCTGCCGCTGGGCGAGCACGTAGGCGTCTTCGAGGCCGCTCACACCGAGCTGCGTCGCGCCCTGGACCCCGACACAGGGGCCCACGACGCGATGGCCCGGATCGCCTCGGCTTCCGGCGAGTCCCAGCCGACCGACCAGCCCTGAGAGGCGAGCGCATGCCTCCTCGCCGCCTGCGTCTCGACGCCGAGCTGGTCCGGCGCAAGCTGGCCCGGTCCCGCGAGCACGCCAGTGAGCTGATCGCCGCCGGGCGGGTCACGGTCTCGGGAAGCCGAGCCACCAAGCCGGCCACGGGCGTCACCACCGACGTCGCGATCGTGGTCACCGACGACCCCGACCGACCCGACTTCGTCTCCCGCGGCGGGCACAAGCTCGCCGGAGCCCTCGCGGCGTTCGAACCGCTCGGGCTCTCGGTCAAAGACCGCCGCTGTCTCGACGCCGGCGCGTCGACGGGCGGGTTCACCGATGTACTGCTGCGCAACGCGGCCCGGCAGGTCGTCGCCGTCGACGTCGGCTACGGCCAGCTCGCCTGGCGGCTGCAGCAGGACGAGCGGGTCGTCGTCCACGACCGCACCAACATCCGCGACCTCTCCCTCGACGTGGTCGGCGAACCCGTCGACGTCGTCGTCGGCGATCTCTCCTTCATCTCCCTCGAGCTCGTCCTGGACGCGCTGATCCGGGTCACCAGCCCCGAGGGAGACCTGGCGCTGATGGTCAAGCCCCAGTTCGAGGTCGGCAAGGACCGGGTCGGCAAGGGTGGCGTGGTCCGCGACCCCGCGCTGCGCGCCGAGGCCGTCAACGCCGTCGCCGCGGCTGCCGCGCGACGCGGCTGGGGCGCACGCGCGGTCACCACCAGCCCGCTCCCGGGCCCGTCGGGCAACGTCGAGTTCTTCCTGTGGCTGCGCCGCGGGGAGGCCACCGTCACCGAGGCGGAGATCGAGGAGGCCGTGCGCGAGCAGCGCGGCCTGGAGAGCCCCGCCACCGGGGTTGTGTCGGTGCCGTCTGAGAAGGTTGATCCGTGATCGAGCGTCAGCGAGTGAACCAGCGGGCCAACACGTCGCCGCCTCCGTATTCTGGCGCTTGCGCTACGGAGGTGGCGACGTGACTGACGCCGACACCGCTCCGGTGGACCCAGCGCCTGTGGACCCAGCCGAGGTTCGGCGGGTCTTCATGCTCATCCACACCGGGCGCGAGGAGGCCCGCGAGGTCGGCCTCGCCTGTGCCAAGTCGCTCGCGGTCCACGGCATCGTGGTCCGCGTGCTGGCCAGCGAGGCCGCAGACCTGGGCATCGACCCGGCGGCGTACGAACCGCAGCTCGAGCTCGCCGCCGACGAGGACGACGCGAGCCGTGACTGCGAGCTGGCGCTGGTCATCGGTGGCGACGGCACCATCCTGCGCGCGGCCGAGATCGTCCAGCCCCACCGCACCCCGGTGCTCGGGGTCAACCTCGGACACGTCGGGTTCTTGGCGGAGGCGGAGTACGACGACGTCGAGTCGACGATCGAGGCGATCGTGCAGCGCCGCTACACCTCCGAGGACCGCCTCGCGCTCGAGGTCAGCGTCTTCGAGGACGGTCAGAAGGTCTTTCGTACGTTCGCGGTCAACGAGGCCAGCGTCGAGAAGGCCGCGCGCGAGCGGATGCTCGAGGTCGTCGTCGAGATCGACGGCCGGCCGCTGTCGAGGTGGGGCTGCGACGGCGTCGTCTGTGCGACCCCGACCGGCTCGACGGCCTACAACTTCTCCGCCGGCGGCCCGGTCGTGTGGCCGGGCGTCGAGGCGCTGTTGCTGACCCCGATCAGCGCCCACGCGCTCTTCGCGCGGGCCATGGTGGTCGCGCCGACCTCGGTGCTGGCCGTCGAGGTCATCTCCCGGGCGGACGGCGCCGGCGTGCTCTGGTGCGACGGCCGGCGTTCCTACGACCTGGGCCCGGGCGCCCGGATCGAGGTCACCCGGGGGGTGGAGCCTGTCAGACTCGTTCGCCTGCACCAGGCCCCGTTCACGGATCGTCTGGTGCGGAAGTTCGGACTGTCTGTGGAGGGATGGCGAGGCGCCGCGGAACGGCGTCCGTTCAGGATGAACGGAGGCGAGAATGCTTGAGGAGATCAGGATCTCCGGACTCGGGATCATCGAGTCCTCGACCCTGGAGCTCGGACCAGGGCTGACCGTGGTGACCGGTGAGACCGGCGCCGGCAAGACCATGATCGTGACCGCGCTCGGGCTGCTGCTCGGCGGCCGAGGCGACGCCGGCTCGGTCCGCAAGGGCAAGAAGGCGGCCCGGGTCGAGGGCGTCATCGACGCCCGGTCGCTGCCCGGCGTCATCGAGGCGACCGAGGAGGCCGGGGGAGAGGTCGAGGAGGGCCGTGTCCTGGTGGCCCGCACCGTCGCCGCCGAAGGGCGAGCGAGGGCGTACGTCGGGGGAGCGACCGTCCCGGTTGCCACCCTCGGCTCGGTGACCTCACCGCTGGTCGCGGTCCACGGCCAGTCCGACCAGCACCGGCTGCTGCAGCCGCGCGCCCAGCGCGACTCGCTGGACCGATTCGGTGGGGACGCGGTCGCCAAGCTCATCGCCGCCTACAGCGACATCCACGCCGAGCTCCGAGGCGTCGAGCGCGAGCTCGACGAGGTCACCACCCACGCCCGTGAGCGGGCACAGGAGGCCGACCTGCTCCGCTTCGGCCTCGGCGAGGTCGAGGAGGTCTCGCCGGAGTCCGGCGAAGACGTCACTCTCGCCCAGGAGGAGGAGAAGCTCGGCTACGCCGACACGCTGCGCACCGCCGCCGAGCAGGCCCGCGAGGCGCTCTCTTCGGAGATCGATGCCCCCGACGCGCTGGGCGCCATCTCGGCCGCGCGCCAGGCCCTCGACGGCGTCCGCGACCACGATCCCGACGCCGCCTCCCTGGCCGACCGCCTCGCCGAGGTCTCCTACCTGCTCTCCGACCTGGCCGCCGACGTCGCGTCCTATGCGACCGCGATCGAGACCGACCCGGCTCGGCTCTCCGTGGTCTCCGAGCGCCGCGCGGCGCTGACCGCGCTGACCAGGAAGTACGGCGAGACCATCGACGAGGTGCTCGCCTGGGCCGAGACCGGTGCCAAGCGCCTGCTCGAGCTCGACTCCGACGACGACCGGATCGAGGAGCTCCGCGGGGAGCGCACCCGGCTGCGAGCCGCCCTCGCAGACGCCGGTGTGGCGCTGTCGGCCGCGCGCACCGACGCCGCCGGCGCCCTGGCCGAGGCGGTCAGCGACGAGCTCACCGGACTGGCCATGCCGCATGCGCGACTGGTGGTCGACGTACGCCAGAAGGAGACCGACGCGCCCGCATCGGAGGACGAGCCACACGCACCGCTACTGGTTGGAGAGGGGCAGGTCGGTTCGGGCAAGACCCAGCGCTGGCTGCGCTACGGCTCCAACGGCCTCGACGAGGTCGAGCTGCTGCTGGCCGCCAACACCGGCTCGGAGCCCCGCCCGCTCCACAAGGGCGCCTCCGGCGGTGAGCTCTCCCGGGTGATGCTGGCGATCGAGGTGGTCTTGGCAGCCACCAGCCCGGTCCCGACCTTCGTCTTCGACGAGGTCGACGCCGGCGTCGGTGGCACCGCCGCGGTCGAGATCGGCCGCCGTCTGGCCCACCTCGCCCGCACCGCCCAGGTCCTGGTCGTCACTCACCTGCCCCAGGTCGCCGCCTTCGCCGACCACCACGTCGCCGTCGAGAAGACCAGCGACGGCGTGGTCACCAGCTCCGGCCTCACCGTCCTCGATGACGAGTCCCGCGAACGCGAGCTGTCCCGCATGCTGGCCGGGCTGACGGCCTCCGACACCGCCATCGCGCACGCCCGCGAGCTCCTCGAGGTGGCCCGCGCAGCGAAGGTCTGATCCGTCCGAGACCTCAGTTCTGGCGACCCGAGTCGGGGGGGGGGGGGGGGGTGGGGTCGGCGCACGACCACCCCCACAGCGCACCCGACCCCAAACTACGGCCGCCCCCACCCCCCCCCCCCCCCGCCGAAGCAAACGGGCAG
>NZ_JBHXNY010000026.1:0-8991 GCF_042719275.1 Nocardioides sp. NPDC058538 | reverse complement strand
GCCCCGCCCGGGTTTGGTCTCCCCGTCCGCCCCCCCGCCTGGGCCCTCCCGGCCGGGGTTTGTGTCGCCAACCCCCCCCCCCCACCCCCCCGACTCGGCCGCCAAACGTACGCATTCGGCGGCCACGACGACCGACTCGCCGGATGGGAGATCCTGGGACGCGCACCGGCGACGGGGGAGGATTGGCGGGACATGAGACTGCCTACTCGCCAGATTCCCTCCGTACTCCCAGGTATCCGCGGCACGCTCCGCGCGGGGCGGCCGACCAGGGCCCTGATCCCGCGGCTCAAAGAGGGCGACATCGCGGTCATCGACCATGTCGACCTGGACCGAAGCACCGCGCTGGCGATCGCGGCGAAGGGCGTCATCGCCGTGGTCAACGCCCAGCCGATGGTCTCGGGCCGCTACCCGAACCGGGGCCCGCAGACGCTGGCCGACGCCGGGATCGAGGTGATCGACAGGATCGGCGAGGCGGGGCAGGAGTTGCTGGTCGACGGGCGGAAGGCCCGGATCCTCGACGGCGAGATCTTCGACGGTGAGCGGCTGCTGACCGCGGGTCGTGCGCTCGACCAGGAATCCCTCGACAAGGACCTCGAGGACGCCAAGCGGGGCCTGAGCTCCCACCTGGACCTCTTCACCCACAACAGCAGCGAGCTCCTCAAGCGCGAGGAGGAGGTGCTGCTGCACGGCAACGGCGTACCTCCTCTGGACACCCCGCTCGCCGGGCGCCCTGTCGTGGTGGTCGCCGACCATCCCGACCTGGACCGGCTCCTCGGCGACCTCGCCGGCTTCTTGCGCGAGCAGCGCCCGGCGATCATCGCGGTGGGTCCTGCGGCGAAGAGGCTGACCAAGAAGCAGGTACGCCACGCCGTGGTCGTCCTGGGCCCCGACACCGATAGCTACCCCGAGCCGAAGGTGCTCACCAGTGCCGCCGAGGTCGTCCTCGCGCCCGGCGCCTCCGCGAGCGAGAACGCCACCGAGCTCCTCGACCGGATCGGCGTGCAGCCGAAGCGGTTCGACTCCGCCCTCGCCCCCGAGGACGCCGCCCTCCTGGTCGCCTACGCCCAGCACCCCTCACTGGTGGTCGGGGCCGGGCTGAGCACCACGCTGACCGACTTCCTCGAGGACCAGCGCCCGGGCCTGGCCGGCACGTACCTGACCCGGCTCGCCCTCGGCCCGACGCTGATCGACGCGTCCGCGGTTCGGGCGGTGCGCCGTAAGGAGCCCCGCAGCCGTCGGCTCGTCCTCCCGGTCCTGGCCGCGGTGACGGCGCTGGCGATCGGCGTACCCGCAGGCGTCTGGGCCGCCGACCACGACCTCACCGCGATAGGCGGGGGGATCGTGAACAGAGCGGACGACGGAGCCGCGGCGAGCCCCACCTCCGGTGAGAGCGAGACGAAGGCCGCGAAGGACCCCCAGCAGAGCGCCGAGGCCCAGTTCGTGGCTGAGGCCGGCGACACCCTCCTGCCCGGCAGGCTCACCGGCCAGAAGGTCGCCGTCGTCACCCTTCCCGGCGCCGACCAGAAGACGGTCGCCGCGCTCACCGGCAAGATCAAGACGGCCGGCGGTGAGACGACGGGGGTGCTCGACGTACGACCGAATCTGCTGGACCCCGACCGCAAGCAGTACGTCGACAGCCTGGCCACCCAGCTGGTCAAGCAGCTGGGTCGCGGGGACACGAAACAGGCGACCTATCAGCGGATGGGCCAGGTGATCGGGGAGACCTACGCCGGCACGAAGCCGCCCACGGCGTTCGACCAGCCCGCCAAGACCGCCGCTGTGGCGTTGCTCACCGGCGACCTGGTCAAAGCTCAGGGACGACCGACCGGACCGGCCGGGCTCGTCCTGGTCGTCCTCGGCGAGGACAGCGAGGACACGACCGCGGTCGAGGGCCTGGTCGAGGGCCTCGGCGCGACCACGAAAGGCCTGGTCGTGACGGCACCCGCGGGCTCCGAGGACCTCGAGACGCTCCGCGCCAACGACTGGCCGGGCTGGTTCGCGTCGGTCGACGGCATCGAGACCACCACCGGTCAGATCGCCGCTCCGCTCGCGCTGGCTCGACAGAGGAGTCAACAAGGTGGCGATTTCGGTGCGTCAGGTTTCGGCGGCCTGCTGAAGCGTTGATAGGATTGAGGCCCATGAAGTCGGCGAGCTTGACCAAGCACATTTTTGTCACCGGGGGCGTCGCCTCCTCATTGGGAAAGGGCCTGACGGCATCGTCCCTCGGCCGCCTGCTCCGTTCGCGTGGTCTGAGCGTGACCATGCAGAAGCTGGACCCGTACCTCAACGTGGACCCCGGCACCATGAACCCGTTCCAGCACGGTGAGGTCTTCGTGACCAACGACGGTGCCGAGACCGATCTCGACATCGGCCACTACGAGCGGTTCCTCGACACCGACCTGGTCGGCCATGCCAACGTGACCACCGGGCAGGTCTACTCCAACGTGATCGCCAAGGAGCGCCGCGGCGACTACCTCGGCGAGACCGTCCAGGTGATCCCGCACATCACCGACGAGATCTCCGAGCGGGTCCTGGCCATGCACGGCCCCGAGATCGACGTGGTGATCACCGAGATCGGCGGCACGGTCGGCGACATCGAGTCGCTGCCGTTCCTCGAGGCCGCCCGCCAGGTGCGCCAGCGCCTCGGCCGCGACAACGTCTTCTTCGTGCACGTCTCCCTGGTGCCCTACATCGGCCCGTCCAAGGAGCTCAAGACGAAGCCGACCCAGCACTCGGTGATGGCGCTGCGCCAGATCGGCATCCAGCCCGACGCCATCGTGTGCCGCGCCGACCGCGAGCTGCCCGAGGGCATCAAGCGCAAGATCGCGCTCATGTGCGACGTCGACGAGGACGCCGTGGTGACCGCCGCCGACGCCCCGAGCATCTACGACATCCCGAAGGTGCTCCACCGCGAGGGCCTGGACGCCTACGTCGTACGCAAGCTCGACCTGCCCTTCCGCGATGTCGACTGGGCGCTGTGGGAGGACCTGCTCCGCCGGGTGCACCACCCCAAGGAAGAGCTGACCATCGGCCTGGTCGGCAAGTACATCGACCTGCCCGACGCCTACCTGAGCGTCGGCGAGGCGCTGCGCGCCGGCGGCTTCGCCAACGAGGCCAAGGTCAACATCCGCTGGATCCCCTCCGACGAGTGCGCGACCCCCGAGGGCGCCGCCAAGAACCTCCACGACGTCGACGCCGTCTGCGTCCCCGGCGGATTCGGCATCCGTGGCCTGGAGGGAAAGCTCGGCGCGCTGAGCTACACCCGCGCTCACCAGATCCCCACGCTCGGCCTGTGCCTGGGCCTGCAGTGCATGGTCATCGAGTACGCCCGCAACGTGCTCGGCCTGGAGAAGGCCGACTCCACCGAGTTCGACGCCGAGACTCCCGAGCCCGTCATCGCGACGATGGAGGAGCAGAAGGCGTACGTCGAGGGCGCGGGCGACCTCGGTGGCACGATGCGCCTGGGCCTCTACCCGGCCGAGCTCCAGAACGGCTCGATCGCGGCGGAGGTCTACGGCGAGACCTCCATCGAGGAGCGTCACCGCCACCGCTACGAGGTCAACAACGCCTACCGCGACCAGCTGGAGGACGCCGGCCTGGTCTTCTCCGGCCTCTCGCCCGACAACCAGCTCGTCGAGTTCGTCGAGCTGCCTCGCGACGTACACCCCTACTACGTCTCCACCCAGGCCCACCCCGAGCTCCGCTCGCGGCCGACCCGCCCGCACCCGCTCTTCGCCGGGCTGGTGAAGGCGGCCCTCGACCGGCAGAAGGAGCAGCGGTTCCCGATCGACGAGTCCAACCTGCGCCGTGAGGTCAGCGAGGTCGAGCTGCCGGAACCGGCTGACGCCTGAGCATCAGTTGACAGAGCCCCTGGGGCCGGCACGCGCCGGCCCCAGGGGCTCTGTCAACTGTGTTCTAGCGACGTACCTCGCCGGTCGGCTTCACCTCGCCGCGCCAGGCGCCGGTCTCGGTGCCGCGGTGCTCGATGAACTTCTTGAACCGCTCGAGATCGCCCTTGGCCCGCATGTCGACGATCTTGAGGACGTCACCGGTCTTCTCGATCGCGCCCTCGGGCTCGTACTCCAGGCGGAGCGTCACCTGGGTCGTCTTCGCCATCGGGTCCTGGGTGAACGACACCGTCCCCTTGTTCTTGGCACCCTCGACGGCGCGCCAGGTGATGCGCTCATCGGGAACCTGGTCGACGATCTCGGCATCCCATTCGCGGGTCACACCGCCGATCTCGGCCTTCCAGTGCAGGTGCTTGTCGTCGAGCTGCTTGACCGACTCGACGCCCTCCATGAACTGGGGGAACGACTCGAACTGGGTCCACTGGTCGTACGCGGTGCTGACCGGGACCTCGACCTGGACGCTCTTCTCGATGGTGCTCATGTCGTGTCTCCTCTCGATTGCGTACGAGACGAGGGGTACCCGCCGTCCTCGCGGGCCATACCTTCTGGGCCCGGATTCTGGCTGCCCTAGAGCGAGCGAGCCGCTACCTGCCGCGAGTGCACGTCGGCCATCCGGATGACCGTCTGCCGGACGAAGGGGACCAGTGTGTCGCCCTCACAGGCGGCGCGTGCGGTAGCGGCGACCTCCTCACCGGCATGCACCGGGTAGAAGCGGAGCTGGAGCCCGTAGGCGAGCAGGCCGCCACCCCTGATCGCGGCGACGGCGTCGAGATAGCGCTGGGCGTATGGCGCCAGGATCTCCTCCTGGCCGGGCCGCCAGAACGCCGAGCTCAACGCGTATCCGCCGTCGGTGCGCGGCAGCCGGCGCTCGATCATGGACACCTGCCAGGCCTCCTCCTTGGCCTCCGCGAGCGGCTGCGCGGTGCGTACGCCCAGAGCACTGACCCAGGACTCGGGGTCCGGGTCGCGCGCCTCCAGGGCGGCGACCGCCTCGGCGTCGTAGTCGCCGGTCTCGGCGCGCCGGCCGAGCAGCCGCCAGGCCACCTGTACGTCCTCGCCGGCCCCTGCCTCGGCCAGCGCGAGATGCTCGGGCGTGGAGGCGTGCGCTGCGACGACGCGAAGAGCGGTGTCGCGGTTGGTCGGGTCCTCGGCGAGCGCCGCGGCCGCTCCGGCGACCAGTGCGCGCTGCTCGGCGACCCGCTCGGGCGCCGTCCACAGCTCGGCAGCGGTGACGGCCATGCTCAGGAACTCGCCGGTGACCTGCGGGTTGCGCTCGTTCTCGAGGACCGAGAGGACGCGCGAGACGACCTCAGGGCCGGCGATGTCGCCGCGGAACAGGGCCGTCCAGGCACTGCTGACCGCGACCGCCCGTGCCACCGCGTCGGGCAGCAGGCCGGCGTTCTGGCCGAGCCAGGCTTCGCTGGCCTCGTCGGAGCGCACCGCCGCGAAGGTCACGTCGGTCGCGTTGACCAGGTGCGCGGCGGCATCGGGGAGCGAGACCGCGACGGGCTCGCCCGCCACGGTGACCGCAGTGGTGGCGAGCAGGGCACCGGAGGCGTCGTAGGAGGCGATGTCGAGCCGGTGGGGACGTACGGTCCCGTCGGGGCTGGCGACCGACACCTTGCCGTCGGCGAGGGTGATCACGTCGGTGCCGGCGTGGTCGAGCCACGCGGTGGTCCAGGCGGAGAGGTCCTTGCCAGCGGCCGCGCCGAAGGCGCTCATCAGGTCGTCGAGGACGGTGTTGCCGTAGGCGTGCTCGGCGAAGTACGACTGCAGCCCGGCGAGGTAGGCCTCCTCGCCGATGTAGGCGTGCAGCTGCTGCAGCACGGCCTGGCCCTTCATGTAGGTGATCGCGTCGAAGTTGGCCATCGCGACGTCGACGCTGGGGACCACGCCGCGGATCGGGTGGGTGGCGGGCGTCGCGTCGATGTCGTAGCCCGCCTTCTTCTCGGTCAGTGCGATCGAGGCCCACACGTCGGCGTGGTCGGGGAGGGCGGCCGAGGCCCACACGGCCGCCCACGAGGCGAAGGCCTCGTTGAGCCACAGGTCGTCCCACCAGCGCATCGTGACCAGGTCACCGAACCACATGTGCGCCATCTCGTGGAGGACCACATTGGTGCGCTCTGTCCGGTCGGCGTGGGTCGGCGCCGTGCGGAAGAGGAACACGTCGCTGTGGGTGACCGCGCCCCAGTTCTCCATCGCGCCGCCCATGTCGGGCACGAAGATCTGGTCGTAGCGGCGCTGCGGGAACGGCATCGCGAACTTGGTGCCGAACCAGGCCAGCCCGTGCTCGGTGACGTCGAGGATCTCCTCGCGGTCCCGCTCGAGCTGGCTTCGCAGCGACTGACGGGCGTAGAGCCCCAGGTCGTAGCCGCCGCGCTCCTCGCGGACCTCGACGAACGGGCCGGCGTTGACCACCACGACGTACGTCGAGAGCGGGGGAGTGTCCTCGAAGACCCACGTCCGCGCGCCGGCCGCCTCGTCCGAGACGTTCGCCGGTGCGGAGTTGGAGAGCACCGTCCACTGCTCGGGCGCGGTCACGGTGAACGCGTGCACGGCCTTGAGGTCGGGCTGGTCGAAGCAGGCCCACAGCCGACGAGCGTCGTCGGGCTCGAAGGAGGTCCACACATAGACGTTGCCGTCGGAGGGGTCGACGGTGCGCAGCACGCCCTCGGAGGAGGCGGTGTCGGACTGGGAGGCGGTCACGACCAGGGTGTTGGTCTCGGCGAGGTCCTCGAGCGGGATCCGGCCGGCGCTGATCGCGGCGAGGTCGAGCTCGGTGCCGTTGAGCGTGGCCGCGCTGACCTCGGCCACGCAGTCGACGAACGTGCTCGAGCCGGGGGTGGCGGAGAAGGTGATCGTGGAGACGCTGGAGAGCGTCTCGCCCTCCAGCAGACCGGTCATGTCGAGCGCGATGTCGTAGCGATCGACGGTGATCGTGGCGGCCCGCGTGGCAGCTTCCTCCTGGGTGAGTGAGGCAGGGGCGGAGGGGGAGGTGTCAGACATGAGCCGAGGGTAGCCTCGGGCCATGACATCGGACGCACGAATTTCCGACTCCGCCGTGCCGCTGGACCAGGGACCGCTCACCGAGTGGGACGTCCCGGAGAGCTGGCCGGTCGCCTCGAGCGAGGATCTCCACCGTGACGGCTGGGTGGTCGCGCTGCGCGCCGACCGGATCAACCGCCCCGGCCACGAGGACGAGGAGCCGTTCCGCCGCCTCGTGGTCGAGCATCCGGGCGCCGCGGTCGTGCTGGCGCTGGACGAGGAGGAGCGGGCCCTGGTCATCACCCAGTACCGCCATCCCGCCAAGCGGCGCTTCGTCGAGCTGCCGGCCGGCCTGATCGACTATCCCGGCGAGGACCCGCTCGACGTAGCTGTGCGCGAGCTGCGTGAGGAGGTGGCCCACGAGGCGGCCGAGTGGACGCCGCTGCTCTCGACGTACGCCTCGCCAGGGCTCACCGAGGAGATCCACCACTTCTTCCTCGCCCGCGGCCTCACCGCGAGCGACCGCGACGGGTTCGAGCTCGAGCACGAGGAGGCCGAGATGAGCGTCCACTGGGTGCCCTTCGAGGAGCTCCTGGAGGCAGTGCTGAGCGGCCGGGCGACCGACTCACCGGTCGTCCAGGCCGTGCTTGCGTACGCGGCTCTCAAGTCTCGTGGCAGAGTCTGATCAGGGGCCTGGTCAGGACCGAGCGACGCGATTTTGGTGACTTGCGCCACACCGGGTTAGACATGCCGCGTCAGGCGGCGCACATCCGGCTGACCCTCAACCCCACGGATCACCACATTCAGGGGCCATCATATGAAGGGCAGGGCAATGAGAATCGGCGTACCCAAGGAAGTCAAGAACCACGAGTACCGGGTGGCGATCACCCCCTCGGGCGTCCACGAGCTGGTGGCCAACGGCCACGAGGTCTTCGTCCAGGCCGGTGCCGGCGTCGGCTCCTCGATCCCGGACAGCGACTACGCCGCGGTCGGCGCCAAGATCCTCGGCGATGCCGACGAGACCTGGGGCAACGCCGACATGGTGCTCAAGGTCAAGGAGCCGGTCGCGGAGGAGTACCACCGCCTGCGCGAGGGCCTGACCCTGTTCACCTACCTCCACCTGGCCGCCGACAAGCCGCTGACGCAGGAGCTGCTGGCCAAGAAGGTCACCGCGATCGCGTACGAGACCGTCGAGCTGCCCAACCGGGCGCTGCCGCTGCTCTACCCGATGTCGGAGGTCGCCGGCTGCCTGGCGCCCCAGGTCGGCGCCTACAACCTGCTCAAGGCCCAGGGCGGCCGCGGCACGCTGATGGGTGGTGTCGGCGGTGTCGCCAACGCCAAGGTCGTCATCATCGGTGCCGGCGTCTCCGGGCAGAACGCCGCCAACATCGCACTCGGTATGGGTGCCGACGTGACGCTGCTCGACACCGACCTGGAGAAGCTGCGGATGTCGTTCTGGCGCTACTCCAACCAGGTCCACGGGCTCGCGTCGAACAAGCTCGCGCTCGAGGAGCAGGTGCTCCAGGCCGACCTGGTCATCGGCGCCGTGCTGATCCCGGGCGCGGCTGCGCCGAAGCTGGTCACCAACGACCTGGTCTCGCGGATGAAGCCGGGCTCGGTGCTCGTCGACATCGCCATCGACCAGGGTGGCTGCTTCGAGGACTCCCACGCCACCACCCACGCGGACCCGACCTACCAGGTCCACAACTCGACCTTCTACTGCGTGGCCAACATGCCCGGCGCGGTGCCGAACACGTCCACCTACGCGCTCACGAACGCGACGATGCCGTACGCCGTCGCCCTGGCCAACAAGGGCTGGACCCAGGCGCTGCGTGACGACGCCGCGCTCGCCAAGGGCCTCAACACCCACGCCGGCCAGCTGACCAACGCACCCGTGGGTGACGCCGTCGGCATCGCCTCGGTTCCGCTGGAGACGGCCCTCGCCTGAAGCCGAGTCGGCTCGTTCTGAGGTCCAAGCCCGCCGAGTCGGCTCGTCATGACGAGCCGACTGGTACGTAGATAAGCCCAGTCACGGTCCTCTCAGCTGGCTTGTGGGAGGTCGGTGAGGGTGACGCCGTAGCCGAGTGTTTCGAGTTGT
>NZ_JBHXNY010000025.1:55629-70048 GCF_042719275.1 Nocardioides sp. NPDC058538 | reverse complement strand
CCCTCCAACTGGAGGGCCGCCATCGGCGTATCTGGCTGTGTCAGAAGTCAGGCGTTGGCCTTCTTCTTCCCCGGTCCCTTGCGGTGCAGGTGAGCCGGGCCGATCTCGCCACCGCGAAGCAGGTCGAGGCGCTCCTTGAGGATGTCCTCGAGCTCCTTCTCCGAGCGCCGCTCCAGGAGCATGTCCCAGTGCGTACGCGCCGGCTTCTCGGCCTTCTCCTCCGGCTTGGCGCCAGAGAGGTTGAGAGCTTCCATGCCGCAGCGCGGGCACTCCCAGATGGCCGGAACCTCGGCCTCGTCCGACATCGTGATCTCGAAGTCGTGACCCTGCGGGCAGCGGTATGCCACCTGCTGACGACCCGCGAACTCGATCCCGCGTTCGTCCTCAAAACTCTGTCCGCCCAGTCGGGCGCCGCGCAACGTGCGCTCGGCCATGAAGCACCTCCTGAGTCGATCGTCCCCCGTTGAATGAGCTGAAGAGCGAGGCGGTCTGCGGACTCATAACGCAGGCCGGTCAGGCCTCTTCACATCGTCAACGGTACAGAGGAGGTGATGATTCCGTGAATTGTCGAGATTCTCGCCGTGTTGTTCGACACAGGCCCCGCCTGACCTGCGGATCTCTCTGAGAAAGTCCTGAGCAGCCGATGTCTCGAACCCGCCAGCCGCTAGCCGGGAACTGGCGCCCTCCGGGTGCCTTGCTCCCTCGCTCGGCGCGAACGGACGAGCAAGCTCGCCGTTCGACTCGCTCAGTCGCCTCAGACCCGTTCAGGCGCCCGGTTGCCCGCCTGCTCGATGCCCTTCGCGGTGTTCACCAGCGCGAGCAGCCCGCCCCCGATGACGAAGAAGGCGATCAGCGCCAGGATCGCCGGCCGGTAGGAGTCGGTGATCTGGTAGACGAGTCCGAAGACCAGGGTGCCGAGCCAGGAGGTGCCGCGGTCCATGGCGTGGTAGAGGCTGAAGTACTCGGCCTCTTTGCCTGCTGGGATGAACAGCGAGAAGTAGGAGCGGGCCAGCGCCTGGGTGCCGCCCATGACCAGACCGATCCCGACCGCGACGACCAGAAGCGGTAGCAGGGTCTGCTCCGGCACGAAGTAGGCCGCGACGACGATGACCATCCAGCCACCCAAGCCGCCGAGGATCACCCGCTTGGCGCCGAAGCTCTTGGCCAGCCGGCCGAAGAAGATGGCCCCGCCGACCGCGACGAACTGCACCAGCAGATAGATGCCGAGCATCGTGCCGGTCTCGAACCCGAGCTCCTCGACCCCGTAGATCGACGCCGAGCTGATCACCGTCTGGATGCCGTCGTTGAAGAAGAGGTACGCCAGCAGGAAGGTCAGCGCGACCGGATACTGCGGCAGCTCCCGGAGCGTCACGAACAGCTGGCCGAAGGAGCGCGCCACGACACCGCCGGAGACGTCCTCGACGTCGGCGGGCTCGCGCCGGCGGATCCGGCGCCACGGGATGATGATGAACCCCGCCCACCACAGCCCGGCCGAGAGCATCGAGATCCGCACCGCCAGCGCCGTCCCGAGCCCGAGCGGGTCGGCGAAGGTGACCAGGAGGAAGTTGACCGCGAGCAGCAGCCCGCCACCGGCGTACCCGTAGGCCCAGCCGATCGAGGAGACCCGGTCGCGCTCCTCCTCGGTCGAGATCAGCGGCAGGATCGAGTCGCTGACCACGACCGCCGCACCCGCACACAGGTTGGCGATGATGAACATGATCGAGCCGAACCACCAGTTGTCCCCGGTCATGAAGAACAACAGCGCCGCACAGAGCGCGCCGGCCCACGCGAATCCGGCCATCAGGTCCGGCTTTCGCGAGGTACGGTCCGCGATCGCCCCGACCAACGGGTAGATGATCGCCGACAGGATCGTCGAGAACGTGATGATGAACGACGGCAGTGCGCCAGGTGCGATCGAGAGCCCGAGCACGTCGATGCGGTTGTCGACGGCGGCGGCCTTCGCGATCTCGATCAGGTAGGGCGCGAACAGCACGCCGGCTACCGTCGTCTGGAAGGCGGAGACGGCCCAGTCGGTGAAGAACCAGCCCTTCTGCTCCCGCGCCCGCTCGACCGGCGTGAAGTCGCCGATCCCGGCTGGTGTCGTCACTTCTCGGGCTCCTCGTTGTTTTCCCTGGGCTCAGCCCGAGACGGCTCCGCGCTTCGCGCGGTCACTCCCTCGCTCGGCTGGGGCGGACGAGCAAGCTCGCCGCCCCGCCTCGCTCCGGTCGTAGCAGCCTCCCACAGGCCACGTTCCTCCAGGAACGCTTTCAGTACGTCGGTGCGATCGGTCATCAGCCCGTCCACGTCGCGCTTGAGCAACCGCTCCATCTCCGCCGGGTCGTCGACGGTCCAGACATGGACCTCCTTGCCCGCCTTGTGGGCGCGGCGGACGAGACCACGAGACGCCACCCGGATCGACAGCGGCCCCCGAAGGCGCTGGTGATGGGGGATCTGGAAGGCGTCGAACCGCGACCCGACGAGCCTCTTGGCGATCCCGGTGGTGGGCGCCAGCAGGTAGGCCAGCACCTCGCGTGGATGCGCCGAGGTCCGCACCCGCCCCTCCGTCAGCCGGCGGAACGCCTTCAGCCGCCGGACCGAGAACGAGCCGACGATGACCTTGTCCTCGTGGTCGGTCGCGGCGAGCAGCTCGGCCACCGCGCCGACCGAGCCGTCTGACTTGAGGTCGATGTTGAAGGTGACCTCGGGGAACGCCTCGAAGAGCGCTGCCAGCGTCGGCACCCCGTGCAGACCGCCGATCCGGGCGGCCTGCACCTCGGCGTACGTCATCTCCGCGATCAGGCCGCTGACGTCGGTGACCCGGTCGAGCGCCTCGTCGTGGAAGGCGAGCAGGACACCGTCGCGGGTGACGTGCACGTCGGTCTCGAGATGGGTGTAGCCGAGCTCCACCGCATGCCGGAACGCCTCCATGGTGTTCTCCATCCCGACCAGGTCGGGATGGAGCGCTCCACCACGGTGCGCATAGGCGCGTACGCGTCGTTGCTGCTCCCTCACGGGGAGCATCTAACCACCCGTGAGGGCCGGATCACATGAGCATCGGGACTCATGTCTACTCACAGCGTAGATCTCGACACGCCCGTCGCGTCTGCTTGCTTCGCAGCGCAGACGCGGGGCTGCTCGATCTCTTCGCCGACGGTGCTCGCGGCTTCGCACGCGAGCACCTGGCTCAGATATCGCGGAAGGCGGTGATGTTCGCGCCGAGCTGGTTGAGCCGCTCGGCGAGGTCCTCGTAGCCGCGGGCGATGACGTAGGTCGAGCGGAGCACCGAGGTGCCCTTCGAGGCGAGCATCGCGAGCAGAACGACGACGGCGGGACGCAGCGCCGGCGGGCAGACGATCTCGGTGCCGGAGAAGTGCGTCGGCCCCTCGATCATCACCCGGTGCGGGTCCATCAGCGTGACGTTGCCGCCGAGCTTGTTGAGCTCGGTCAGGTAGATCGCCCGGTTCTCGTAGACCCAGTCGTGCAGCAGCGTCTGACCCTGCGCCACCGCGGCGATCGCGGCAAAGAACGGCAGGTTGTCGATGTTGAGGCCCGGGAAGGGGAGCGGGTGGATCTTGTCCAGCGGCGCGTGCAGGACCGAGTGCTTGGTGGTGATGTCGACCAGGCGGGTCTTGCCGTTGAGCGCCAGGTACTCCTCGGAGAGGGTGTAGTTGAAGCCCATCTCCTCCAGCGTCGCCAGCTCGATCTCCATGAACTCGATCGGGACCCGCTTGATGGTGATCTCGGAGTCGGTCACGATCGCGGCGGTCAGCAGCGACATCGCCTCGATCGGGTCCTCGCTCGGCGCGTAGTCGACGTCGACGTCGATGACCTCGCGGCCGGTGACGCGCAACGTGGTGGTGCCGATGCCCTCGACCTCGACGCCCAGCTTCTGCAGGTAGAAGCAGAGGTCCTGGACCATGTAGTTGGAGGACGCGTTACGGATCACCGTGGTGCCCGGGTGCAGCGCGGCAGCCATCAGAGCGTTCTCGGTGACGGTGTCGCCGCGCTCGGTCAGCACGATCGGGCGGCCCGGCTGGATCTCCCGGTTGACGCTCGCGTGGTAGGCGCCGTCGGTGGCCTTGACCTCGAGGCCGAAGGGACGCAGGGCCGACAGGTGCGGCTCGACGGTGCGGGTGCCGAGGTTGCAGCCACCGGCGTAGGGCAGCTCGAAGGTGTCCAGGCGGTGCAGCAGCGGACCGAGGAACATGATCACCGAGCGCGTGCGGCGCGCGGCGGCCTCGTCCACGGCGTCCAGGCGCAGCTCCTTCGGCGGCACGATCTCGAGGTCGTTGTCGTCGTTGAGCCAGCGGGTCTGCACGCCGATCGAGTTGAGCACCTCGATGATCCGGTTGACCTCTTCGATGCGTGCGACCTTGCGCAGCGTCGTACGGCCCCGGTTGAGGAGCGAGCCGACCAGGAGGGCGACCCCGGCGTTCTTCGAGGTCTTGACCGTGATCTCACCCGAGAGCGTCGTGGGGCCGGTGACGCGCAGGTGCGTGGGGCCGGCGCCGATGTCGACGAGGGAGGAGTCCAGAGCGGCACCCACCCGGGCGATCATCTCCAGCGAAAGGTTCTGCTGCCCCTGCTCGATGCGGTTGATCGCGCTCTGACTGGTGTTGAGAAGGTCGGCGAGCTGTGCCTGGGTGAGGCCCTTGTGCTTGCGCGCATCGCGAATCAGATTCCCGATACGACCTTTGTATCCGTCGGTCATGGTGCACCACCGTAACTCATATATGAGATAAGCCTGGATTCCCCGCGAAGTGTCGGCGTTTCGTTTCAGCACTGTTGCCTGGCTTCTGCAAGACGACCGTGTGCAACATCTCGTACGCCGGGTGACAGGATGCCACCATGCGCGCGACGACGATCCATGGGGTGGGCGACATCCGCTTCACCCAGGTACCCGATCCTGCTCTCCAGAAGCCCACCGACGCCATCGTCAAAATCGTGGGTTCCTGCATCTGCGGCTCCGATCTCTGGAACTACCGCGGCTCCAACGGCGACATCGACGAGCCCCGCACCATCGGCCACGAGTGCATCGGCGTGATCGAGGAGGTCGGTGCCGACGTACGCGACTTCAAGGCCGGCGACTTCGTGATCGTCCCCTTCGACCACTGCGACAACACCTGCCCGCACTGCCTGGCCGGAGTCCAGTCGGTCTGCGAGAACCTCGGCTTCACGGTCAGCGGCCAGAGCGAGTACGCCCTGGTCAACCAGGCCGACGGCTCGCTGGTCAAGCTCGACGAGACGCCGGATCCGTCGATGTACCCCGACCTGCTGGCGCTCACCGACGTGATGGCCACCGGCTGGCACGCCGCGGTGATGTCGGGACTCGGTTCCGGGGCCAAGGGCGGCACCGCGGTCGTGGTCGGTGACGGCGCTGTCGGTCTGTGCGGCGTGCTGGCCGCCGCTCAGCTCGGCGCCGAGCGAGTCGTGGCGATGTCGCGCCACGAGGCCCGCCAGGAGATCGCCAAGAAGTTCGGCGCCACCGACATCGTCGCCGCCCGCGGCAAGGAGGGCGAGGCGGCCGTACGCGAGCTCACCGCCGGCGTCGGGGCCGACTACGTCCTGGAGTGCGTGGGCACCGACCAGTCCTTCAAGACGGCCTCCAAGGTGGCCCGTCCGGGAGCGACCGTCGGGTTCGTCGGCGTCCCGCACGACGTCAACCTTCCGGTCAACGCGCTCTTCCGCACCAACGTCGGCCTCAAGGGCGGGATGGCCCCGGTACGCCGCTACCTCCCCGACCTCCTGCGCCTGACGCTGGAGGGCACGATCAACCCCGGTCTGGTCTTCGACAAGGCGCTGCCGTTCGCGGAGGCCGCCGAGGGCTACCGCCTCATGGACGAGCGGCTTGCGACCAAGGTCCAGCTCACCTACTGATCCACGCAGATCCCGGGCGGGGGATCAGCCGAGCGCCCCATCTGAGAGACTCGGCTGATGCCCCGCACCGACACCATGCGCCTGCGCCCGCTGTCACCAGGTGACGAACACGTCTTCGCCGACTGGGCACACGATGAGGAGTTCCGGGTGGCCAACGGCTGGCCGGAGCGCGACCGCGACGGCCACCTCCGCCACTGGCGCCGGTTGATCGATGCCCCGCCGCCCGAGCTGATCAGGCTCGCGGTGGAGCTCGACGAGGAGGTCGTCGGCTACGCCGACATCCACGGTCTGGCCCCCGACACCCGAGAGCTCGGCATCGCCATCGGCCCCAGCTCACGGTGGGGTCACGGCCTCGGCCAGCGGGCCATCAAGACCGCGCTCACCTACGGCTTCTCCGTCCTCGACCTGACCCGGATCTGGGCCGAGACGCACGAGACCAACACCCGGGCCAAGAAGCTCTTCGACGCGACCGGCTTCATCGAGACCGGCCGCCACGGCTCCGACACCTACCGCGGCGAGGACGTCAGCCTCGTCCAGTACGCCGTCGAGCGGCCCTACTGAGCCGAAGCGTCACCCCCGTCGGCCGAGACGTCACACGCGTCGCCCGAGGCGTCACTTAGGACGGCCGAGATGTCAGAGGCTGACGCTTCGACCGACGGGGGCGACGTCTCGGCCGACGTACCTGACGTCTCGGCCGACCGGGGTGACGTCTCGGCAGGTCAGTCGCTGATGCGTACCGGCTTCTGCTTCGGGTAACCCTCGGGGAGGAGCATGGTGCCGTCCTGGTGGCGGTAGAGCACCTGCCAGTGCCAGTAGAGGTCGTACGCAGCGGGGGACCGCTTCATCTGCTCGGCGTAGGCGCTGACGGCCGCCACGTACCGGTCGGAGTGGTTGTAGGACCACAGGGCGCCGTCCATGTCGCCGGGAGCGCCGTTGTTGGCGAGCATGCGGCCGGCGGCCATGATCGCGTCGGCGGGGTCGTTGATGTCGCCGCCGGCGCCGTACTGGGCGAAGGTCGAGGGTAGGAACTGCATCGGGCCCTGGGCTCCCGCGGTGCTGGTGCCGCGGATGCGGCCCATGCGGGTCTCGACCAGATGGACGGCGGCGAGGTACACCCACGGCGTCCCGGTCGCCTGCTGCGCCTTGCGGTAGAGCGGGCGCAGCTCGTCCGGCGTCGGCGGCGTCTGGATCCTCCAGTCCGGGAGCTTGGGCTGGGGATCGGTCATCACCATGAGCTCGCGCGTCGCGGTGATGTCCGCCGCGAGCTGGGCGCGGTCGGCGCGGCCGAGCGCGCCCAGCACGTCGTCGGCCTTCGCCTTCGACCCGCGGGCGAGGTCACGGGCGGTCGTCTGCTCGAACAGCGCGGCCTCGCGTACGTCCTCGGCTCCTGACTCTCCAGCGGCGACCGTCGCCATCGCCTGCGTGAGGCGGTCTGCCAGTGGCACCGACGCATCGTCCAGAGGGACCGTCGTCGGTGACGAGACGGGCGGCGAGGACGGGGCGGCAGGTGACGACGCCGACGGTCTGCCGGCAGGATCCGAGGACGGCTCACCGCCACAGCCGGCGACGAGCGCCAGGGCTGTGACGGTGGTCAGGGCAGCGAGCCGAGTACGCACGCTCTCGACGCTACCCGAGGCCCGACTATTGACCGCTGCGGCCGATGCTCCGCCCGATGCTCCGCCCGATGATGGCCGCGAGCTCGGCCGGCTTGGTCAGCTGCGGCCAGTGCCCCGTGGGCAGGTCGACGAAGGTCGCATCCTTGTGCTTAGGGATGGCGGCGACCGACTCGGTGCCGTCGGCGACCCACTCCTTCAGATCGGCCGCGGTGTACTCGGGGCAGACGAAGACCGCCGGGACCGAGTAGCGACGTTCGTCGCCGAGCTCGAACGGCTCTGAGGTCAGGCTGGCGGGGGAGGGCCGCAGCAGCGCCTCGAAGGTGGCGCGGTCCAGGTCGCGTACGTCGGCCTCGTCGAACTCCTCCCACGGCACCGGTGGCAGGTCGGCGCCGTCGGTCGGGAAGTTCTTGGCCGGGATCATGCCCGGCTCAGCCGGCCAGCCACCGACGTAGACCACGGCGGCGACCTTGTCGACGCGAGCATCGAGGGCCGCACCGGCCACCGCGCAGCCCATCGAGTGGCCGACGAGGATCACCTGCCCGGCCGACTCGTCGATGGCGCCCACCACAGCGGCGACCTGGTCGGCGACGTGCACGCCGGATCGGTCGGTCTCGGCCGACTCGAGGCCGGGCAGGGTGAGCGGCCGCGGGGTGTGGCCTGCGTCGGTCAGATGGGGGACGACGAGGTCCCATGAGGAGGCGTCGAGCCAGAGGCCGGGTACGAGAACGATGTCCATGTAACGATCCTCCATGTGGTTGCGGACGATCTACTTCCGCCACCAAGCCCGGCTTCTGAAGTTTCCGGCTTTCGAACAAAAGAACGGTGACCACCGCAACGCGGTGGTCACCGTTTCTGGACGCCCGAGACAGCTGACGCACCAGGTCGTTCAGCGAACGCCGGCGACCTCCAGTAGCTCCGCGACCTCGTGGGCGCGGCAGTCGCAGTCGGAGTCACACGGCAAGAAGCGGTGACGTGCGTGACCGCAGTCGCGGCACGGCATGTCGTGAGAAAGCGTGAAGCTCTGCACCTCAACGGTGTCCCACATAATTAATTCATCCCCCAGAGAATGTTGGTTGGCCTTATATCGGTGAAACTGCATCGGTGAAGCTGCCTGATATGTAACACGATAATCCGCGACTTCGGAAGAGCTCGGACAACACGCCGAGACGTTGTTTTCCCTGGTCAGTCGACCGATATGATTATTCGGTCGACCGATAGATAAACTCATAAGGGGCTGCTGTTGATGCCGTGTGGGCGTCCGCTTTACATCGCCCACGAACGCGCTCTCGCGTGTTGACTGGATGAAAGCAGAACGCAGACCTGCAGGTCACAACCCACAAGGTGGCGTCAGTTCGGGGGCCGATTCCGGAGTGCAGAACACCCAGAGGCGAAGGTCCCAGCCTCCCTGGCTGACCCGGCATAGTCGGCGCCCGCAGCCGCCCTGAGGGAATCTCGGGGGTCGGTTGAGAGTTCTACTACTCGTGAAGAACATCGGATTCTTGTCTTTCGGCCACTGGACACCGTCGCCCTACTCGCAGACGCAGTCGGCACGAGACGCGCTGATCCAGGGGATCGAGCTCGCGGTCGCCGCCGAGGAGCTGGGGGTCGACGGTGCGTACTTCCGGGTCCATCACTTCGCCCGCCAGTACGCCTCGCCCTTCCCGCTGCTGTCCGCGGTCGGCGCCCGCACCTCGAAGATCGAGATCGGCACCGGTGTCATCGACATGCGCTACGAGAACCCGCTCTACATGGCCGAGGACTCGGCGGCGGCTGACCTGATCTCCGGCGAGCGCCTGCAGCTCGGGATCAGCCGCGGCTCGCCCGAGCAGGTGATCGAGGGGTGGCGCTACTTCGGCTACGACCCTGGCGAGAACGCCTCCGAGGCTGACATGGCCAGGGCTCACACCGAGACGTACCTCAAGATCATCGAGGGGGCGAAGTTCGCCGAGCCCAACCCGCGGCCGATGTTCCCCAACCCGCCCGGCAAGCTCCGCGTCGAGCCCTACTCCGAGACCCTGCGCGACCGGATCTGGTGGGGGTCGAGCTCGCTGGCGACCGCACGCTGGGCCGCGGGCCTCGGGATGAACCTGCAGAGCTCGACGCTGAAGAACGACGAGAACGGGAAGCCGTTCCACGTCCAGCAGCGCGAGCAGATCGAGGCCTACCGCGAAGCCTGGAAGGAGGCCGGCCACGAGCGTGAGCCGCGCGTCTCGGTCTCGCGCTCCATCTTCGCCCTCGTCAACGACGAGGACCGGCGCTACTTCGGACTCGACCGGCAGACCAAGGACCAGATCGGCAACATCGACGACCAGACCCGCGCGATCTTCGGGCGTTCGTACGCCGCCGAGCCCGACGTCCTGGTCGAGGAGCTCGCCGGGGACGAGGCGATCCAGGCCGCGGACACGCTGCTGCTCACGGTGCCGAACCAGCTCGGCGTCGATTACAACACGCATGCCCTGGAGAGCATCCTGACCCACGTCGCCCCTGACCTGGGCTGGCGGTAGAAACCTGCGGGCCGCGCAACTTCCGAGTCACAAAAGGGCGCATAATCGTTGTCAACCGCCCCATGTGGCCGCACCATTGGCTACCGTGCAGGCGACCGTTATTCAAGGGGGACCCCTGTTGGCTACGTACGCTGAGCTGCTCGACGTCTATCTTCGCGATCCGGGCCCGGAGTCGCTGAGAGCTCTACGTGAGGCGATCCTGGAAGCTCCGAACTTCCGGCCCGATCTCGAGATCACCGAGATGATCGCCCCGATGATGTCGGTCGGCGACTACGCCGGCGCGATCGCCGCCGTCCACGGGCTCATGCCCGGCGCGATCTTCAGCCCGTCGGCCCACGCCGCCCTAGCCGACGCCCAGCGCGGCCTCGGCAACCTCGAGCAGGCCCAACGCGAGTCGATCCTGGCCCAGTCAGCACTCGACAGCATCATCAGCACCGGAGAAGGCACCGAGTCCGAGCCGTGGTCGGTGCTGCGGACCAGCGACGCCTACGACGTGGTGCTGGCCTCGGGCAAGACGCCGCGTTCACAGGTCGCGGTCGGCAAGCTCGACCGAATCGTGTGCACCGACTCGACGGTCTGGTTCTTCGACACCAGCAACGACTTTGTCAGGGCCTGACCGCGGCGTGCCGAGATCCGTACTGATCACCGGCGCGGCCGCCGGCATCGGCCGGGCGACCGCGCTCCGTTTCGCCCGTGAGGGGTGGCTGGTCGGCGCGTACGACATCGACCCCGATGGCCTGGCATCGCTGGCGACCGAGGTCGAGCCGCTCGCCGGGGAGCTGGTCACCGGGACCCTCGACGTACGCGACGCCGGGTCCTGGCAGGCCGCCCTGGACGGCTTCGTCGCCGTGAGCGGCGGCAGCCTCGACGTACTCGTCAACAACGCCGGCATCATCCAGATCGGCAAGTTCGCCGACCTGCCGCTGGACCGGCAGCAGGCGATCATCGACGTCAACGTCAAGGGCCTGGTCAACGGCTGCCACCTCGCGCGCCCGTTCCTGCGGCCCGGCTCCCACGTCGTCAACCTCGCCTCCGCCTCGGCGATCTACGGCCAGCCAGGCATGGCGATCTACTCGGCCACCAAGTTCGCCGTACGCGGCCTCTCCGAGGCTCTCGATCTGGAGTGGTCCGGTGACGGGATCACGGTGACGGCCCTGTGGCCGCTCTTCGCCGACACCTCCATGGTGTGGGGTCATGACTTCCCGGCGCTGCGGCGGCTCAAGGTATCTCTCACTCCCGACGACGTCGCGGAGTCGGTCCATGCCGCCGCGATCAGCGGCCATGGCCTCCTCGGGGGAGTCCACCGCGCCGTCGGCACCAAGGCGCGCGTCCTGCTCGGCCTCTCCGGAGTCACCCCGAGCTGGGCGAACCGGGTGTTCAACCGGCTGATCTCGACCTGATCGACGCCTCCTGATTGTTCACCGGGTTGTTGCCGGTAAGGACGGTGTGCGTCGGGTTCCTGACGGCCCCGGCGCGCACGCTCGAGAACATGATGAGTCGCACCTTGCGGATTCTGCTCGCCGGGATGGTTGCCGTCGTACTCGCCTCAGCGGCGCTGAGCGTGGCGAGGGCCGACGAGCCCCGGGCCTCCGACCCGGGGCAGGTCGTCTTCGACCGTCACGAGGTGCCGCCCGAGGATGCGCGGCCGGGCGGTGGCGCGGCGCCGTTCGAGACCGGCGTGGTGATCGTGCTCAACACCCTGCTCCTCGGCGGGCTTCTCGGCGGGATGCTCTGGGCCCGACGACGGCTCGGGTGCGCCGACTCGACACTTCCGCGGATGTCCGTATAGCAATATTGCCGTCTCATTTATCGGGATTCCACGCGTAGAGTCGATGCATGTCGACCTACACCCACGGCCATCACGAGTCGGTTCTGCGCTCGCACCGGTGGCGTACGGCGGAGAACTCCGCAGCGTACCTGCTGCCTCGGTTGAGCCCTGAGCAGCGGCTGCTCGACGTGGGTGCCGGGCCGGGGACGATCACGCTCGATCTCGCCGGCCGGGTCGCGCACGTGACCGCCACGGAGATCGGAGAGCCAGAGCTGGAGCTCTCCCGGCAGTCCGTCGAGGCCAGCGGAGTCACGAACATCGACTTCCGGGTCGAGGACGTGCACGTGCTGAGCATCGAGGACGATGCGTACGACGTGGTTCACGCCCATCAGGTGCTGCAGCACGTGAAGGACCCGGTGCAGGCGTTGCGGGAGATGCGACGGGTGACGAAGCCCGGAGGCATCGTCGCGGCGCGCGACAGCGACTACGCGGCCTTCGTCTGGTGGCCGGAGTCGGCCGAGCTGACCGAGTGGCTGCGTCTCTACCGACATGCCGCGCGGGCCAACGGCGGCGAGCCTGACGCGGGCCGGCGGCTGGTCTCCTGGGCACGCGCTGCTGGGTTCGACGACATCGAGGCGACCTCGAGCACCTGGTGCTTCTCCGCTCCCGAGGACCGGGCCTGGTGGGGCGGGCTGTGGGCCGACCGGTTCACCGACTCGGCGGTCGCTCGTCAGCTCGTCGACTCCGGAGACGCCACGACCGCCGACCTCGCCCGGGTCGCGGACGGGTGGCGGTCGTGGGCCGAGGCGGAGGACGGTTGGTTCTCCGTCCTCCACGGCGAGATCCTGGCTCGCGTCTGAGAGGCGTAGTCGAGCCTCAGCGGCGCAGGATCCGCGCCGAGAGCGTGTTGCCGAGCAGCTGGATGACCTGCACGAGCGCGACCAGGATGAGCACGCAGACCCAGGTGACGGTCGGATCGTACTGCCGGTAGCCGAAGGTCTGGGCGAAGCTGCCCAGACCGCCACCCGCGATCAGGCCGGCGACCGCCGACATGTCGACGACTGCCACGAAGGCGAAGGTGTAGCCGAGGATGATCGGGGCCAGCGCCTCGGGGAGGACGACGGTGGCGGCGATCCGGGCACGGCTCGCGCCCATCGCCCGGGCAGCCTCGATCACTCCCGGCGGGACGGTCACGAGGTTCTGCTCGATGATCCGGGCGATGCCGAACATCGCGGCGAGGATCAGCGAGAACACGACCGCCGGCATGCCGATGCCGGTGCCGACGACCAGCCGCGCGGCCGGCTGGACGGCGGCGATGAAGATGATGAACGGGATCGGCCGGAAGAAGTTGACCAGTACGTTGAGGGTGACCGAGACGGCGGCGTTCTCGTAGAGCCCACCCTTGCGGGTCAGGTAGAGGCCGAGCGCGAGCAGCAGCCCCAGGGTGCCGCCGATCAGCATCGTCAGCGCGACCATGAGCAGCGTCTCGCCGGTGGCCTGCCAGATGTCCGGCCACAGCTCGCCGAGGCGGGTGTCGGTGGGGAGAGCGGTGGGGAGGGCGGTCAGCATCACAGCTCCTTGGCGGGGACGAGGGCGGCCAGCTCGCGTACGGCCTCGTCGACCGAGGTCGCAGGGCCGTCGAGGGCGAGCGTCAGGTTGCCGAAGGTGGCGCCCTGGATCTCCTCGATGCCGCCGAAGACGAGCTCGAAGGCGATCCCGCGCTCGTGGAGGACCGCGAAGATGTCGGTCTGGCGGGGCCCGCCCTCGCGCAGCTCGACCTTCACGAACCGGCCGGGATGGCGCGACCGCAGTGCCGCCAGCGCGTCGGGGGCGGGCTCGTCGTCGACGACGGTGCCGACGAAGCGCCGGGTGACTGGCTGCTGAGGTGCCGAGAAGACGTCGTAGACGGCACCGGACTCCACGATGCGTCCGTTCTCCATGACGGCGACGTGGTCGGCGAGCTCGCGGACGACCTCCATCTCGTGGGTGATCGCCACGATCGTGGTGCCGAACTCCTCGTTGACCTTTTTCAGGAGCCGCAGCACCTCGTGGGTGGTCTCCGGGTCGAGCGCGCTGGTGGCCTCGTCGGCGAGCAGCAGGGAGGGGTTGGTGGTGAGCGCGCGGGCGATGCCGACGCGCTGCTTCTGCCCGCCCGAGAGGTTGCGCGGGTAGGTGTGGGCCTTGTCTGGGAGCCCGACGAAGTGGAGCAGCTCGGAGATCCGGCGCTGCTGCTCGGCCTTGTCGACGCCGGCGATCTGCAGCGGGTAGGCCAGGTTGCCCCAGACCGTACGCGACTCGAAGAGGTTGAACTGCTGGAAGATCATCCCGATGCCGAGGCGGATCGGCCGCAGCTGGCGCTCGTGCAGGCCGACCAGCTCGGTGCCGCCGACCTGGATGGAGCCCGAGGTGGCCGGCTCGAGGCCGTTGAGCAGCCGGACCAGGGTGGACTTGCCGGCCCCGGAGTAGCCGACGATCGCCTGTACGTCACCGGCGGCGATGTCGAGGTCGACATCGACCACGGCGTGGACCTCGTTGCGGCCCTTCGCTGCCGGGTAGGTCTTGGTGACGTTGCGGAGCCGCACCAGCGGCTGCGCAACGCTGGCCGAGTGCGTAACATTCGCACCTCAAACTGCTTCTCGGTGTCATAGAGCGAC
>NZ_JBHXNY010000025.1:0-55619 GCF_042719275.1 Nocardioides sp. NPDC058538 | reverse complement strand
GTCGTGTACAAATCCCCCCCGGGGTTCCCCCTGGGCGCGCCCAGGCGCGCGGTGTGTGTGTTGTTCGCGGTCGCGCCCCCCCCCCCGGGCCCCCCCAACGCTGGCCGAGTGCGTCACTGACGCTCCTCTACCTGCTTCTCGGTGTCATCGAGCGACTTCTGCAGGTCCTCGACCGGGATCTTCACCAGCTCGGCGGTGTTGCCGGAGGTCTCGTAGACCCCCTGCTGCACGTCCTCGTTGGTCTGGAAGATCTCGACGACCTTCTTGTAGGTCGCGTTGTCCTTGTCCTCGGCGCGTACGGCGAAGATGTTGACGTAGGGGAGCGCCTTCGGGTCGGAGGGGTCGTCGGTCGCGAGCGCGTCCTCGAACTTCAGGCCGGCGTCCTCGACGAAGTCGTTGTTGATGATCGCCGCGGCGACGTCGGGGAGGGAGGAGGCGGTGATCGAGGCCTGGACCGCCCGGACCTTCACCTTGGACGCGGCCGTGTCGACCTCCTTGACGGTGCTGAACGGGGTGCCGCCGTCGGTCAGCTCGATCAGGCCCTTGGACTGCAGCAGCACCAGGCCGCGGGCCTGGTTGGTCTCGTCGTCGGGGACGATCACGGTCTCGCCGGCCTTGATGTCGTCGAGCGAGGAGTACTTCGAGGAGTAGAGCCCCAGGGGATAGGTCGCGGTCGAGCCGAGCGCCACCAGGTCGTCGTCGTTCTGGACGTTGTAGTTGGCCAGGAAGATGATGTGCTGGAACTGGTTGAGGTCGAGCTCGCCCTCCGACAGCGCCGGGTTGGGCTGGTTGTAGTCACCGAAGTTCTTGACCTCGAGATCGATGCCCTCCTCGCGAGCGGCATCCTGGAAGGTCTTCCAGTACGGGTCGTCGGCGCCGACGACGCCGATGGAGACCTTGGTCAGCTCGCTGCCCGCGTCGTCGTCGCGGGTGAGGAAGAAGGCGAGGCCGCCGATCACGATGGCGGCGACGACGACGATCCCGATGATCAGCGGGAGCTTGGACTGGGGAGCCTCGATGAGCGGGGTGGGCTCAGGCGTGTTGGAGGACACGGGTGGGAACCTCTTCTGGACGTTGAGAAATGCTGGGACAACGCGGTTGTTGTCCACCAACACAGTAGACTTAACGAAGATCACACCCGCGTACGCGGCCACACCCCGAGATCATGTCATCGACATGCCTCGAGGTGTGTTAGGCGCCGTTCACGCGAGGTCGCGTCGCCTCATCACGACCACCGCCGCGACCGCGGCGACCAGGACGTACGCCGCCACGGTGACCAGCGCCCGCTCGCCGGAGATCGCGTCGAGGACGCCCGGAGTGCCGTTGGGCCCGCCGATGATCGCGCCTGCCAAGGAGCCTCCGGCGGTGCCGGGGAGGGCGTCGGTGACGGCCTCGATGCCCGGGAGCAGGCTGCCGACGCCCCGGAGAAGGTTCTCCACCACCAGCGACCAGACCAGGCCCAGTCCGACGGCGAGCGCCGGCCCCTTGGCGAGCACGCCGACGAGGAAGCCCAGCAGCGCCCACATCTCCAGCACCAGGAACCCGGAGCCGAAGGACTGCGCCAGGTCGCTCAGGGCCGGCATGGAGATCGACTGGCCCTCGGTCGCCGCGATCGCCACCGAGACGCCCGCGCACAGAGCCAGGGTCGCGGTCATCATCGCGAGGATGAAGATCGTCACCGCGCTCAGCGAGCCGCCCACGGCGGCGAACCGGCTCGGCCCCTGGGTGAAGACGGTCTTCCAGGTGCCCCAGCCGAACCCGTTGCCGGCCACCAGCGCCCCGACCACCATCGCCAGGGCTCCGCCGAACATCGGCAGGCCGCTGACGATGACGTCCGGGATGGCACTCGGCATCAGCTCGGAGAGGAGCTGGGCGTTGCTGGCACCGTCGCCGGCGAAGTTGTCGTCGCCGGTCTTGTAGGCGACGTAGTTGAAGACGTACCCGAAGGAGAGCGACAGCGCCAGCCAGGCGCCGACGATCACCCAGATCGCCGACCACTTGCGCAGTCGCAGCAGCTCTGCGCGGGTGCTGTTGATGAGAGCGTTCATGACACGACCTCCTTGCCGGTCATCTCGAAACTGGTCATTTCGAAGAAGGCTTCCTCCAGGGAACGCTCCGCGACAGTGACCTCGTGGACATCGATGGAGTGGGCGACCAGATGACGTACGACATCGGGGGCCGCGGTGACAGGAAGGTCGACCTCGAGCGTCTCGTTGCCGATGCGGTGTACGCCCTCGTCGCCGGCCATCCGCATCAGAGCCGCCAGGGCGGCGTCCTCGGGGGTGGCCCGAACCCGTAGGGTCGCGCCACCGCGCAGATCCGCGACGGTCGACTCGCGCAGCAGGCGACCGTTGTCGATCACACCGACGCGATCGCAGATCTCCTGCACCTCCGCGAGGATGTGGCTGGAGAGGATCACCGTCTGGCCGGCCTCGGCGAGCGAGACGACCAGGGCCCGCATGTCGGCCATGCCGGCCGGGTCGAGCCCGTTGGTGGGCTCGTCGAGCACGAGCAGGTCCGGCGAGCCGAGCATCGCGGCGGCGACACCGAGGCGCTGCTTCATCCCGAGGGAGTAGCCCTTGAAGGCGTCCTTCGCCCGGTCGGCGAGGTCGACCATCTCCAGCACCCGGTCGACCTCGGCGTTCGGCAGCCCCTGGTAGCGCGCCATCGTGCGCAGGTTGTCGCGGCCGTTCAGATAGGGGTAGAAGCCGGGGCCCTCGATCAGGGCGCCGATACGGGCAGTGACCTCGGGCCGTCCGGCGGGACGGCCCAGGACGCTGGCCGATCCGGCGGTGGGCCGGATCAGGCCGAGCATCATCCGCAAGGTGGTCGTCTTGCCGGCCCCGTTGGGGCCGAGGAAGCCGTACACCTCACCACGCATGACGGTCATGCTGACCCGGTCGACGGCGAGCCTGTCGCCGTACCGCTTGGTCAGCCCGTCGGTCTCAACCACTCGTTCGCAGGCCGCCATCTCCGTTGAGGAGAGCGGAGAATACGGAAATGGCGGCCTGTGGCCGATGGTCTCTCGCTTACGCTCGTTCATGCCTCTCACGCTCTCGTGACCGCCCCTGGGTCGCATCGGCGTCGGCGATGCTCCCGGTTACGCAGATCTGCGTAGGCGGCTGGCCGCATTTGTCGTACGCCTCGCGCGGCCGCGCGAACTAGGGTCAGGTCCATGTCCCGGATCCGTCGCCACTGGCTGCCGTGGCTGGTCGTCGTGGCGGAGCTGGTCGGCTCGCTGGGCAGCAACGCCCGCACCGACACCCGTGGGCCGGCCCTCCTCGCGGGGCTGCTCGCTCTCCTCGCCGTCCTCCCGGTGCTCCTGCAGCGGCCTCGCGGCTGGGTGCTCGCGCTCAGCGGGCTGTGTGCCGGGGCGTACTTCACGGCGGGCTATGCCGAGGGGCCGATCTTCCTGGCGGTGCCCGCGGTCACCTTCGCGGTGGCACTCTCGCTGCCGCCGCGACGCTGGATCTGGTGGGCGGTCGTGGCCGCGGCGCTGGTCGCCACCGGGATGGTGCTGAACCCCGAGAGCCCTCCGTTCGACGGCGCTCCCGGACGAGGGCCCTGGGGACAGGGTGGCGGCCCGGAGGGTGACCCCTCCCTGTGGCAGGCCTTCGGGCAGGTGGCGCTCATCGCCGCCTGCGGTGCGGTCGCGAGCGCGCTGCGCTCGCGCAACGAGGCCCGAGCCCAACGGCAGCGACGGGTGGTCAGCGACGAACGGGTGCGGATGGCCGCCGACCTGCACGACGGCGTCGGCCACGGGCTCGCGGTGATCGCGATGCAGGCCGGTGCCGCGCTGCACGTGCTCGACCGAGACCCCGAGGCGGCCCGCCGCAACCTGGAGGCGATCCGCGCCGAGAGCAAGGAGTCGCTCGACCTGCTGCGCCGGCAGCTGGCCCGGCTGACCGACACCGAGGCCGGCGCCGGTCCGGCGCCACGAGCACCGGAGCACGGGCTCGCCGACCTGCCTGCGCTCGTCGAACGGGTGCGCACCGGGGGACTGGAGGTCTCCCTCCGCCTCGAGGTGGACTCGGCGTCGGCGGAGGCCGAGCGGGCCGCGTACGCCGTGGTCCAGGAGGGGCTCACCAACGTGCTCCGACATGCCGGAGCGACGCGAGCCGAGGTCTCGATCGTCTCGACCTCCGCGGCCCAGATGGTCGTGACGGTCCACGACGACGGGCGGGGATCGGACATGTTGAGCGGGGAAAGGCGTCCCGGGATGGGAATTGTGGGAATGCGGTCGCGCGTGGAGGCACTTGGGGGCACCCTAGAGGCGGGGCCGGAGGTACGGGGCTTCCGGCTGCGGGCTTCCCTCCCGCTTTCTGGGTCCTCGGCGGGCGGCACGGAGGGGCTGGCATGAGCATGACTGGTCACACGCTGATCAGGGTTGCTCTGGTCGATGACCAGCCCCTCGTCCGCATGGGCCTGGCGACGATGATCGTCGCCGAACCCGATCTGGAGGTCGTCGGCGAAGCCTCCGACGGCAGTGCCGCGCTGCCGATGCTGCGCCGCACCCACCCCGACGTGGTCCTCTGCGACATCCGGATGCCGGTCCTCGACGGGCTCGGCATGCTGGAGCAGGTGACCCGTGACGCGTCGCTGAAGGACGTACGGGTGGTGATGCTGACGACCTTCGAGCTCGACGAGTACGTCTTCGAGGCCCTGCGGCTGGGAGCGAGCGGGTTCCTGCTCAAGGACGCCGAGCCGGTCGCGCTGCTCGACGCGATCCGGGTCGTCGCCGACGGTGGCTCGCTGCTCGCTCCGACGGTGACCAAGCGGGTCATCGAGGAGTTCGGCTCCTCACGCCGGGTGGCGAACCCGCACCCGCGGCTGGGTGATCTGACCGAGCGTGAGCGGGAGATGGTCGCCTGGGTGGCCACCGGCCGCTCCAACGCCGAGATCGCCGCCGAGCTCGTGGTCAGCCCCGACACGGTCCGCACGCACGTCTCGCGCGCGATGGTGAAGCTGCATGCCCGTGACCGCGCCCAGCTCGTCGTCTTCGCGATCGAGTCGGGCCTGAAGGTCTAGCCTGAAGTCGGATCCGGTCAGGCGGCCAGCGGGACGCTGCCGGGCATCACGACGGGGGCACAGCCGCAGGTGTCGCTGCAGGCGAGGTAGGTGTGCACCTCGTGGCCGCACCGCGGGCACGGCAGGAAGTGCGACATCGGGAAGCTGTGTACGTTGGTGCTCTCGGGGTTTTGAACTGTGTCCCACATGACTTTCTCCTATCCGCGTTTTGTGCCTTCACCTACTCCACGAGTGTGCGCGCCCGAATTCGACACTTTTACTTCGACACGCGGCAGATTCATCAAATGGGAGGATCGGAGGGTGACGACGAAACCCGATCAGGAGCAGCGACTACGCGACCTGAAGCTGCTTCGGAAGGTCAAGGACCGGATCGACCGGGAGTACGCGCAGCCGCTGGATGTAGAGGCTCTCGCTGCCGGCGTACACATGTCGGCCGGCCATCTGAGCAGGGAGTTCAAGAAGGCCTACGGCGAGCCGCCCTACTCCTATCTGATGACCCGCCGCGTCGAGCGAGCGATGACGCTGCTGCGGCGCGGTGACCTCAGCGTCACCGACATCTGCTTCGAGGTCGGGTTCTCCTCGCTGGGCACCTTCTCCACCCGGTTCAGCGAGCTCGTCGGAATGTCGCCGAGCGTCTACCGGGAGAGGGCCGTCGCCGGAGAGGCCGGGATCCCTCCGTGCGTGTCCAAGCAGGTCACCCGTCCGATCAGACGGAGTTCGATCAGGAATAGAGAAGCCCCCAGGCCCGATCCTTACCTAGCCTGAGCGCATGGACATCAACATCTGCCACAGCTACCTTCCGCACACCGACCCCGAGGCCTCGCTGAGGTTCTACCGCGATCTGCTGGGCTTCGAGGTGAGGAAGGACGTCGGGTACGAGGCGATGCGCTGGCTCACGATCGGACCGCCGGCGCAGCCCGCCGTGAGTGTCGTGCTCTACCCGCCGCTGGCCGACCCGAACATCAGCGAGGAGGAGGGCCGGGTGATCCAGGAGATGATGGCCAAGGGCACCTTCGCCAGCCTGATGCTCTCCTCCACCGACGTCGATGCCGCGTTCGAGAAGATCCAGGCCGGTATCGAGGCCGGCGGCGGCGAGATCATGTCGGAGCCGACCGACCAGGACTGGGGCATGCGGGACTGCTCATTCCGTGACCCGGCCGGCAACACCATCCGGCTGCAGCAGGTCAAGTGAGTCGGAAATGTGCAGGCCTGGATTCACGCCTCCGACTAGCCTGATCGCCATGACCGACCCCGGCTCGAACGAGCACAACAGCGAGCACAAGCCCGAGCACAGCGCAGACACTCACGACCTGATCCGAGTCCAAGGTGCCCGGCAGAACAACCTCAAGGACATCTCGGTCGAGATCCCCAAGCGCCGGCTCTCGGTGTTCACCGGGGTGTCGGGGTCAGGGAAGTCCTCGCTGGTCTTCGGCACCATCGCGGCGGAGTCGCGGCGGCTGATCGACGAGACGTACTCGACGTTCATCCAGGGGTTCATGCCCAGCCTGCCGCGACCCGAGGTCGACGCGATGGAGGGGCTGACCACCGCCATCCTGGTCGACCAGGAGCGGCTCGGCGCCAACCCGCGCTCGACGCTCGGCACGGTCACCGACGGCCACGCGATGCTTCGCCAGCTCTTCTCACGCCTCGGTGATCCCTACATCGGGGGAGCGACAGCATTCTCGTTCAACATCCCGACCACCAAGGTCGGTGGTGTCTCGGTCACGGAGTCGGGCAAGAAGAACGTGATCAAGCAGGAGATCTACCTCGGCGGCATGTGCCCGAAGTGTGAGGGCCGCGGAGTCGTCTCCGACCTGGATCTCGCTGCCATCGTCGACGAGTCCAAGTCGCTCAACGAGGGCGCGATCCTCGTGCCCGGCTACAAGGCCGACGGCTGGATGGTGAAGGGCTTCGCCGAGACAGGCCTGCTCGACGGGGACAAGCCGATCAAGGACTACACAGAGACCGAGCGCCACGACTTCCTCTACAAGGAGAAGGGCAAGATCAAGGCGCTCGGGATGAACATGACGTACCAGGGGCTCATCCCCAAGCTGCGCGAGTCTGTCTTCAGCAAGGACCCCGAGCAGCTGCAGCCGCACATCAAGGCGTTCGTGGAGCGTGCGGCCGTGTTCGCGTCGTGCCCCACCTGCGGAGGCACCCGTCTGAACGAGTCGGCCCGCTCCTCGAAGATCAGGGGGCTCGACATCGGCGAGGTCGCCGCCATGCAGATCACCGACCTCGCCGAATGGCTGCGTGGGATCGACGAGCCGGGCGTCGCACCGCTGATCCGGTCGCTGCTCCACCTGTGCGACTCGATGACCGAGATCGGGCTGGGCTATCTCTCCTTCGACCGGCCTTCAGGGACCCTGAGCGGCGGTGAGGCGCAGCGTACGAAGATGGTGCGGCACCTGGGGTCAGCCCTGACCGATGTGACCTACGTCTTCGACGAGCCCACCGTGGGCCTGCACCCGCACGACATCGAGCGGATGAACAAGCTGCTGCTGGACCTGCGCGACAAGGGCAACACCGTGCTCGTGGTCGAGCACAAGCCGGAGACGATCGCGATCGCCGACCGCGTGTTCGACCTCGGACCGGGGGCCGGCAGCGACGGCGGGACGATCTGCTTCGAGGGGACATTCGACGACCTGGCGAAGGCGGACACCCTCACCGGACGTCATCTGGGACATCGTGCCTCGCTGAAGGACAGCGTGCGCAAGCCGACCGGCCATCTGGAGATCCGTGGGGCGACCTCGCACAACCTGAAGAACGTAGACGTCGACATCCCGCTCGGAGTGTTGACCGTGGTCACCGGTGTCGCAGGCTCGGGCAAGTCCTCCCTCATCCACGACTCGATCCCGCGCGGAACCGATGTGGAGTTCGTCGACCAGAGTGCGATCAAGGGCTCACGACGGAGCAACCCGGCGACGTACACAGGTCTTCTGGAGCCCATCCGCAAGGCGTTCGCGAAGGCGAACGGTGTGAAGCCGGCGCTCTTCTCCGCCAACTCGGAGGGAGCGTGTCCGACCTGTAAGGGCAACGGGATGATCTTCACCGAGCTGGGGTTCATGGAGACCGTCTCGAGCCCGTGCGAGGACTGTGGCGGGAAGCGGTTCCAGCCGCTGGTGCTGGAGTATCGCCTCGGCGCGCTCAACATCGCCGAGGTGCTCGACCTCTCCGTCTCCAAGGCGCACGACTTCTTCTCCGAGGGCGAGTCGAAGGTGCCGCCGGCGGCGAACATCCTCGGACGGATGCAGGACGTCGGACTGGGCTACCTCAAGCTCGGCCAGCCACTCAACACCCTCTCCGGCGGCGAGCGGCAGCGGATCAAGCTGGCCATGCACCTGGGGGAGAAGGGCGGGACGTACGTCCTGGACGAGCCGACCACCGGCCTCCACCTCGCCGACGTCGACAACCTGCTGGCGCTGCTCGACAAGCTGGTCGACGCCGGCAAGTCGGTGATCGTGATCGAGCACCACCAAGCGGTCATGGCTCACGCCGACTGGATCATCGACCTCGGCCCGGGTGCCGGTCACGACGGCGGCCTGGTCGTCTTCGAAGGTACGCCCGCCGAGCTCGTCGCCAAGAAGTCGTCGCTCACCGGCGAGCACCTGGCGGCGTACGTCGGGGCCTGAGACCTAGTGACTGGAAGGGTTCGGGTGGCGGGAATCACGCCTGTTTGAGGGCATCTGGATGCGGTCGACCATGAGCAGCGCCCTTAGTGTGCGTTGGTTGCAGCATCGACGAAGGAGCAGCCGCGATGACCCTCTACGTTCCCGAGCACAGGCGTACGCCCGGGCAGTCCGAGCACACCGCTTGGACCCGTCCGGCCCAGCCGGCGGTGGAGATCACTCCGGTGCGGCAGCGCCCGGCGCCGGTGTGGCCGCGCGGTCTGGTGGCCACCGCCATCGCCGCGGTCGCCACCAGCCTGATGGCCGTGGCCGCCAAGGCGGCCGGCGTCGACTTCGGCAGCAGCGTGGGCGACGTACCGCTCGCGGCGTTCCCGATGCTCACCGTCTACTGCTCGCTGATCGGCATCATCCTCGCCGAGGTGATGATCCGGGTGGCCACGATGCCCCGCTCGACCTTCCAGATCACCATGATCGTGCTCACCGGGCTCTCGCTGGTCCCCGACGTGCTGCCGTTCTTCGAGTTCGACCTGGCCTTCGTCGGCGTCCTGTGCCTCACTCACCTCGTCGCCGCCGCGATCGTGGTCCCCATGATCGCCGGGCGGATGGAGGAGCGCCGCGGCCTCGGGCTGCCCGCTCCCGCTCATCGCCGATAGCGGACGCCGACCGTCCTGATTCGGTGTCATGGTGGAGCCATGGCACTCGAGACCCGCACCTTCCAGGTCACCTTCGACGCACACGACCCCCGCGCGCTCTCCACGTTCTGGCGGGACGTCCTCGGCTACGTCCATCCGGGTCCACCTGGGGTCGAGGTCGCCGAGGGCAGCGAGCCGCTGGATGCGTGGGACGAGTTCCTCGCTCGTGTCGGGGTGCCGGAGGACCAGCGCAACAACGCCTCCGCGATCGAGGACCCCGCCGGCACCGGTCCGCGCGTCTTCTTTCAGCACGTGCCGGAGTCGAAGACCGCCAAGAACCGCGTCCACCTGGACGTCCGGGCCGCTCCCGGACTGCAGGGTGAGGAGCGGATGGCCGCACTCGAGGCGGAGTGCGAGCGCGTCGTCGCGCTGGGAGCCACCCGCGTACGCCGCTTCGAGCCCGACCCACCGATGAGCCTCGGCTTCATCGTCATGCAGGACCCCGAGGGAAACGAGTGGTGCCTGGACTAACCTGCGCGGCGGGCGAGCAGGGTCGAATCGTCGATCTGGACCGGGACGCCGTCGCGGATGGTCAGGCGGGGGCGCTGCTCGACGACGAGCGGCTCGAACCCGGCGGGCAGGCCGGGGATCAGGTCTGAGGCGAGGAACATCGCGTTGTGGTGGCCGTGGCGCGCGAAGACCTCGGAGGGCGCGTGGCCGACGACGAGGAGGTGGCCACCGGGCGCGACCGCGGTGGCCAGGCGGCCGGCGACGTCGACCATGCTCCCATCGGGGGTGTGCAGGAAGTGGCAGGTGACCAGGTCGAACTGCCGGCCTTCGGCGTCGAAGGTGCGGGCGTCGACCTGCCACCAGGACGTACGGTCCGAAACCCCGACGTCCTCGGCATGCCGCCTCGCCCTGGCCAGCCCGTTGGCCGAGAAGTCGGCGCCGGTGACGGTCCAGCCCTGCTGCGCGAGCCAGATCACGTCGCCGCCCTCGCCGCAGCCGACATCGAGCGCCGTGCCGGGCGTCAGCTCGGAGACCTCGGCGACGAGCTGCGCGTTCGGGTTGCCGCTCCAGACCTTCTCCTCACCGGCGTAGCGCTCCTCCCACGACTCCGGCTCGAACATCTCGCGTCCTTCGTGCTCACTCATGGGACCAAACTACGCACATACTTCGCACCGAAGTGCGCAACTGAGAGGTAACCTCGGAGCGTGACCTTCGAGCGAATTACGGTGCATCCCGATCGGATGGGTGGAGTCCCGACGATCCGGGGCTTGCGCATTCCTGTGGCCACAGTCGTCGCGATGGTCGCGGACGGAATGACCGCCGATGAGATCATCGATGACCTCCCGGATCTCGTTGCCGAAGATGTGGCTGAGGCCTTCTAACTGGCGAAGTCGTTGTCTTCGGCGACGAGACCATGCGGATCAGGCGATTGCCCATCGGGTGAGCCCGCAGGGCTCCTCCAAAACCTGGTGCGTTCTGGGCACGCCGTGTGGTTGCCTGGCTGGCGATGATCACCCTGAGCGAACCGCCTCGCCTGGTCCGTCCGACGACGGCCGTACGCACCTCCTATCTCACCGGCGAACAGGCCGACTGTCTCCTGCGCGGCACCGATACCGACTGGCTAGGGCCGGCCAGCGAGGACTTCGACGCGTTCGTCGCTGCCCGGGACCACGACAAGGAGCGCTGGGACGTGATGTCGACGGTCTACTGGTACGTCTCCGAGGAGCACTATCTCGGCACCCTCGTCGTGCGGCACACGCTGACACCGGAGCTCGCAGTCGACGGCGGTCACATCGGCTACCACGTCGTCGCGCCATGGCGGCGCCAGGGCCACGCGACCCGGATGCTCGAGCTCGGCCTCGAGAGGGCTCGTGAGCACGGCGTCTCGCGTGCCCTGCTCACCTGTGTCCCCTCCAACGAGCCGTCCCGGCGGGTGATCGAGAAGAACGGTGGCGCGCTCGACGAACAGCTCGGCAACGAGCTCCGGTTCTGGATCGGGTAGGGATACTTCACCCATGCACGCTCTCGTACGCCGCCCCTCGCCCCGCCTCGCCGACGGGCTCGTCACCCACATCGAGCGGAGCCCGGTCGACGTAGATCTCGCCCGCGAGCAGTGGGAGGCGTACGTCGCCGCGATGCGTTCCGCCGGCTGGACCACCCACGAAGTCGATCCCGCCGACGAATGCCCGGACTCGGTCTTCGTCGAGGACACGATGGTCGTCTTCGCGGACCTGGCTGTGATCAGCCGGCCCGGCGCGCTGGAACGGCGCCCGGAGATCGACGCGGCCGAGGAAGCGGTCCGCGCGCGGGGCTACCGGATCGCCCACATCGAGGCGCCCGGAACTCTCGACGGCGGCGACGTTCTCAAGCACGGCGACACCGTGTGGGTGGGGGAGGGCGGGCGTACGAACGCCGAGGGGATCGCCCAGCTCCGGGCACTGCTCGGGCCGCTGGGCGCCGAGGTCGTCGCTGTCCCCCTCACGAAGGTGCTCCATCTGAAGTCGGCCGTCACCGCGCTGCCCGACGGCACCGTCATCGGCCATGAGCCGCTGGTCGACGACCCGAGCGTGTGGGGAGCCCGGTTCCTGCCGGTCCCCGAGGAACCGGGCTCCCACGTGGTCGTCCTCGACGACCGCACGCTGCTGATGGCTGCCTCGGCACCGCTGAGCAGAGCGATGTTCGAGGAGCGCGGCTACACGGTCGTGCCGGTCGACATCTCCGAGTTCGAGAAGCTCGAAGGCTGCGTCACCTGCCTGTCCGTGCGGCTACGCACAGCTCAGGGCTGAACAGGCATCGTCGCGCAGTTGGATCCGGCGGCGACGCCCTTGACCCGGTCGGTGACCCAGTTGATCGCGGCGGTCTGGTCGACGAGCAGCGGGGTGACATGGTTGGTGACCAGCCCGTCGCCGAGGTTGGGCAGGATGACCGCCTGGTAGGTCACCTTCGCTCCCCGACCACACCAGTCGACGGCCAGCTGCCGGGACTGCTCGTGCGGGACGATGTCGTCCTGGGTCCCGGTGGCCAGGCGTACCGGGATCCGCGGGGCCACGTGCCCGAGCTTCTGCTCGGAGATGATCGACCGCACCGCCGGCTCGCGCTCGATGATGTCGTCGAGGCTCTCGCCGGTCTTGGTCCAGCTGGTGCTCCGCTGGAACGGGTAGCCGAAGATGCCGTCCGCGACGCACGCCGTCGAGAGATCCTCCAGCGCCGCGAGACCGGCCGCGTTGAGGTTCTCGTCCAGGATCGGCCGCAGCTCCGGGTTGGACTGGGCGAGACCGTTGATCGTCCAGGCCAGCGCCGCCACCAGCGCCGATCCGTCGATGCCGACCGCGGTCGCCCGCAGGTCGGCGGGCGGAGCACCGACGTAGGCACCGACGAGGTTGATCTCGGGGGCGTACGTCGAGGCGAGCTCGGAGGCCGACCCGGTCGCGCCGCCACCCTGGCTGTAGCCATAGAGCGCGACCCGCGACCCGGCGCTCACCGATGCGTCCGGGACCTCGCGCGCTGCCCGCGCGGCGTCGAGAACGGCGTGACCGCCGTCGACGCGGTCGACATAGGTGTGGAGCCGGTCGGTGGCGCCCAGGCCGACGTAGTCGGTGACCATCACGGCCACGCCGCGCGCCAGGAGGCGGTAGATCCCGATGTCCTCGTAGCCCACCGAGACGGTCTTGCCGTTGAAGAGGATGGGGCGCTCCAGCCCGAGCGAGGCCGAGCACTGGTCGCCCTGGCCCATGGTGCCGGGCGCGACGACCACGAGCGGCCGGTCGCCGGCACCGGTCCAGGCTGCGAACGGCTCGATGTAGGCGCCGGTCACCGCGGCCGGGGCGCCGTTGTTGTCGGTCGTCTTGTACATGACCCGGGTCGCGGTGCCGGGCAGCGAGCCGATGCCCGGGATCGAGAGGCCGACGCCGAGGGGGAGTGGCTCGGTGCGTACGAGCTCACCGTCGCCGTCAGGAAGCGTTGCCGGTGGGTTGTAGAACTCCGGGATCTCGACGCCACGGGAGACGACCGCGGTGCTCTGGTCCGCGGCCCCGGCCGGGGCGGCCAGGGCGGCGGGCATGACGGCGGCGAAGGCCAGAGCCGTCACCAGGGTGCGTACGCCGTGCTTGCCGGGACGCTTCACGAACAGCCTCGATGCGTGCTGAGCCATGGGGGACTCTCCTCACGTAAGCGGGACCGCAGCGTCCCGAGTTACCGAAGAGTAATGTGAGCGCGGTCACGCTGGCAAGCGTTTCAGTCCACACTTGTACACCGAGATTCGCGGCCTAGGAGACGACCGGCTGGCGCAGGATCGTCCGAAGCTTCGCGGACTCCACCCGCCGCGGATCGCCGAGATAGATCTCATGGTGCTTCCCGGCCATCCGCAGCCCGTTCTCGGGGATGAACCGCTCGTGCAGCTCCTCGAGCACCGGGCCCTCGTCGTCGTAGGGACCGATGTGCAGCGTCTGCACGCAGGTGCCTTCCGCGAGCGTCTCCAGCCGCACCTTGTCCAGGCTCGCCGGGCGATCCTTGGCGCCGACCCTCGCGACCGCCTCGTCGAACATCTGTTCGGTGACCCAGTCGGGTGTCATGATCATCGCGGTCCAGTCCCACTGCGCCTTGTCCCGTGCCCGGGTGAACGCGTCCATGTCCTCGGCCCACCACAGCGCCTCCAACGGCGGCACCACATAGTCACGACCCGCTTTCTTACTGGCGAACTTCAGCCTGTACGCCACCGGATAGAGCGTCGCGAGCGCATCGGCGTACTCCTGGGCGGTGTTGGGGTCACCGTGTCCGTCGACCATCAGGTAGGGGAGTGGCGGCACCTCGAGCACCCGGAACTCACCCTGACGTGCCCGATAGCTGTCGAGCGCCTTCTTCAGATCCAACTTCGCCGCCATGGGGCCATGATGTCGCGCCACAGACTCCGACGGACCCGAATTCCCGGTGCCGTAGTCGACATCTGCGCCTACGCTCCGGATATGGCAACCGTGGCGGACGTCCGCTGGCTCGGCTCGAGCCTGGAGCGGTCCTACGAGGTCTTCGTACGCGGCCGACTGAAGTTCAGGGTCGGCGCGATCGTCTTTGTCGCTTTCTCCCTGGACGAGACCGAGATGGGGTTCGGCTTCCCGAAGGAGGAGCGTGCAGCGCTGGTCGCCAGCTCACCCGACAAGTTCCACCTGCCCCGCGAGTCGGAGATGCGGTTCAACTGGGTGGAGTCGTCCCTGGCCGCGCTCGACCCGGTCGAGGCGTGCGAGTTCGTCGTCGACGCCTGGCGCCTGTGCGTCCCGAAGAAGGTCTCCGCCGCCTACGACCTCACCCATCCCGACGGCCCCGGACCGGACCGTCCAGAGGCCGGGCCCGAGACCAGGGGAGAGCGATGATCCTGGCCAAGGAGCGTGACCCGCGCCTGATAACGGTCCGCCGCGGTGGCACCCTCACCGACGCCGACCACCAGCTGCTCGCGCTGTGGGCGGCGACCTGCGCAGAGCACGTCCTCCCGCTCTTCGAGGCGGAGTGCCCCGACGACCCGCGGCCACGGGAGGCCATCGAGGCCGCGCGGGCCTGGACCCGCGGTGAGCTGAAGATGATGGAGGCGCGTGCTCTCGGCGGTCACGCCATGGGTGCGGCCCGGCCGTTGCGCGGAGCCGCCCGCAACGCCGCCTACGCGGCCGGCCAGGCCGGCGTGGTCGCCCATGTCGCGGCCCACGACCTGGGCGCGGCTGCGTACGCCATCAAGGCCGTACGCGACGCCGCCCCTGCTGGCGACGCCGTCGAGGCCGGGCGCCGGGAGTGCCACTGGCAGCGCGAGCAGCTCCCGGACCCCGTCCGCGACCTCGTCCTCGACGACCAGCGGATCCGCAACGAGATCTGCTGGTCGGTCTTCGACTGCTGAGGGCCCGGTCATGCAGACAGAGGACCCTGGAGCAGCAGGCTCCAGGCGAGCTACCGTCGACCACATGGATCAGGCGCGCGAACGGCTCGAGGCGGAGCGCCGGCAGACGCTCGCGCGCCTGGCGGACCTCAGCGCCGACTTCGACTCTGTCGTCGCGGCCTCGCGCGACACCAACGCCGATGACGAGCACGATCCCGAGGGCGCGACGATCGCCTTCGAGCGGTCCCAGGTCCAAGCGCTCGTACGTCAGGCGCGCGAGCATCTCGCCGAGATCGATGCTGCCACGGAGCGCGTGGGCGCGGGGACGTACGGGACCTGTGAGGACTGTGGCCGGCCGATCGCCGAAGGCCGCCTCGAGGCGCGCCCGGTGGCGCGCACGTGCATCAGCTGTGCCGGGAAGCCGAGGGCACGGCTGCGCTAGCGGCGATGCCGCCCGGGCTGGTCACGCATCTCGACGAGATCGTCATGGATCCGGCGTGCGCGCCGTCTCTCCAGCCTCGCCAGCAGGAAGCCGGTCGCGGCCGCGAGCACCATCAGGACGACGAGCACCACAACCGTGGTGCCCACCATGTCCAGGACGTTGCTCCCCATTGCGAGCAGGTACCCGATCGCGGCAGCGCCCATGCGCGAGGATCGGTTACTGTCAGCCTCAGCCGGTGCTCGAGCACCCAACCCGGAAGAGGTCTGTGATGGTCGTTGCTGGATTGGTGCTCGCCGCGCTGGCCGCCCTGGTGCACGTCTACATCTTCGTCATGGAGTCGTTGACCTGGACGAGCCCGAAGACGCGTGCCGTGTTCGGGATCGGCGCCGAGGAGGCCGAGGCGACCAAGGAGCTGGCCTTCAACCAGGGCTTCTACAACCTGTTCCTCGCCATCGTCACGGCGGTCGGCATCGTCCTGTACCCGGTGTGCTCCGCAGCGGTCGGCGCCGCCCTGGTGTTCGCCGGAGCCGGCTCGATGGCAGCCGCCGCGGCGGTGCTGTTCATCTTCTCGCCCGACAAGCGCAGCGCGGCTCTCAAGCAGGGCGTGATCCCGCTGCTCGCCGTCGTGGCCCTGGCGATCAGCGTGGCGCTGAGCTAGCCAGGAACTCCAGCAGGAGCTGGTTGGTCTCCTCGGGGCGCTCCTGCTGGACCCAGTGTCCACACCGGGGGAGTACCACTGAGCGAGTGAGGCCCGGCAGGGTCTGGTCGAAGCGTTCGATCTGGCGGCGACCGGTGATCGCGGGCCCGTCGTACTCGCCGGCGACGAAGAGCGACGGCACCCTGATCGGCACGTCGCTGAAGGCCGCCAGATCCTCCCAGTCGCGGTCGATGTTGCGGTAGCGCGCGAGCGGTCCGAGGAAGTCGGAGTCGGCGAACTCGCGGGCGTAGAAGTCGACATCGGCCTCGGTCAGCCACTCGGGCATCTCGGTGGGGTAGACGAACTGGTCCGAGAGCCGGTCGCCGCGTGGCACCAGTCCGAGCGCCCCGCGCGGATCCCCACCGGCGGCGAGCACGCCGTCGCCCGAGATCGAGTAGTAGATGCCGAGCAGCCAGCGGCGTACGTCGAGCAGGATCTCGGCCTCGACGACACCCGGGGTCTGGAAGTAGGAGATGTAGAAGTCTTCGTCGTCACCACCGGCCTGCGCCATCGCCTCCGTGGGCCGACGGCGTCCGGAGGGGCTGAACGGCACCGACAGACCGGCTACGGCGGTGAAGACGTCCGGCCTCAGCTGAGCCGTTGTCCAAGCGATGGGAGCGCCCCAGTCGTGCCCGACGATGGTGGCCGTCTCCGCGCCCAGAGCGTGCACCAGGCCGAGGTTGTCGCCGACATGGCGCAGCATCCGGTAGTCCTCGATGGAACTCGGTTTCGAGGAGCCGCCATATCCGCGGACGTCGATCGCGACCGCCCGGTAGCCCGCGTCGGCGAGCGCGGCGATCTGGTGGCGCCATGAGTACCAGGACTCCGGGAACCCGTGCACCAGGATCACGAGCCTGCCGTCCGCCGGCCCTGACTCCACCCAGTGGAGGTCGATTCCGTTGACGTGTTCGGTGCGGTGAGTCACAGCGGTGTCGGCCACGGCTGGAGTCTGCCACCTCACCGGATTTCTGCGATAGTGCCCCCTATCGCAGAAATGTTCGAAAAGGCTGTAATATCGGGGGATGTGAGCGTACCTGACGATGGTGTGATGTTCGGCGATGTCGTCGAGGACTTCCTGACCGACCGGGCCACACTCACGCGCCGCGGGCTCAACGACAAGTCTCGCAACGCGTACCGGCAAGACATCGCCGCCTGGGCGCGGCAGCTGCATGTCGATGCGGGCGGCGAGCCTGATGCCGAGGTGCTGGCGCTGGTCCCGATCTCGGCGCTGACCGACCAGAACGTACGCATCGCCTACAGGTCGCTGCGCGAGAGCTCGGCCGCGGCCACCTGTCAGCGCCGCGTCGGCACGCTGCGGCTCTTCACCCACTGGCTGCAGCTCGAGGGACACCTGCTGGTCGACCCGACGCTGCGGATCGAGGCACCTGAACGGCCCAGTCGGCTGCCGGCCGGCTGGAGCGTCGACGAGCTCCGCCGCCTGGCGCGGGTCGCTTCGACCCCACGCGAAGGCACCGACCGGCGCCGCTGGCCGGCTCGCGACCGGGCGATCTTCGCGGTGCTGGTCACCACCGGCGTACGTGCCGCGGAGCTGTGCGGCCTCACCATCGGCTCCATCCGGCGCGAGCCCGACGGCGAGACCCTGGTGCGGGTCATCGGCAAGGGCGACAAGCAGCGCAACCTGCCACTGCCGCCCGAGGCCGTCGATGCGGTCGACCTCTACCTGGTCGAGCTGGAGGCCCGTTTCGGCGCTCGCGACGCGGCCGACAGCCTGTTCGTGCTGACATCGGGCAAACAGCTGCGTCCCGGCGCTCTGAACCACCTGGTCGAGACCTGGATCCGTCTGGCCGGCGTCCCGAAGCAGCCTGGCGAAGCCGCGCATGCGTTTCGGCACAGCGCCGCCAAGGGACTGATCCGTTCCGGCGTACCGGTGCCTGCCGTACAAGGACTGCTCGGTCACGAAGATCTCAAGACCACCGGGATCTACGTCAAGGCGACCGCCGCCGACACACGCGACGCCGTGCTGCTGTCGCCGGCGCGCGAAGTGCTGCGAGAGACGGCTGCGCCACCACCCGACTGAACGCGGAGGTTCACCTCTCTGGCTTGACCGCGCGGGTTGCGATGTAGGCGGACAGGTGCTGGGCCGTGACGTCTGCGTGGTGCGGCGCTTCGCTGAGGTGGGTCAGGACGAACCCGGCTGCCAGCTGTCCGCCGATCTGTTCGGTCAGCGAGTGGCTGTACTCGATCGGGCCGCTTCCGTAGGCGTGCATCCGGTCGGCCTCGGAGAGGTCGAGCGAGCTGAACGGGAGGCAGTGACGTACCACCAGCTCCTGCCGGTCGAGCGCCACCTCGTCGAAGATGTAGACGTCCGGGTTCATGAAACCGACCATGAGCGTCCCGCCGGGGCGCAGCACCCGAAACGCTTCCTGCCAGACCTGCGTCAGGTCGGGACAGAACACGTTCGACACCGGGTTGACGATGACGTCGAAGCTGGCGTCGTCGAAGACACCCAGGTCGCGCATGTCGCCGAGCACGGTGCGAAGCTCCAGCCCGTCACGAGCGGCGACCTCGTCATCGCGAGCCAGCTGCTTGGGCGAGTTGTCGAACACGGTCACCGAGGCGCCCGCCGCCGCGAGGACCGGACCTTGCTGGCCACCGCCGGAGGCAAGGCAGAGCACCCGGGCACCGGCCAGCTCGGACGGGAACCAATCACGCGGGATCGGCTCGTGGCCGATCAGAACCACCGACCAGTCGCCCTGACGTGCCTTCGCGATGATCTCGGGACCAACCGGCCGGGACCATTCGTTGTCGTTGTCGACCAGTTCGTCCCACGCCACGCGGTTGTGTGCGGTCGGGTCGAAGTCTTCAGTCACAGCAGCGAACCCTAGCCGCTCGACCCCCTGTTTCAGCCGTTGGATTAGTCGCCGATAATGCACATTATGTCAAGTAGCGTCACGTGAGTCCCCTCCTACGGCGGTCCCCCGCTGTACCGGAACTCGATGACGTGGCGTCGTAGGAATGGTTGCCGCGACCGCGCCGGATGACGCTGGCGTCATGACATCCATCAACGAACTCCGCAAACAAGTGACGCGGGTCGTCGCACCCGACGATCCCGACTACGAAACGGCTCGAGCCGTCTGGAACGGAATGATCGACCGTCGCCCGGCCGCTGTCGTCCCTGCCGCGAACGTCAACGACGTCATCGCCGCAGTGAACTTCGCACGCGACGCCGGCCTGCCGCTGGCCGTACGCGGCGGCGGGCACAGCTCGCCCGGTTACGGGACGATCGATGACGGCTTGGTCATCGACCTGTCCCCCATGCGTTCCGTCGAGGTCGATGCCACGGCGCGAACCGCTCGCGTGGGCGGCGGCGCGACACTGGCCGACCTCAACGAAGCCACCCATGCCCACGGCCTCGCCGTGCCCGGCGGGATCGTGTCCACGACCGGCGTCGGCGGTCTCACGCTCGGCGGCGGCATCGGCTACCTCACCCGTGGTTTCGGTCTCTCGATCGACAGCCTTCGCTCAGCCGACGTCGTCACCGCGGACGGACAGCTCCGTCGCGCCAGCGAGTCCGAGAACGCCGACCTGTTCTGGGCGCTTCGCGGAGGCAGCGGCAACTTCGGGGTCGTCACGAGCTTCGAGTTCGACCTGCATCCTGTGGACCAGGTCGTCGTCGGACTCTTCTTCTACGAGCTGGAGCACGCCGGCGACCTGCTGCGGTTCTTCCGCACCTGGATCCCCGAAGCCGACGAACGCTACGGGGCCTTTCCGGCGTTCCAGGTGGCCCCTCCCCTCCCCTTCCTCCCGGAAGAGCGCCACGGCGACACGCTCTGCGCCGCCGTCGTCCACTGGAGTGGGCCGGTCGAGGAGGGCGAGGCGGCGATGCAGCCGTTCCGTGACCTCGCGCCGCGCGTCGGCGAGATGGTCGGGCCGATGCCGTACCCCTGGCTCAACAGCGCCTTCGACGACCTGTTCCCCCATGGCGTACGCAGCTACTGGAAGGGCAACTACGTCACCGAGCTGACCGACGAGGCGATCGAGGTGCACCTGGCCCACGGCCCGAAGGCGCCGAACGCGAGCTCGACGATGCACCTGTACTCGATCAACGGGGCGGCCTCCCGTGTCGGCCCGACGGACACCGCGTTCTCCTACCGCCATGCGACGTTCTCGACGGTCATCGTCTCCGCCTGGCCGGACGCCTCCGACGACGACGCCCACATCGCGTGGGTCCGCGACTACGCCACCGCGCTCACGCCGCACTCCGAGGCCGGCGGCTACGTGAACTTCATGTCCGACGACGACCAGGGCCGCGTCACCGAAACCTATGGCAGCAACTACGCGCGACTCAGGAAGGTCAAGCAGGCCTACGACCCGGAGAACCTGTTCAGTCACAACCAGAACATCGCGCCTTGACGACGCCGGTTCGCCGGCGCCAGGGCGTGGCGCGGGACCACACGAGGCGGTCCCGCGCCACGGAGTCGCTACTCGGTCACTTCTTGATGAAGTCGAGGATGTCCTGGATCAGCTCCTGCTGGTACGCACCGAAGATCCCGTGCGGAGCGCCCGGGTAGACCTTGAGCGTGCCGTCCTGGACCAGCCCGATGGACTTCAGCGCCGCGTTCCCGATCGGCACGATCTGGTCGTCGTCGCCGTGCGCGATGAAGATCGGTACATCGAGCGCCTTCAGGTCCTCGGTGAAGTCGGTCGCCGAGAAGGCCGCGACACACTCGTACGCCGCCTGGATCCCGGCGAGCATCCCCTGGCGCCAGAAGTCGTCGATCGCGCCCTGCGACGTCTCGACGCCGTCACGGTTGAAGCCAAAGAACGACGGCGCGAGCTCGCGGTAGAAGTTCGATCGGTCGGCGAGCACGCCGGCCCGGATCCCGTCGAAGACGTCGATCGGGAGGCCCTCGGGGTACGCCTCGGTCTGGAGCATGATCGGCGGGACCGCACCGATCGTGACGACCTTGGCGACGCGTCCGTCGCCGTGCTGGGCCGCGCACCGGACGACCTCTCCCCCGCCGGTCGAGTGGCCGACGAAGACCGCGTCACGCAGGTCGAGATGCTCGACGAGCTCGGCTAGGTCGCGCGCGTAGGTGTCCATGTCGTTGCCCTGCCAGGGCTGGGCGGACTTACCGTGGCCACGGCGGTCGTGGGCGATCACCCGGTAGCCGGCGTCGGCGAGCGTCTTGCGCTCGAGCGACCAGGCGTCCGAGCTGAGCGGCCAGCCGTGGCTGAACACGATCGGCTGACCGCTCCCCCAGTCTGAGTAGTGGATGTCGGTGCCGTCGGACGTGGTGAAGAAGGGCATGGTGCTCCTGTTGGATCGGTGAGCGAGGACGCCACAATCGTCGCCCCATACACCGCCCCGAGTCGCCTGCCCGAACGGCCGCGAATCCCTCGGAAACGGACGCGTCAGGCCAGGACGAGCCGGTCGACGTAGGCGTTTGCCGACTCGCGCAGCTCTCGCCGCGACGTCGCCGTGGCCCCGGCCTGGATCAGAGCCTGCGAGAAGAGCAGGATCTCGCGCGCCAGCGTGCCTGCTCCGGTGCCGGTTCCGATGCGGGCCGCGATCCGCTCCTCCATCACCTCGAGGGTCCGCCTGCAGATGTCGACCACCTCGGGGTCGCGGTCGGCGAGCTCTGCCAGCGACCGCACCATGAGGCAGCCGAGGCGCCGCGGATCTCCGGTGCAGTCGTCGGCGATGCGCAGCAGGTAGCGGCGTACGGCTTCACGGGCTCCGCCCTCCCCCGCCAAGGCGTCGGTCGTCAGGGTGATCCTGCCGCCGCAGTAGGCCTCGAGGGCGGCGAGGAAGAGGCCGCGCTTGCTCCCGAACGCCGCGTAGATGCTGCCGTTGCCCGCGCCGGTGTGCTCGGCGAGGTCATGCATGGAGGTTCGCTCGTAGCCATGCTCACGGAACACGTCGAGCGCTGCGTCACGTACCGCCGTGACTGAGATCTCCCGAGGTCTGGCCATTCCCCGAATGTACCGGTCTTCATGACCACCGTTATGGAATACTCAATCCATAACCTGGAGAGGATGTCGATGGCTGGTACGAGGCGACGGATCGGGTTCCTCCTTTTCGACGGCGTGAAGGCGCTGGACTACGTCGGTCCCGCAGAGGTATTCGTGGAGGCGAACCAGGCGACAGAGGCGTACGAGGTGGTCCTGCTCTCGCCTTCGGGCGCCGCGGTGACCTCGTCGATCGGCGGCGGTGTCGCTGTGAGTGCCGCCGCAGCCGACGCCCCATCGCTCGACACGCTCATCGTGCCGGGCAGCGAGCGTGCGCCGTCGGCCTTCGTGACCGACGAGCTGCTCACCGCCGCGCAGACCCTGGCCGGCCGGGCCAGACGCGTCGTGTCGATCTGCAGCGGGGCGTTCGTGCTCGCGGAGCTCGGCCTGCTGGACGGGCGCAGCGCGACCACCCATTGGAAGTTCACCGACGACCTGGCACTTCGGTTCCCTCTCATCGACGTGCAGCCGGACCGGATCTTCGTACGTGATCGCCACGTCGCGACATCCGCCGGCGTCGCCGCCGGCATCGACCTTGCGCTGGCCCTGGTCGAGGACGACCTCGGCGCGGCAACCGCCCAGCGGGTCGCCCAGGGGCTCCTCGTCTACCTGCGACGCTCGGGCGGACAGACCCAGTTCTCCGCTCCCCTGCGCGCTGTGGCGGTGCCCGAAAGCCCGGTGCGTGTCATCACCGAGCTCATCGCCCAGGACCCGTCGTACCGGCACAGCGTCATCTCACTGGCGCGTCACGTCAGCATCAGCCCGCGCCACCTCACGCGCCTCTTCCATGACGAGGTCGGGATGAGCCCAGCCGAGTACGCTGCCAGCGTACGTTTCGATCTGGCGCGGAGCTGGCTGGAGGCCGGCCGCTCGGTGGCGCAGGCGGCCTCCGATGCCGGTTTCTCGAGCGCCGAGGCCCTCCGCCGCACCTTCGTCGCACGCCTGGGCGTCTCACCTTCGGCCTACCGCCGCGGCATCCGCACCCAGATCGGAGTCACAAGGTCAGGACCGGCGACTCTCACCTTCGCGCAGGGCAAGGATCGTGCGGGCGTCGGCAGCCGTAGCGACCGCCAGCGCTGACGCGGCGATCTTCGGCCCGATGTTGCCCTCGCTGCGCGCGAGGCTCACGCAGTACGCCGCGATCGCAACATTGAGGCCGGCGCGAGCCGCCATCCAGGGCAGCCGGCGGCGACCCGCCAGCAACCCGGGCACCAGCGCCAGGTCCGCGACACCGATCGCTCGCAGCGCCGTGGGGTGATCACCGAGCTTCAGCGCCCGGCCCACCTGCTTCGGCGCGAGGAGGATGGCTGCCCCGATCGGCAGCGTGGCCAGTCCTACGAATGCGGCCGAGCGCCGCGCACTCTCGTGGTCCATGAGAACCATCTTGTCCGACGGCTGGTGATCTCCCGCGGGATGTAGAGACGATGGGAACGTCTCCGTTCATGGAGTGAATGCGACCAGCCGAGGTCGCCACATCCGAGGAGACGCAGATGTCGAACACCATGCAGCCCGGCGAGATCGACGAGGTCCTCAGCCGTCCGCTGAGTCAGGAGCTCCTGGCGCGTGACCTGACCCGCCTGGCGTACGTCGCCAAGGACGGGACTCCGAGGAACGTCCCGATCGGGTTCGCCTGGAACGGCTCAGAGGTCGTCATGTGCACCACGCCCAACTCCCCCAAGCTCATCTCGCTGCGCCACAACCCGGTCGTCGCGCTGACCATCGACACCGAGGTGCACCCTCCCAAGATCCTGTTCATCCGCGGCACGGTCGAGCTCGACCTCGTCGAGGGAATCCCCTGGGAGTACCTCCAGATGAACGGCTCCTACGAGATGACGCCGGAGCAGCGGGTCGCCTGGGAGGCCGAGGTCCGCTCGCTGTACGACCGCATGGTCCGGATCGTCGTCACCCCGACCTGGGCGAAGCTGATCGACTTCGAGACCACGCTTCCGACCCAGGTCGAGGAGCTGGTCCATCAGCGTGCGGAGCGCGACGCCGCCCGTACTCACTAGGACTTTCCGCGAGCCGTTGCACTCCCCTGGCCTGGGCGCTGATGGGCGCCACTGTCGTCTGACGCCGAGGGACCGGGACGACCCGTGTCACGACACGTCTCAGTCCTTGTCGGGACCGTTGGCGCGCACTCGCTCGACGTTGACCAGTGACTGCTGGAGCTCCTCGAGCCACTCGCTCGAGTGCTGCTGGACGAGCTTGACGCACCAGCCGAGCGCGTCGCTCCGGCTCCGGGCGACGCCGCCGGAGACCAGCAGGTCGAGGACGGCGCGCTCGGGCTGACGCAGTCGGGTCATGACCGGCGCCGAGACATTGGTGAAGAGGTGCCGCTCTCCCCCGATCTCGACTGCCCACGACACCTTCCGGTCGAACTTGCGTTCGGCCTGCCGCGCGACGGCCATCCGGTCCTCGCGGGTGCGCTCGCGAAACTCGCTCGCCCGCCCCTCGTTCGCAGCTGCCCGCTCTTCGTCCGAAGCGCCCTCGGCCGTCTTCGGCTCCTTGATCCGCCCGACAACGGTGATCTCCTCGCGGTCGACCACCACATCGACGATCTCGTCGTACACGCCATCGGGCAGTCGTCCGCTGAACCACCCGCGCACCTCGGTTGTAAGCATGTAATTATGCTTACTCGGTAACTCGACGATTTCAAGGGGAGCTACCGCAGCCCAGCGGTCCCGGCCACCTCGACGACAGCGATCGCGGCAGCGACCGCCGCGGTGACGTGGACGCGGCGGCGCCCCAGGAGCAGGTATGCCGCCAGCGCGGCCACCACCAGCGCCGCGCCGAGACGCCACCACAGGTGGCCCTCGGCCAGCGGGTGGCGGACCACCACGAGGGCGGCGACCACGAGCGACAGATGCGTACGCCGCCAGGCGAGCTCGGTCCGCTCGGGCTGCAGCCCCGGGTCTCCGCCCATGCCGGCCCCGTTCACACCAGCAGGGCCATCGAGACGAGCGCGACCGAGCCGAGCACACCGAAGACCAGGGCAAGCGGTGCTCGGCGGGTCGGCAGGGCGTCACGCATGCGGATCGCCCGCTCGCTGCGTACCCAGCTCCACCAGGACCACGCGGCGCACCCGGCCGCGAGGATCGCGAGACTGAGCGGAGCGAGCACGGCCAGGGCGGTGCCGCCGCCCACCTCGAGAGTGTCGACGGCGACCGCGACGGCGAGGAACGCCAGCGAGGTGCGGATCCAGGCCAGGAACGTACGCTCGTTGGCCAGCGTGAACCTGACGTCGGGCTCGTCGCTCGAGCTGTAGAGCCAGCTGTCCAGCCGGCCCCGGCGTACGCGGGTCACGAGGCAGGCTGCGTGAGGGCCCCGGCGTCTGTGTCGGTCCGGGAGTGGCGGCCGGTCACGCCGGGAACGAGTGCCGCGGTGATGGTGAACAGGACCGTCGCCACCCAGGCGATCGTCATCCAGCGCTCCCAGCCGCCTGTCGCCTCGACCACTCGCGGTGCGAAGAGGACCGTTGCCAGGATGAAGGTGCGGTTGAGCAGGTGGTTGAGACCGAAGGCTCGGCCCTGGATGTCAGGGTGGACCTCCTCGACGTGCTCGGAGAAGCTCGCCATCCACGGGCCGAAGATCGCTGCGAGGGCCACTCCGACGCCGATGAACAGGACGAGCACCAGGCTCGAGGACGCCTCGCTCCCCCGGCCCATGAGCGCCAGGAAGGCGCCGAGGAAGATCACGGCGGCGACACCGCCGCCGACCATGAGAGTCTTGCGGCGCTGCGTACGGTCCGAGAGGCGGGCGAAGACCAGGCTCATCGCCAGGTTGCTCAGCCAGAAGACCATCGTCATCGCCGAGGCGGCACGGACCGAGACGCCGAACTGCTGGACGAGCATCGTCTGGGCGTAGGCGTTCATGGTCGCCAGCAGGACGTAGAGGAACGACATCGCCAGCACGTGGGTCCAGAAGGCGCGGCGTGCGAGGAGGAGGCTCAGACCCTTCCCGCCCTGGGGAACCTCGACCGTGTGGGCCTCGCGCTCGGTGAGGCGCACGGCGCGGCGGACCTCCGGGGCGAGGTCACGCAGGGTGAGGGCGACCACGACGGCACCGACCAGAGCGGCGCCGGCCATGATGAACAGCTGCGAGCGCCACTGGTTGCCGAAGACACCCAGGGTCGCCGAGGCCACGGCGGCGGCGAAGAAGTTGGCGCCGACCGAGCCCCAGCTCCAGAAGGCGAACGCCTGCGCGCGGCCCATCCGCGGGGTGAAGTCGCGGATCAGTGGCTGGGTGCCGGCGACAGCGACGCCCTCGACGAACGCGAGCACGATCCTGGCGAGCGCGAAGTGGCCCACCGAGTCCGCGGTCGCCATGAACAGGCAGGCGGCGGCGGAGAGGAACATGAACGGCACCAGGATCCTCACCCGGCCGACGCGGTCGGCGAGCTCCCCGCCGAGGTAGCCGGCGAGGGCACCGAAGATCAGCGACGCGGCCGTGATGAGGCCATACGTCTTGAGCGACATCCCGAGGTCGTCGAGCAGCAACGGCAGGACGGGGGCCAGCTGACCCTCGAACGCCGAGATGAACAGGGCGAGCACGACGACAGCCAGCAGCACGCGACGGCGCGCTCCGACTGGGTACTCGGTGAGCAGGGTGCGGTAGGACACGGAGATCCGCCCTTCAAGATATTAGACAGAGCGTCTAGTAACGGTCATCACGTCCGACTGTAGGGTCAGTGACCCGCACCACACAAGACACCGTGTCCACATCAGTGCCGCAGTCAGCGCGCGTCCGGATCGAATCCCGTCGCCCAGAAGCGTCCGCGGCGGGACAGCTCGACGAGCGTCTCGACGACCTGGTCGGTGGCCGGCCGCGGCTCCGGGGCGTCCAGCCACCACAGCAGCACGGCCATCTGCTCACCGACCCACGCCCGCGCCAGCACCTGAAGATCCACCCGCGGGCGCACGGCATGTGCCTTCACTCGCGCCGTGAACGTCTCGTGGGCAGTGGTGCTCCAGGCGTCCTCGAACGCGCGCCGGCCGCGCCCGTCCCCCTCGCCCCGCAGGATCATCCGGTACGCATCAGGCTGCTCGATCGCATGCCGGAACACCTCGGCCACCGGCTCTCCCGTGAATCCGGCGTCCTCAGGGGCCAGCACCTCGGCCAGTCGCTCCTTCAGGTCCAGGAGGACCGATGACACCACGTGGTCATAGAGCGCCTCCTTGTCCTTGAAGTGCGTGTAGAAGGTCGCCCTGCCGACGTCGGCCGCAGCGACGATGTCCTCCACCGTCACCGCGGCGTAGCCACGCTCGAGCACCAAGGAGACGAGCGCATCACGAAGCGCTCCTCGCGTTCGCCGGCTGCGCCGGTCCTCAACCACGGTCATGGGCACTGTTCTAGCACTTTGCCGAACAGCTGGACTGGTTCTGGACACTGTGTCTATTATCTCGGTGACCGCGCTCACAGCAGCGAACCCGACAACCAGGAGGGCATCCGTGAATCTCGGCAGCTATCTCACCCGCACCGCGACCTTCACCCCCGACGCCACCGCCCTGGTCTCCGGCGCCGACCGATGGACCTACCGCCAGCTCGAGGACGACACCAACCGGCTCGCCGCCGCCCTCATCGCCCGCGGCTGCACGCCGGGCACTCCCGTCGCCACCCTCGCCACCAACAGGGGCGAGCTGGTCGTCGCAGAGATGGCGATCTGCAAGGTCGGCGCGCTCCGAGTCCCGATCAGCGCCCGACTCGCCGCCGCCGAGGTCGAGCACGTACTTCTCGACGCGGCCGTGAGGGTCGTCTTCACCGGCGGCACCCACCTCGAGCTGGTCCGCAAGATCATCGACGCCCACAGCCTGGACGCTCTCGTCGTCGACCTCGACAACGGCATCGTCCCGGACCCCGGCACGACGGCGTACGAGGCCCTGCTCGCCGACGGCTCCACAGACCCGGTCGCCGTCGACGTCGACGAGGACGCTGCGGCGGTCCTCAACTTCACCTCCGGCTCCACCGGCACCCTGAAGGCGGCGGTCCAGACCGTCGGAAACCGGCTGGCCAACATGCGCAAGCTGGCGATGAACCCCTACGGCTCGCTCTCCGCCGAGGCCGTCTATCTCGCCCCCGGACCGATCACCCACGCCAGCGGCATGGTGATCCTCGGCTGCTTCTTCCGCGGCGCGGCCGTGGTCGTGCTGCCGGCCTTCGAGGTCGAGGCCTACCTCGACACCCTCGAGCGCGAGCGGGTCACCCACACATTCGTCGTGCCGGTCATGCTCAACCTGGTCCTCGCCTCCCCCACTCTGCGCGAGCGCGACCTCTCCGCGCTGCAGAGCATCACCGTCGGCGGCGCCCCGGTCAGCCCGGCGCGGCTGCGCGAGGCCGTCGAGGCATTCGGCCCGGTGGTCAACCAGGGCTACGGGCAGGGTGAGACGACCAGCGCGATCACCTTCCTCAGCTCCGAGGACGTCGTCCGCGGCATCGAAGAGGACCCGGAGCTGCTGCTCTCCTGCGGCCGCCCGGTCTACGACACCGAGGTGATCGTGGTCGACGACGACCACAACCCGCTGCCCGCCGGCGAGATCGGCGAGATCGTGGCGCGCGGTCCGGACTGCGTCCGGGAGTACTTCCACGCACCCGAGGCGACCGCCGAGACCTTCCGGGACGGCTGGGTGCACACCGGCGACCTGGGCCGGATCCGCGAGGACGGGTTCGTCTTCATCGTGGACCGGAAGAAAGACATGATCATCTCGGGCGGCTACAACGTCTACTGCTCCGAGGTCGAGGCAGCGCTCTACGAGCACCCGGCCGTCAGCGAGGCCTGCGTCGTCGGCGTGCCCAGCGAGAAGTGGGGCGAGACCGTGAAGGCGTACGTCTCCCTCGCCGCCGGCATCACCGCGACCGAGGAGGAGCTGCGCGACTTCTGCCGCACGCGTCTCTCGGGGGTGAAGGTGCCCCGGATCATCGAGTTCGCCGACGCGCTCCCCCTCAACCGCAACGGCAAGGTCGACCGGCGGGCGCTACGGGAGCGCGACTGGGCCGGCACCGAGCGGAAGGTCGGCTGAGATGACTTTCTCCCTCACCCCGTCCTACCCCGACAACCCGCGCCTCGACGAGCTGGTGACCCGGCTGCGCGAATACCTCGAGGGCGAGCTCGCCGACTATGAGCGCGGGCTCGGCCTGGGCCCGGAGACGCCGCTGGACCGCTCGATGCTGGAACCGGTCTGGCAGCGCAGCCGTGAGCTCGGCTTCTACGGCATCCACCTGCCCGAGTCGCTCGGTGGACAGGGACTGAGCTTCACCGAGCTCGCTGCCCTCAAGGAGGAGATCGGTGCGTCCGGTCGCCAGCTCGCCACCAGTGTGCTCGGTGACATGGGCGGCCCGCTGCGGGTCGGCGCCATCTTCGAGCACGCGAGCGAGCACCAGGTCGAGAAGTACCTGATGCCGGTCGTCCGCGGCGAGCGTGCGTGCTGCTTCTCGATGACCGAGGACGACGCGGGGTCCGACGTACGCCGGATGCGGACCACGGCCACGCCCACCTCCGGCGGCTTCCTGGTCAGCGGTCGGAAGGTGTTCAGCACCGGCGGCACCTTCGCCGACTTCGCGATCCTGGTGGCCCGGATGGCCGGCGAGGAGGAGTCGTACGCCGCGTTCTTCGTCGACCTCGACTCCCCCGGCTGCCGGGTGCTGCCCGGCGACCTGCCGCTGTCGGGGCAGAACATCGAGAGCGACGTCGTGCTCGAGGACTGCTTCGTGCCGCAGGAGAACCTGCTCGGCGAGATCGGCCAGGGGCTGCGGATCGCGCTCGGGCGGGTCACCGCCAACCGCCTGCTGCACTGCCCGACCGCGCTCGGTGCCGCCCGCCGCGCGCTCGCGCTGGCACTCGACTTCGCCGCGCACCGCACCGTCTTCGACGGGCTGCTGCTGGAGAAGCAGGCGATCCAGCATCGGCTCGCCGACATGGCCACCGACTACTACGCCGCTCGGTCGATGACCTATGACGCCCTGGCAGACCTGGACGCGGGCAAGCGTCCGCGCATCGAATCGTTCATGTGCAAGCTGTTCGTGGCGGAGCGGTCCTTCGAGATCGCGGACGCGGCGCTGCAGCTGCACGGCAAGGCCGGCATGATCCGTGGCGCGGAGATCGAGGTGATCTGGCGGCGGCTGCGGATGTTCCGGGTGCTGACCGGCTCCTCGGAGATCCAGCGCAACGGCGTCATCCGCGATCTCGTGAAGTCGCTGGGGGCATCATGACCGACCTCCACCAGGAGGAGGCCGACGCCCACCGCGGGTTCATCGCCGCGCTGAAGCCCGGCGTCGTGACCAGGGCCGACGGCACCGTCGCGTTCGACGCCGACGCCGACGCCTTCCTCGACTCCCCCGCGCCCGCCACCGCACACGCCGGGCTGTGGCAGCACAGCCGGCTCACCTCGCTGCAGGGCCTGTTCGAGGTGACTGGCGGCATCTACCAGGTCCGCGGCCTCGACCTCGCCAACCTCACGATCGTCGAGGGCGAGCGCGGGATCATCGTCATCGACACCCTCACCACGGCCGAGACCGCGGCCGCCGCGCTGCGGCTCTACCGCGAGCACCGCGGGGACCGGCCGGTCACCGGGGTGGTGCTGACCCATCCCCATGCCGATCACTTCGGCGGCATTGCAGCCGTGCTCGCGGCGGCGGATGATGACGTACCGGTCATGGCGCCGGAGGGATTCCTGGAGCACGCGGTCTCGGAGAACGTCTACGTCGGGCCGGCGATGGGCAGGCGGTCGGGCTTCATGTACGGCAGCCGGCTGCCGGTCGCGCCGGACGGACACGTGGGCTGCGGTCTCGGTCCCCGGCTCGCCTCCGGGACCATCGGGCTGGCAGAGCCGACCGACTCGATCACCCGCACCGGGGAGAGGCGCGTCATCGACGGCGTGGAGCTGGAGTTCCAGCTCACTCCGGGAAGCGAGGCGCCGGCGGAGATGAACATCTACCTCCCCGGTCAGCGGGCGCTGCTTCTGGCCGAGAACGCCGTGCACTCCCTGCACAACATCATCGCCCTGCGCGGGGCCGAGGTGCGCGACGCCCGGCTGTGGGCGCGCTATCTCACCGAGGCGATCGATCTGTTCGCCTCGCGCTCCGATGTCGCGTTCGCGACCCATCACTGGCCGACCTGGGGAGCGGAGCGGATCGAGGCGTTCCTCGCCGGGCAGCGTGACGTCTATGCCTACCTGCACGACCAGACCGTACGTCTCATCAACCGCGGCCTGACGCCGAAGGAGATCGCCGAGGAGCTGGTCCTGCCGCCGGCCCTCGACGCGCAGCCGTCGACGCGCGGCTACTACGGCTCGCTGAGCCACAACGTGAAGGGCATCTACCAGCGCTATCTGGGCTGGTACGACGCCAACCCGGCCCACCTGTGGGAGCTGCCTCCCCGAGAGGAGGCGACCCGCTGGGTGCGGCTGCTCGGTGGCGCCGGTGCCGCGGCGGCCCGGGCCCGCGAGATCCTCGCCACCGGGGAGACCGATGACCTGCGGTTCGCGGTCACGCTGCTCAACCACGTCGTCTTCGCCTTTCCGGGAGAGCAGTCGGCCCGTGAGCTCCTGGCCGCGGCGTACACACGGCTCGGTCACGGGGCGGAGAACGCCACCTGGCGCAACATCTACCTCACCGGCGCCCGGGAGCTCGTCGACGGACCGATGGCGGCGCCCCGCGGTGGTGGACGCGGCCTGCTCGCCGCCCTCACCGTCTCGCAGTTGCTCGACTCCTTGGCGATCCGCGTCGACGGCCCCCGTGCGTGGGACCTCGATCTGCGCATCGACTGGCACCTCACCGATCACGACGACACCCCCGAGGGCGGCTGGTGGCACACCCGACTGCACAACGGAGTGCTCGTACAGCGGCGCGACAGCCTCCCGGACCCGGCCGCGGGCCTCACCCTGACACTCGCCCGACGGCAGCTCGCCGGGCTGCTGGGCACGCGGAGTCTCGACGGGATCGAGCACTCCGGTGACCTCGGCGTGCTCCAGCGGCTGCTGGGGGTGCTCGAGGCACCCGAACCGGCATTCCCTATCGTGACCGCGTGACCGACGACACGCCTGCCACGGGTCTGACCGAGCTCCACGCCCGCCGCTTCCTGACGACCGACGCGGCGCGAGCCGACAAGGTCGCCCGGTGGCACGCCAAGGGACGGCGTACGGCTCGGGAGAACATCGCCGATCTCGTCGATCCGGGCTCGTTCGTCGAGTACGGGAGGTTCATCACCGCCGCCCAGGAACGCCGCCGTGACCTGGCCGATCTTGTCGTCGAGACGCCCGCCGACGGGATCGTCGGCGGGACTGCCACCGTCGCCGGGAAGCCGTGCGCGGTGCTGTCCTACGACTACCTGGTGATGGCCGGCACCCAAGGCATGCGCGGGCATCGCAAGTCGGACCGGCTGATCGAGGTCGTCGGGCGGATGCGGCTGCCGTCGGTCTTCTTCACCGAGGGCGGCGGCGGTCGTCCCGGCGACACGGACATCCCGCTGGTCTCCGCGCTCGACGTCGGCTCGTTCGCGCTCTGGGGCGAGCTCGAGGGCGTCGTACCGCGGATCGCCGTCGTCTCCGGACGCTGCTTCGCAGGCAACGCGGTCCTGGCCGGCTGTGCCGACCTCCGCATCGCCACCCCGGACGCCAACCTCGGCATGGCCGGGCCGGCGATGATCGCCGGTGGCGGGCTCGGCAGCTTCGCACCCGAGGAGATCGGGCCGGTCAAGGACCAGACCGCCAACGGCGTCATCGACCTGCTCGTCGAGGACGAGGCGGCAGCCGTCGAGGCCGTACGCAGCATCCTCTCCTACCTCGAACCCAGCGCCGACGGCGGCGAGGCCGGCGACCAGACCGATCTGCGGACGCTCCTCCCCCACAACGACCGCGAGGCCTTCGACGTACGTCCGGTCGCTGAAGCCCTCGCCGACATCGACTCGGTGACCTGGCTCCGTGAGGCGTACGCACCCGAGCTGGTGACAGCGCTGGCGAGGATCGACGGGATCGCTGTCGGCGTGATCGCCAACCAGTCGACCCACCTTGCCGGCGCCCTCACCAGCGACGCGTCGGTCAAGGCCGCAGACTTCCTCGCGCTCTGCCAGCGCTGGGGCCTCCCGGTTGTCTCGCTGGTCGACACGCCGGGTTTCATGGTCGGCCCGGAGGCCGAACGTGGCGGCCTCGTCCGTCACGCGTCCCGGCTGGTCGTCGCCGGTGCGCAGCTGTCGACCCCGCTGGTCGGGGTGATCCTGCGCCGCGGCTACGGGCTCGGCGCGCAGGCGATGCTCGGCGGCAGCACCCACCGTCCGCTGCTCACCGTCGCGTGGCCCGACGCCCACCTCGGTCCGATGGGCCTGGAAGGAGCGGTACGCCTCGCCATGGCCGCCGAGCTCGCCGAGATGCCCGAGACCGAGCGTGAGGAGCGGGTCGCCGCGCTCACCGAGGAGTACCGCAAGCAGGCCAGCGCCCTCAACGCCGCACGGATGTTCGAGATCGACGACGTCATCGACCCCGCCGAGACCCGCACGGTCATCGCCGCCACGCTGCGCCGCGCGCGGTAGCCCGACGTCAGATCGACTTCAGCCGCGGCACCAGGTCAACAGCCGCGGTGGCCCAGGGAACCGGGTCGACGTACGGCGTGGGCATGAGGCCGACGAGCGTGATGCCCAGGGCGGCGTACTCCTCCATCGACTTCAGGAAGGCGTCCGGGTCCTCGACCGAGGGTCCCTGGAAGAGCATGGTCTTCTCGATCGCGTCGTAGTCGGTGCCGAGGTCGTCGCAGTGTCCGCGCAGCACCTCGAGCTTGTGCCTGACGGTCTCGACCGCCTCGGGGCTCGCAGCGCCGAAGAGGTTGGTGCCCTGTCCGTACTTGGCGACCAGGCGGAGCGTCTTCTTCTCGCCTCCCCCGCCGATCAGGACCGGGACCGTCCCGTTGACCGGCTGCGGGAGCGAGATCGTCTCGGCGAGCTGGTAGTGCTTGCCCTCGTAGGCGCCGTCGTTCTCCGACCACATCTGGCGGCAGATCTCCAGGGTCTCCTCCAGGCGCTCGAACCGCTCGGCGGTCGACGGGTAGGGCACGCCGAGCCCCTGGTGCTCGCGCTCGTACCACGCCGCCCCGATGCCCAGCAGCGCGCGGCCACCGGAGAGCCGGTCCAAGGTGGTGACGATCTTCGCGAGCAGTCCTGGGTGGCGGTAGGTCACTCCGGTGACGAGCAGGCTGAGACGCACGTTGTCGGTGATCCCGGCCAGGTAGCCCAGCGTGGTGTAGCCCTCGAGCATCGGCTCGAAGGGGCCGCCGGCCTGCTCCATCTGGAACCAGTGGTCCATGACGGTGAACAGGTCGATGCCGCCCTCGTCCGCGATGCGGGCCGTCTCGGTCAGCTTGTCGGCCAGCGTGGTCTCCCACTCGGGGTGGGTGAACGAGAAATAGTGGAGTCCAAGATCCATACCTCAGACGCTATGTCTTCGAGCGCGCTCGAAGACATAGCGCTCAGACAGAACGGGAATCGTGACGGGCCGTACGTAACGGCGAGCCGGCAACGACCACAACCGCGACGACGAAGAGCGCCACGGCCACCCACAGGGCCAGGCGGAGCCCCAGGAGCTGCGCCACCAGCCCACCGGCCAGCGCGCCCACCACCGCGCAGGTGCGGTTGGCGGACCGGATGGTCGCGTTCATCCGCCCCTGCAGGTCATCCGGGGTCACGGACTGCCGGTAACCCAGCGAGTTTGCGTTCCCGACGCCCATCCCGAACCCGGCCAGTACCTGAGCGGCACCGAGCAGCACGATGCCGGCGACGGTGGGTGGCGCCAGCGCTGAGCTCCCCCACGCCACCGGCGCGACCACGAAGCCGAGCAGTGTCGCACCGCCCGCACCGAGACGGCGCCCGGCCCGCACGGCGAGCAGCGATCCGAGCAGGCCGCCGACACCGGTGAACGCCAGGACGACGCCGTACGCCACCGCGCCGAGCCCCATCTCGCGAAGCGCGAACGGCGCGAACGCCGTCATCGCCATGGCATTGCCGACGAACCAGACGTGGGTGGAGATCGCGTGCGGGGCGATGGTGCGATGGTGGTAGACGAAACGCGCGCCGTCGGCGATGTCGCCCACCACCTCGGCGGGCGTGCTCGGCCGGCGTGGCAGTGCCGGCTCAGCGACGCGTACGCGCGCGTTCAGGACCGCGCCGAGAGCGCAGGTGAGCGCATCAGCAAGGACGGTGAACGGCGCCCCGATGACGGCGACCATCCCGCCACCCAGAGCCGGCCCGGAGGTCGCCGCGACGGTGTCGCCCTGGTCGATGCGAGCATTCGCCGAGAGCAGCGCGCTCCTCGGCACCAGTCGAGGCAGGAGCGCCTGGCGAGCCGCGATCTCGAGGACCGAGAGCGATCCGACCACGAAGAGCACCGCGGCCAGAAGCGGCAGCGAGAGCGCGTCAGCCAGCCAGAGCACCGGGATGGCGAGCAACGCGACCGCCTGCGCCGCATTCGACCAGACCAGCAGCGGCTTGCGCCGCACCCGGTCGATCAGGACGCCGGCGAAGACCCCCAAGAAGGCGTACGGCAGCACTCTGGCCGCATTGACGATGCCCACCTCCGCGGGCGTAGCGACGAGCACCTGGACGACGAGCACCTGAACCGCGACGGTCGAGACGGCGGAGCCGAACGAACCCGTCGTGGAGGCGGTCCAATACCGGACGAAGGCCGGCAGCCGCATCGCCTCGTCGCTCACGCAGCTTTACCCTAGTAGTCGCCACGGACGCCGCGACTGTCAGGCCCTGGCGTTCGTCTCCTGCTCGGACAGCTCCGCGATGTGCTTCTGACCCCACTCCCCCAGCGGCTGGAGGGCGGCGATGAGCTCGGCTCCGGCCGGGGTCGGCCGGTAGAGGACCTGCACTGGTGTCGACGGGATGACCTCACGCACGATGAAGCCGTCGCTCTCGAGCTCCTTGAGGCGCAGGGCGAGCATCCGGTCGGAGATGCCTTCGACCGCGCGACGGTACTCCCCGAAGCGTCGGGCGCCGCCCACGGCGGCGAAGAGGATCGCGCCGGACCAGCGCTGCCCGACGCGCTCGAGGGTGCGCTGGAAGATGGCGCAGGAGCTCTCGTCGACCTGCACGTCATGAATGGTCACTTACTCAGCGTAAGTTGCTAATGCCTCAGTTGCAAGGTGGCGTCACGGTCCCACAGACTCTGCGGTTGGCGGCTGATCGGCCTGCCTCGAGATCGCCCGCTGGAGCGGGCCACCCAAAGGAGTACACGCGTGTTCATCGCGTACATCGTCGTCTCGTCCCTGCTTGCTCTCGCCTGCCTGGTGTCCGGGACGATCAAGGTGACCAGGCAGCCAGCCATGGTCGAGCAGCTGGGCGGGCTCGGCGTCGCGGCCAGGTACGTGCCCGTTCTCGGTACGCTGCTCGTGCTCGGCGCCATCGGCCTGGTCGTGGGCAACTGGGTCGGCATCCTCGGTGTCGCAGCCGCGGGTGCGCTCGCGCTCTACTTCATCGGCGCCATCATCACCCACCTGCGTGCCGGCGACGCCAAGGGCTCGGTGCCCACGGTCGCACTCGCGGTCGTCTCCGCCGCTGCCCTCGTCTTGCGGGTGCTGTCGCTCTGACCCCAGGGACGCTGACGGCGCTATGCGCCTGAGGTTTCAGGGGCATAGCGCCGCCGGTCTTGATCACGATCAGCGCAGCGTCGGCTCGCGCCTGAGGTCACGCTTGTCGAGCTTCGCGTCGTAGGTGGCCAGCGGCTTCGCCTTCGACGCGTCGGCCTCGACCGTGGCGGTCGCGACGCCGGCCCACTCCAGGATCCGGGCGGTGGCGAGCTCACGCTCGTCGGCGACCAGGCCGGCTACGTTGGCGCCGTGGTTCATCCCCGGCGCGGTGAAGACGTAGGAGTCCGTGGCCCGTACACCCGGGCGGAAGCGCTCGGCACCCCACGGGTCGGCCTCGCCGTAGACGAAGAGCATCTGGTTGGCGTGCTTGCGCACCCAGGAGTCGACGTCACGCATCGCGGACGGGTCGAACCGCATGTCGATCTCGCGCGGCACGAAGCTGCGCGGCGGCGCGTAGCCGTATCGGATCAGCTCGTCCTCGATGTGCGGGAAGCCGATCGTCGGGGCACCGAGCTCGGTGCCCGCCTGGTAGTAGTAAGGCGTGTAGGGGCTCAGGCCCTGGTCGGTGTAGAAGCTGAAGCCCGAGTAGTAGTTGATCGAGTCCCAGATCGCCTGGTCGCCGGCGGTTGCCGCATCGGCGGGGATGTTCGAGCACTCGGCGGTGCCGGCGTACTGCCAGAAGGCCCAGACGTAGTCGAGCACCACCATCTCGTACGCAGCGTCCAGGCTGCCCACGGTGTCGAAGGTGTAGCCCTCGGTCTCGGCGAGGTCGGCGTAGGTCGCCTTCAGCGCCTCGCGGCGGACGAGCGCCTCGCGCTGGACGCCGTTGAGCCGGTCGCGGCAGTCCTCGGTGCCGACGGTGGCGAAGAACTCGTCGTAGGCGGAGTCCTCGCGGTTGACCACGTCGTTCGGCGCGACGTAGGCGACGATGCCGTCCATGTCTCGGGGGTAGAACCGCTCGAAGTAGGTGGCGGTCATGCCGCCCTTGGAGCCACCGGTGGCGAGCCAGTTGGCGGAGTAGATCGGCTTGAGCGCCTTGAAGATGGCGTGCTGGTCGCTGGCGGCCTGCCAGATGTCGAGGTCGTCCCAGTCGGCCGGGTCGGGCCGCGACGGGGTGAAGAACCGGTATTCCATCGAGACCTGGTTGCCGTCGATGATGCGGGTCGGCTCGCTGCGGCCTGGGTTGGTCGAGACGTTGTAGCCGCTGGTCTGGAACACGGTGGGGCGGGCAGTGTCCTTGTGCAGCACGGTGAACCGCTGCTGGAAGGTCTCACCATGGGGCCGCCGGTGGTCGACCGGCTGGGTGAAGTTCAGGACGAAGTAGCGGTAGCCCTGGACGGGCTTCTCCTGGATCAGGCTGACGCCCTCGATGGCGAGCAGGCGGTCGAGGATGTCGTCCTCGGCGGCTGTCGCGGGGCTGGCGGGTGTGACGAGGAGCAGGGATACCAGCCCCATCGCCACCAGAATCCGGCCGATCAATGCACGCATGTGGGGTCTCCTTCGGTGCGGGTCCTCGGCAACCTAGCCGACCGGCGCGTGGCGCACCTCTGAATTAGGAACCGGGAAGGAAGTCGTGTCCGGTGGCCTTCTAGAAGGCAACGACCACACGGGCGACGCCCGCCGAGGAGGCGCTTCACCATGACGTTCGACGCACACGAGCTGCTGGCCACCACCCGCCACGGGATCCTGGCCACGATCAAGGCCAACGGCCTGCCACAGCTCTCACCCGTGTGGCAGTTCTACGACCGCGAGCGCAGCGAGATCCTGATCTCCACCCGCGAGGGGCTGGTGAAGACCAAGAACCTCCGCCGCGACCCGCGCGCGGCGATCGAGGTCGACGGTCCGGGAGGGCGGTCCTGGGCGACGGCCGAGGGCACGGTCACCCTGACCGGGCCCGGCGCCTCCCTCGACAGCCCAGAGGTCGACGCGCTCGTCGACTACTACCGGCGCGGCGCCGGCGAGCACCCCGACTGGGACGAGTACCGCGACGTGATGGTCACGGACCGCCGCGTACTGATCACCATCGCGGTCACGAAGGTCTACGGCGCGGACATCGGCTGATCCGGCGGCCGGAGGGCCGGCCGAGCGCTCCTCGCTCGGCCGGTCGGTGACGGTTTCCGCGGGGCTCACCTACGCGGATTGAACAACGTGCCGAACCCGGACGCACCGAGTCCGCACAGCATGATGACGGCTCCGACGATGACGTTGGAGGCGATCATTCCAGTTGTGGTGTCGACGCCGTTCATGAGCCACGGCGAGACGATCGCCCATGCACCCATGAGCGGGACGGTCCAGGCCAGACCGTGTGTGCGGCCGAACGCCGAAGCGAAACCGAGCGCCAGCAGAGCGACAGCGAGACCGATGATCAGGTTGCTGACCATCAGTGGTGATGCCGTGGTGTTGAAGCCCACGACCCACGGCGATATGGCCAGATAGAGACCGGCCATCATCGTGACACCGTCGACCACCTGAGCGGTGGCGGACGAGCCGGTCAGATCGAACCGGTCCCGGAGTGCCGCGATGTCGGGATGTTCCTGGATAGACAGGTTTTCAGACGACATTTTTTGTTCACCTCCTTAGCCCAAATGCCAGAGGCAACGACTGTCTCTGGCACTCATTCTAGGCCCGCTTGGACGCAATGAACCCTCCTCGAGCGGTGGCAATATGGTCGCCATGGACGTCACGTCGCTGCAGGGCTACTGCCTCACCAAACCGGGAGCCTGGCCGGACAACCCGTGGGACCACGAGCACCCCGTGATCAAGGTCGGGCCCGGCGAGCGCGGCAAGATCTTCGCGTTCCTCGGGGCCGCGAAAGTGGGGCTGAAGTGCGGGCCGTCCCGGGAGATCGCCGACGAGTGGCTGCTGCGCTATCCCGACGACGTGACCGTCACCGGCTACATCGGCCGCTCGGGCTGGAACGACGTCGCCTGGGGCGGATCGATCCCGGACGAGGAGATCCTGGAGGCGGTCGACGAGTCGTACGCCACGGTCGTCTCGAAGCTCCCGAAGAAGCTCCGCCCGGAGGGCTGGGACGCCTGAGCCCGGCATGCCGGGCTTGAATGAGGCCGATCTGTGAGGAATGGTGGAGCGGGTACTCCGTACCCAACCATGGAAGATCTCGACATGCTTCAGCTGACCGAGAACGCCACCACCATCGTCCGCTCGATCTCCGAGCAGTCCCAGGGCGCCGGCCTCCGGCTCGCCTCCAACGCAGAACCGGACGGCGCATTGAGCGCCGCTCTCGTCCCGACCGCCGAGGCGGAGGACCAGGTCATCGAGCAGGAGGGTGCGCGGGTCTTCCTCGACCAGGGCGCTGCCGCCGAGCTCGACGACAAGGTCCTCGACGCCGGGATGGACGACTCCGGCAACGTGCAGTTCGGGATCTCTCTGCAGGGTTGATCCCGTGCTACGCCGGGGTGTGCCGCAGTCGCGGTGCACCCCGGCGTACGTCATTTTCGACCACATCCGCCTAGCCGCGCGCGTAGGGTCGCGGACATGAGCACCACCGGCGCGCCCGCCTGGTTCCACCTCTTCCTCGACGTCCCTCGGGAACGATGGGAGGAGGCGGTCGGATTCTGGTCGGCAGCGACAGGATGGGCCCTATCACCGCCGAGGGGCGAGGACGGCCAGTTCGTCACGCTCGTGCCGCAGACGGGCGACTCCTGGCTGAAGATGCAGGCTCTCGACGACGGCGAGCCACGGATCCACGTCGATCTCGATGCCGCCGATCGTAAGGCAGCGGTGGAGCAGTCGGTGTCGCAGGGAGCGAGCCCGGCATGGACGTACGACGGGGTTCCGGTGATGCGCTCACCCGGCGGCATGCTCTTCTGCCACACGCTCGGCGAGGGAACTCAGCCGCGCTTCGCGCGCTCGGAGCCGGAACGGGTGCTCGACCAGGTGTGCATCGACATCCCTCGCTCCCGCTGGGAGGAAGAGGTCGCCTTCTGGGCCGCGGTCACCGGGCGCACTCCCGAGCCGGCCAAGACCCCCGAGTTCGTACGCCTCGCCGACCCCGATCCGCACGGCGGCCTCCGGATCCTCCTGCAGCGGCTCGAGGACGAGGACGGTGAGGTCGGGGCGCATCCCGACCTCGCGGTCGCCAACCGAGCCTCGGAGACCTGCCGCCACGAGGCGCTCGGCGCCGACACGGTCGGCGTCTTCGAGTGGTGGACGGTGATGCGTGCTCCATACGGTCAGATCTACTGCCTGACCGATCGCGACCCGGTGACCGGTCGGGTGGCCTAGCCTGGGGATATGCGCCTCGCATCGTTCAATGTCGAGAACCTCTTCGCGCGGCCGAAGGCGATGGACCCCGAAGAGGCCGATGCCACGACGCGGCGAGCGGTCCTGACCGCTCACTCCCGCGCCTCCACCCTTCTCGCCCAGCCCAGCTATCAGGGTGATGAGCAGGAGATCCTGGACAACCTCGAGAAGCTGGGGCTTCTGAAGAGCGACGAGGGCGAGTTCGCGCGGCTGCGGAAGATGCGCGGCAAGCTGCTCAAACGCCCGCGCTCGGGGCCGGTGCAGCTGGTCGCGCAGGGGCGCAACGACTGGGTCGGGTTCGTCGAGCTCAAGACCACCGCCGTCGACGAGGTCGCCACCGAGAACACCGCGCGCGTCTTCGCCGAGCTGCGGGCCGAGGTCGCGGTGGTAGTCGAGGCCGATGACCGGCCGGGGCTGCACATGTTCTCCCAGACGCTGCTGCCGGAGGTCGGTGCCGAGGCGTACGAGCAGGTGATGGTCGTGGAGGGCAACGACGAGCGCGGGATCGACGTCGGCGTGATGGTCGGCGACGGCTACCGCCTGGTGCAGCTGCGCACCCACATCTTCGACCGCGACGAGGAGGGCGTGGTCTTCTCCCGCGACTGCTGCGAGTATCACCTCGACGCTCCCAGCGGCGCGCGGATCGTGGTCCTCGCCAACCACTTCAAGTCCAAGGGCTATTCCGAGAAGGGCGACCCGCTGGGCGCCAAGCGCCGCGGCCGGCAGGCGAAGCGGGTCGCGGAGATCTACCGGGGACTGCTCGAGGAGGGGATCGAGCACGTCTGCGTCGCCGGCGACCTCAACGACTCCCCCGCCAGCGAGTCGCTTGCGCCCCTGCTCTCGGTCGACGGGCTCGCTGACGCGAGCGAACACGCGAACTGGGACTGGAACCACCGACGCGGAACGTACGGTTCCGGCAACGAGGACGCCAAGATCGACTATCTGCTCCTCTCCCCCGCACTGCGCGCGAAGCAGACCGGTGGCGGCGTCTTCCGCAAGGGCGTGTGGCACGGGCCGCGGACCAAGGATCCGTGGGACCTGTTCCCGACGCTGACCGCGGAGCAGCACGCGGCCTCCGACCACGCCTGTCTCTACGCCGACTTCACCGACCTGTGATCTGAAAGCTTCCCGTACGCCGTTGGGATCTGCGTGAAATAGGCGCCATGTGCCTCGGACACGGACAGCAGCACGGGACTCTTCGGTCGATGAGCAGGCACCTGCAGGTGCTGCGCCCGGGTCCTGAGGGCCATCCCTGCAACGATCTGGGCATCGCCTACACCAGCCCGTGGTGGCTGCAACCCTGACGTGTTTCCTGAGAAGGCGGCCCGCAGCCTGAAGATGCGCTGAAGGCGGGCGTCCGGGCGGTGGTTGCGGGCCTCGGCTGTGGCACGCTGGCGATGTGAACGAGGTGTGGTACGTCGTCGGGCTGGTCGCGGTCTCCGTGGCCGTGCTGGCGCTCGGGGTGTGGTTCGTGCGGCGTGAGATCAGGGATGAGGTCTCGCCGGCGCCGGTGCTGTGGGCCGGCTACGCGGTCGTGGCGGCGTTCGTCGTCTTCGGCGTGCTCCGCACGTCGTGGGTGGTGCTCTCATGAGGACCCGCGCTGACCTGTTGGGTTGGATCGGCCTCGCCGGCCGCCTCTACCTCGGCTTCGTGTTCCTCGCCGCCGGGCTCGCCAAGCTGCCCGAGCCGGCGGTCACCGAGCAGGCGGTGCGCGGCTACCAGCTGCTGCCGTGGCAGCTGGCCCCTGCGTACGCGATCGCCATGCCGATCGCCGAGATCGTCCTCGGCGCGCTGCTGATCCTCGGATTGTTCACCCGGACGGCGGCCGTGGCGACGGCGCTCGGCCTGTGCTCGTTCCTCGTCGGGATCACCTCGGCTTGGGCGCGCGGGCTCAACATCGACTGCGGCTGCTTCGGGGGCGGCGGCGCCTCGGCCGATCCCGCCTATCTCGCCGACACCCTCCGCGACCTGGGCTGGCTCGCGATCGCGGTCTACCTGATCGTCGTACGCCGCACCAAGCTCGCCCTCGACGGCCTGCTCTTCCGGCGGGGCGCCCCGCCGGTCGACGACTACAGCGACAGCTCGAAGAAGACCGAGTTGGGGTCGAGCACGTAGCTGCCGAAGGGCGGGCGCTCGGTGAAGCCGTTGCCCGCGTAGAGGCGCCGGGCAGGCTCGTAGAAGTCTTCGGTCCCGGTCTCCAAGAGCACCCGGCGGCCGCCACGTGACGTGGCCTCGGCCAGCAGGTGGCGCAGCATCGCCGTCCCGATGCCGCGGCCACGGGCGGCAGCAGTGGTACGCATCGACTTGAGCTCGTAGTCACCTTCGCCGAGCGTCTTCAGCGCACCGCAGCCGACGAGCTCGGCGCCCTCCCAGGCCGACCAGAACGCGATCTCGGGCACCTTCAGCGCCTCGAGGTCGAGCGCGTGCACCGACTCGGCCGGCGTCACCGCGTACATGTCCTCGAGGTGGTCCTCCAGCAGCCGGATCACCTCGGGCCGGGTCAGGTCGTCGAGCTCGAAACGCAGCGAAAGCACAGGCACGACCGGAGGCTATCCGAGCCCTTCCTCGTCGTGGCTGTTGGGTGCAACGGGGCTGGTGCAGTATCGCGGCCGACGACCAAGGTGTGCGATAGTGCGCGGCCCCAACGCTGGCGGAAGAAGCTGGCGGCCTCGCCATGCGGGGTCCGTCGAGGGAACCTTCACGCTGCTCCCTTAGCATCTGGGCATGCCTTCTCGTGCGCTTCCGGCCGTTGCCGCCACTGCCTTGCTCCTGACGCTCTCCGCCTGTGGTTCCGACGACGGGTCCGCTTCCGACCCCGCCGCGGAGAGCAAGGGCCCGAAGTCGAGCGAGTCCAGCGACTGGAAGTCGATCGTGAAGCCCGGCTCGACGGACTGCGACTACGTCGAGGACCCGATGGGCGCTTCCAAGGAGGTGGACCAGCCGGAGAAGACCGCGCAGTACACCGGCAAGGTCGCCGCCACCATCAACACCTCCGTCGGCCCGCTCGCGATCACCCTCGACGCCGACAAGGCGCCCTGCACGGTGAACTCGTTCCTCTCGCTGGCCTCGCAGGACTACTACGACGGCACCAGCTGCCACCGCCTCGGCGCCAACCCCGGCTTCGAGCTGCTGCAGTGCGGCGACCCGACCGGCGAGGGCACGGGTGGCCCCGGCTACACGATCCCCGACGAGTTCGAGGAGAGCGACACCTTCCCCGCCGGCACCCTCGCGATGGCCAACACCGGTCAGCCCAACTCCGGCGGCAGCCAGTTCTTCATGGTCTTCGGCGACACCCAGCTCCCGCCCGCCTACACCGTCTTCGGCACCCTGGACGAGGCCGCCATCAAGACCCTCCAGAAGGTCGGCGAGGCGGGCGTCGGCGAGGCCGGCCCTGACGGCACCGGCGCTCCCAAGACCCCGGTCGAGTTCGAGACCATCACCGTCGGCTGACCCAACCCTTTGCCGAGGCGTCACGCGCGTCGGCCGAGATGGCACCTGCATGCCATCTCGGCCGACCTAGGTGACGCCTCGGCCGACGTGGTTGACGCCTCGGCTGGGTTCAGGCCCGACGGCGGGGTGGGTCGCGGCGCAGGACCTTGGGGAGGTATGCGGCGCCGGGGCTCTGCGCGGCCGCGGCGTCGTCGGGGTTGGAGATGCTGCAGCGCTGCAGGGAGAGGCAGCCGCAGCCGATGCAGGAGTCGAGGTTGTCGCGGAGGCGCTCGAGGGCGTGGATCTGCTCCTCGAGACGGCGGCGCCAGTGCCTGGACATACGCGCCCAGTCGGCCTTCGTGGGGGTGCGATCCCCCGGCAGGCAGTCGAGCTCGGCCTTGATCTCGTCCAGGGAGAGGCCGACGTTGGCGGCGGCCCTGATGAAGGCGAGCCGGCGCAGGACGCTGCGCTCGAACGTACGCTGTCCCCCGGCCGATCGTTCGGCCCGGATCAGGCCCTGGCTCTCGTAGTAGCGCACCGCGGAGGCCGCGTAGCCGCTGCGGCGGGTCACCTCGCCCATCGTGAGCAGGTCGTGGGTGTTCATCTCACTCTTTTCTGTCACAGCCCTTGATCTCAAGTTCACTTTAGGTTGAATCCTAGGGGCATGAACAGATCAGACAACGAAGTAGCCGTCATCACCGGCGGCTCCGCAGGCCTGGGGCTCGCCCTCGCGACCTCCCTCATCGACAAGGGCTGGAGCGTCGTCACCGACGCCCGGAACGCCGACCGTCTCCATACCGCCCTGCCGGACAGCCCACGGGTGACGACGCTGAGCGGCGACGTACGAGATCTCGACCATCAGGACGCGATCGCGGCCGCCGTCGCCCGCCACGGGCGCCTCGACCTGCTCGTGCACAATGCCAGCGAGCTCGGCCCGATGCTGCCACTGGCCGAGGTCCCCGAGAGCCTCTTCTCGAGCGTGCTCGAGACGAACCTGCTCGCACCGCTCTCGCTCACCCAGCGACTCCTCCCCTACCTGATCGCCTCGGGCGGCACCCTCGTGGGCGTCTCCAGCGACGCGGCGGTCGAGCACTACCCGACCTGGGGAACGTACGCAGCGAGCAAGGCCGCGCTCGACCACCTGGTCCTCACCCTCGGCGAGGAGAACGGCATCCGTGCGTACGCCGTCGACCCCGGTGACATGCGCACCGACATGCACCAGGACGCCTTCCCTGGTGAGGACATCTCCGATCGACCGCTGCCGGAATCGGTCGTTCCGCGCCTGCTCGCGCTGCTCTCCGGCGACGAGCCCTCAGGGCGCTACCGCGCCGCCGATCTCGCACCCGCTGGAGCAACCCGATGACGATTCTCGCCGAACGACCGACCACGACGTTCCCCTTCCCGGACGACACGACCGCCCCCGCGCCCGCGGAGTGGCGCGGCATGGAACGCGACGGGGTGCGGCTGCTCGTGGCCTCGCCGGGCGGCGTACGACATGCCCGGTTCCGAAACCTTGCCGACCACCTCTCCCCCGGCGACCTGGTCGTGGTCAACGACTCGGTGACCGAGGCGCGCCAGCTCGACGCCGACCTGATCGGGCGCGGTCGGGTGGTGCTCCACCTCGCCCAGCGCCTCGACACCGGCTGGGCCGTGGAGCTCCGCTCCGCCCCGGACGCCTCCCGGTCCGTGCTCGACGCCGCCGAGGGCGACGTGGTGGTGACCGCGGGTCTCCGGGTGACCCTCCTCGAGCCGTACCCGGACGGTCGCGCCTCCTCCCCCACCGGCGAGGGCAACCGGCTGTGGCGCGCCCGCGTCACCGGCGACGTCACCGCCGAGCTCGAGCGGGCCGGCCGCCCGATCGCGTACGGCTATCTCGATCGCCGCTACCCGCTCTCCGCCTACCAGACCGTCTTCGGGCACCGCCCCGGGAGCGCGGAGATGCCCTCGGCGGCGCGTCCCTTCACCCACCCGCTGGTCACCGAGCTGGTCACCCGCGGCATCCAGGTCGCGCCGATCACCCTGCACACCGGCGTCTCCTCCCAGGAGGCCGGCGAGGCCCCCGGCGCGGAGTGGTTCGAGGTCTCCGAGACCACGGCGAGGCTGGTGGAGCAGACGAGGTACGCCGGGGGCCGCGTCGTCGCGGCCGGCACCACCGTCACCCGCGCTCTCGAGTCGGCGGTCATCCCCGCGACGGGCGCGGTCAGGGCGGCGAGCGGCTGGACCGACCGAGTCATCACGCCGGCGAACCCGCCGTACATCGTCAACGGGCTCATCACCGGCTGGCACGACCCTCAGGCCAGTCACCTGCTGCTGGTCGAGGCCGTCGCCGGCCCCGAGCTCACCCAGGCCGCCTACGACGCCGCGGTTGCCGACGGCTACCTGTGGCACGAGTTCGGGGACTCCGCCCTCCTGCTCCCCTGAACGCCGAGGCGTCACGTACGTCGGCCGAAGCGTCAACCCCGTCGGCCGAGAAGTCACTCCGGTGCCAACTCGGCCGACGCGAGTGACGCCTCGGCCGACGCGGGCGACGCCTCGGCTGGTTAGGACAGGGCGCCCTCGCCGTAGGTGACGGGGGTGCCGACGGCGACGGTGCGGCCGACGGTGCACAGGCGGGTCTCGGACTTCTTGATCGCGTCCGGGAGGACCTTGCGTGCGGCATCGCCGGCCTCGCCCTCGGGGAAGGTGATGTCGAAGGTGACCGAGAGGTCGACGAGGCGGTTGCCCTGCTCGTCGCGGATCTTCGTGCCTGCGGCGAGGGCCTCGAAGGTCTCCATCGGGGACCGCTTGCCGGTGATGAAATCGACGTCGAGGGCGCTGCAGCCGGCCAGGGCGGCGAGGAGCAGCTCGACGGGGGTGAAGTCGGGGTCGTCGCCGTGGCCGATCACCACGGTGCCTCCGCGCTCGTTGGTCGCACGGAAGCGGTGCTCGCCGATCTTCTCCAGAGAAACCGAGCGCTGGTCAGCCGCATCAGAAGTCATGGGGTAAGAGTGCCATCCGCCCGTTAGCCTGTGCGACGTGAGCACCCAGAGCCTGCCCCTGCGCCGTGACGAGGCCACCGCCCGTGCCGGTCTGCTGAAGATCGAGGACTACGACGTACGTCTCGACCTGGCCTCCAGCGAGGAGACCTTCCACTCGGTGACGACGATCCGGTTCACATCGAAGGGCGGGCCGACGTTCGTCGACCTCAAGCCGGTCTCCGTGGCGCGGATCAGCCTCAACGGCAGCCCGGTCGACCCGGCCACGCTCACCAAGGGACGCCTCCCCATCACCACCCAGGAGGGCACCAACGAGCTCGTCGTCGAGGCCACCATGCCGTTCCGTAACGACGGGGAGGGGCTGCACCGCAGCGTCGACCCGGCCGACGGGAAGGCGTACGTCTACGGGATGTGCTTCATGGACGCCGCCCCGACGATCTTCGCCTGCTTCGACCAGCCCGACCTGAAGGCGCCATACACCTTCCACGTGACCGCGCCGCGCGACTGGACGGTGATCGGCAACGCGCCGGGCACCCAGACCGAGCCCGGTGTGTGGGAGTTCGAGCGGAGCCAGCCGCTGTCGACGTACTTCGTCACGCTCGTCGCCGGCCCGTGGCACATGATCCATGACGAGCACGACGGGATCCCGCTGTCGTTGAGCTCGCGGCAGAGCATCGCCGCCGACCTCGACAAGGACGCCGAGGAGCTCTTCACGATCACCAAGCAGTGCTTCGACGAGTTCCACCGGCTCTTCGGCATCCGCTACCCGTTCGGCAACTACCACCAGGCGTTCGTGCCGGAGTTCAACGCGGGCGCGATGGAGAACCCGGGCTGCGTGACCTTCCGGGACCCGCTCGTCTTCACCTCGCGGGTGACCCGCGGCATGCGGATCCAGCGCGCCACCACGGTCGCCCACGAGATGGCCCACCAGTGGTTCGGCGACCTGGTCACGCCGCAGTGGTGGGACGACCTGTGGCTCAACGAGTCGTTCGCCGAATACATGGGCAACCGGGTCACCGCCGAGGTGACAGAGTACGCCGACGCCTGGGCCGACATGTCCTACGCCCGCCGTCAGTGGGGCCTGACCGCCGACCAGCGCGGCTCGACGCACTCGGTCGCCGGCAACGGCGCCGAGGACGCCGTCTCGGCGCTGCAGAACTTCGACGGGATCTCCTACTCCAAGGGCTCCGCGATCCTGCGCCAGCTCGCCGCCTCCCTCGGCGACGACGTCTTCTTCGCCGGCGCGATCGACCACTTCACCCGGCACAGGTTCGGCAATGCGACGATGCACGACCTGTTCGGCTCCTGGGATGCCGCCGCGGCCGAAGCGGGGGTCGAGTTCGACCTCGACACCTTCACCTCCCAGTGGCTGCTCAAAGCCGGCCCGGACACGCTCTCGTGGGACCCGGCCAAGATGGTCGTCAACCGCACCGCTCCGTCGCTGCACCCGGCCGAGCGCTCCCACACCTTCCGCGCGGCGATCCTCAACGGCACGCAGTGGACCACCGAGGACATCACGGTGAGCGGCGACAAGACGCCGCTCCAGGTCGCCGCCAACGCCGTCGTGCTCGACCCCTACGACGACACCTGGGCCTCGGTCATCCCCGACTGGGAGACGGTGCAGGCGCTCAAGGCCGCCCTCCCGGAGGTGACCGACGACGGCCTGCGCGCGGGCGTGTGGAACAACCTGCGCAGCGCTTGGTTCAACGCCGCGGTCGACCCGGCCGACGTCATCGACATCGCCGAGGCGTCGCTCCCCGTCGAAGACGTCGAGGACACCCCGCGGCGCACGATGCCGTGGCTCTTCGGCTCGGTGGTGCCCCTGGCGCCGGCCGGGGCTCGCGAGCGGCTGCACGAGGCGGCTCTGCGCAAGCTCGACGAGGTCGCTCCCGGCTCCGAGCTGCAGCTGTCGTCCTACCGCGCGGCCATCCGCTCGGCGTCGTCCGAGTCGCTGCTGCGGGAATGGCTGGCCGGTCCCCCGGACGGGATCGAGACCGACCTCGACCTGCGCTGGCGCATCCTCGCCAAGCTCGCCGAGAACGGGTTCGCGACCCGCGCGGAGCTGCAGGATGCCTATGACGCCGAGCCCGCCAACGAGGCCCGCATCCACCTCAACGGCGCCCTGGTCAGCATCCCCGACGTGGAGGCGAAGGCGTACGGCTGGTCCGTGTTCACCGGCGAGACCGACCTGCCCAACTACGACATCCTGGCCGCCGGGCGGGCGTTCTGGACCGGTCCCGCCGAGCTCACCGCGGGCTACGTCGAGCGCTACTTCGCCGAGCTTCCCGCCACCGCTGAGAAGCGCTCGGGCTGGAGCCTCGCCGAGGCCGCCGAGGCGTTCTTCCCGAGCGGCTCGGTGACCGAGGAGACTCTCGCTGCCGCGCGGGCGGTCATCGAGCTGGATCTCGACCCGGGCGTACGCCGCCGGGTGTCCGACGCGGCCGACAACCTGCAGCGGCAGCTGGCGATCAAGGTGACGTATCCCGCGTAGCCGACGCTCCGGCGGTGAGTCGGGGGCAAGACTGTCCGTGCTCACCGATAGTTTTCGTTTCATGCGGATCCTGCACACCTCCGACTGGCACCTGGGCCGGTCCTTCCACAGGGAGGGCATGCTCGGGCACCAGGCGGCGTACGTCGACCATCTCCTCTCCGTGGTGGAGCAGGGATCCGTCGACGTGGTGTGCGTATCCGGGGATGTATATGACCGGGCGCTTCCGCAGGTCGACGCGGTGCGGCTGGCCTCGGAGGCGCTCTCTCGGCTGGCCGCCTCGCGGGCGAAGGTCGTCATCACCAGCGGCAACCACGACTCGGCCCAGCGACTGGGGTTCGGCTCCGAGCTGATCGACGCTGCCGGCATCTTCATCCGCACCGACCTGGCCGGCGTCGGCCGCCCGGTGATGCTCCCCGACGAGCACGGCGAGGTGGCCTTCTACGGTCTCCCCTACCTCGATCCCGACGCCGCCAGGGCGTCGTGGGGGCTGGAGTCGCGCTCCCACCAGGCAGCGCTCAGCGAGGCGATGCGGCGGGTCCGTGCCGACCTCGATGGCCGGGGTGGCCGCAGCGTGGTGATGGCCCACGCCTTCGTCACCGGTGCGGAGCCCTCCGACTCCGAGCGCGACATCTCCGTCGGCGGGGTGTCGATGGTGCCCGCCAGCCTCTTCGAGGACATCTCCTACGCCGCCCTCGGCCACCTGCACGGCCGCCACACGATCACCGACACGGTGCGCTACAGCGGCTCGCCGCTGGCGTACTCCTTCTCCGAGGCCAACCATCTCAAGGGGTCCTGGCTCATCGATCTCGACGAGTCCGGCTTCGTCGCCAGCGAGTTCGTGGAGGCGCCGGTCCCGCGCAACCTCGCCCGGTTGCGGGGCACCCTCGACGACCTCCTGAGCGACCCCCGTCACGAGGTCCACGAGCAGTCGTGGCTGCAGGTCACCCTGACCGACCGGATCCGCCCGGCCCAGGCCATGGAGCGGCTGCGGCGGCGGTTCCCGCACACGCTCGTGCTGGGGTTCGAGTCGACCGCGCCGGTCCTGGGTGCGCTGTCGCAGCCTGACCCGTCCCGGCCGCGGCGCGACATCGACCTGGTCACCGAGTTCGTGGCCGAACTCCGCGGCGAGCCGGCGGCCAAGGCCGAGCTGGCGCTCCTGCAGACCGCTGTGGACGCCTGCTGCGAGGACCCCGAGGTCGACTCGCTCGACTCGCGCTCCGGCGTCGCCGAGGAAGAGGAGTGGCTCGAGGTGCTCTTCTGATGCGCCTTCACCACCTGGAGGTCGCCGCGTTCGGCCCGTTCACGGGCACGGTGAGCGTCGACTTCGACCAGCTCTCCGAGGCGGGGCTCTTCCTGCTCTCCGGCGCCACCGGAGCCGGGAAGACGAGCGTCCTGGACGCGGTCTGCTTCGCACTCTATGGCGACGTCCCCGGTGACCGTTCGGTCGCGAAGCGGCTGCGCAGCGACCGGGCCGCGGCCGAGGTCGCGACGCGGGTCGTCCTGGAGGCGACGCTCGCCCAGCGACGCTTCCGGATCACCCGCTCACCGTCGTGGGAGCGGCCCAAGCGTCGTGGCGCCGGCACCACGACCCAGCAGGCCTCCGTCGTGCTCATGGAGCAGGTCGGCGAGGAGTGGCGCACCCTCACCACCCGCCTCGACGAGGCCGGCCACCTGGTCTCGGACCTCCTCGGCATGACGCTGACCCAGTTCGTGCAGGTCGCGATGCTCCCCCAGGGGCGCTTCCAGGCGTTCCTCCGCTCCAGCGCCGAGGAGCGCAAACGGCTGCTCGAGCGGCTCTTCCGCACCGAGCGCTTCGCCGATGTCGAGCGCTGGCTGCGTGAGCGCCGCGTCGAGCTCCGGCGGCGCTCCGAGGAGCTCAACGCCGGCGTCGCCGAGGCGGTCAGCCGGATCAGCGAGACCGCGGCCGTCACGCTCCCAGAAGACTGGGACGTCCATGACCTCGGGCTTCCCTCCGGCGACGGCGCGATCGCCACCTGGGCCCGCGCACTGGCCGAGGAGGCCACCGAGTCGCAGGCCGTCACCTCCGGCGCCGCGATGGAGGCCCTGGCCGCCGAGTCGGAGACCCTCGCCGCTCTCGACGTCGCCCGTGCGATGGCCGAGAAGCAGCGCGGCCTCCGTGCCGCCGCTGCCGCCGAGAGCCGTCTCGTCGCCGCGGCCGAGGAACAGTCGGAGCGCGTACGTCGCGTCGAGGCCGCCCAGCGTGCCGAGGCCGTGGCGGGGGTCAGCGAGCTCGCCGACCAGGCACGGCGCGCCCACGCCAAGGCGACCTCGCTCGCCCCGAGCGACCTGACCCTGACCGATGCAAAGGCAGCCGTCGACCGGATCTCCGCCCGGCTTGCGCAAGCCCGCGCCCTGGTGCCGGTCCAGCGACGACTGAGCGAGGTCACCCGCGAGCTCGCGACCACCGGCACCCAGCGGGATCGGATCCTCACCCAGACCCGCGAGCAGGCTCGACTCGCCGAGGAGCTGCCGCAGCAGGCCGAGGCGCTCACCGCGGACCTGGCGGCGGCCACCGAGGCGGCCGCGGCGATCCCGGTGCTCCGCGCTCGGGTCGCCGCCGTCACCGAGGTCGGACGGCTGACCCGGGAGCTCGTCGACGCCCGGGCCAGGCACGAGTCGGCCAGGACAGCCGCCATGGAGGCGCGCACCCACTATCTCGACGTACGCCAGGCCCGGCTGGACGGCATCGCGGCCGAGCTCGCCGGCGCGCTCGCGGTCGGTGCGGACTGCCCGGTGTGCGGGTCCCACGAGCACCCCCACAAGGCCTCCCCCGCCGACGGCGCCCCTGACGCGGCTGCCGAGAAGGCAGCCCAGGCGACCTACGACAACGCCAGCGCCGAGGAGCACGCCCGCGACCAGCACGTGCGCGACCTCACCACCCGTCTCCAGCTCGCCCAGGAGGCTGCTGGGGAGACCGACGAGGCGGCCGCGTCGATGGGCGAGCGTCTGGCCGGTCTGGAGCGTACCGCTGCCCGCGAACCGAGCCTGCGCGCCCAGCTCACCGCCGCCGAGGAGACCCGGGCCCGCTCGGCGACCCTCCGTGCCGGGCTGGAGACCCGAGCCGCCGAGCTCGAGACCACTTTGCGTCACCTCACCGACGAACGCGAGCGTCTGGAGGAGCAGCTGACCGACGTCCGTGGCGACCACCCGGATCTCGACTCCGTGCTCACCGCGTTCGAGCGCGATCACCGCGCGGCGACCACGAGCCTCGAGCGCCTCGAGGCCGCCACCCGCGCCGCCGAGGCGCTCGCCGCCGCCGAGCGCACCCTCACCGCCACCGCGGTCAGGGCCGGCTTCGACACCCCCGAGAGTGCCCTCGCAGCCGCGCTCCCGCCGGAGCGGGTCGCGGCACTGAACAGCCAGATCAAGACGTACGCCGACAGCCTGGCTGCCGCCCGAGCGACCCTCGACTCCCCCGGCGCCGCCGAGACCCTGGCCACCGAGGAGCCGGACCTGCCCGCGCTCACCACCGCCCACCGCAAGGCCGCCGACGCCGCCGACGCCGCCCGCTCGGCGGCCGACACCGCCGCCACCCGTGCCGCCCGCCTCGACTCCCTGCAGCGCGACCTGACCCGCGCGCTCTCGGCCTGGGCCCCCGTACGCGACGACCTCGAGGTCGCCGCGCGGATCGCCTCCTTCGCCGAGGGGAAGAGCAGCGACAACCAGCTCCAGATGAGTCTGTCGGCCTATGTCGTCGCCTACCGCCTCACCCAGGTCGTCGCGGCCGCCAACGAGCGGTTGGCGAAGATGAGCGACCAGCGCTACGCCCTGGAGCACTCCGCGGCCAAGGGCGCCGGCGACCGCCGCGGGGGCCTCGCGCTGATGGTCCGCGACGACTGGTCCGGCGAGTCGAGGGACCCGGCGACTCTGTCGGGTGGCGAGACCTTCGTGGTCTCGCTCGCTCTGGCGCTCGGCCTGGCCGACGTGATCATGAACGAGGCCGGCGGCCAGATGCTCGACACCCTCTTCGTCGACGAGGGCTTCGGCTCCCTCGATGCCGACACCCTCGATGACGTGCTCGACGTCCTCGACACCCTCCGCGAGGGCGGGCGCATCATCGGCGTGGTCAGCCACGTCACCGAGATGCGCGAGCGCATCCCCACCCAGCTGGCAGTGGCCAAGGGCCGCGAGGGATCCACCCTTCAGGTCCTCGGCACCTGACACCGGAAGAACTCAGGTCGCTCGAGGGCATCACCGAAGAATTAACCTTCGGGCCGACAGGTATTACTTCCCAGCCATTCCCCGGGGTGACGTACGTCACTAGCCTGAGGCGGCTCCGCACCGCGGAAGCCCGTCCCAGACCAACCGGAGGTTTCCGTGCCGCGTCTCACCACCCGTGTCGCCAAGGTCGCCGCGACCCTTCTCCTACCCGCGTCCCTGCTCTCGGCAACATCGTTGATGGCCTCTCCCGCACAGGCCGACGGCCCCGGCAGCGGCACACCATGGATGGTCACCGTGGGTGACAGCTACGTCTCCGGTGAGGCCGGCCGTTGGGCCGGAAACAGCAACTCCGGCGAGTCGCTGATCGACGCGGGCGGCAGCGCGACCTACTTCGACAACGCCACTCACACGGCCGAGACGATCAACCGGTGCCACCGCAGCACGGCCGCTGAGGCGTACATCGGCGGTGGCGTGAGCGGGCTCAACCTGGCCTGCTCGGGCGCGAAGGTCGCCACGACGACCACCAGCGAGGGCTACTTCAAGCCCGGCGTCGACTTCTACTCCACCGGCGGCAAGCAGGGCCAAGCCCTCATGCTGCAGAGCTTCGCAGCGAGCCACAACGTGAAAGCAGTGACGATCGGCATCGGCGGCAACGACTTCAACTTCGCCGCCATCGTCACCCAGTGCGTCCAGAACTTTCTGACCTCGCCCTCATGGCTCAAGGACTACTGCAAGGACGACTCGGTCGTGACCAACGCGATGGCGGCAGGCAATGTCGCGGCGGTTCGCGCGAGGATCGCCACCGCCTTCCAGAACGTACGCACCGCCATGCGCGACGCGGGCTATGCGGACAACGCGTGGACCCTGATCGTCCAGAACGTGCCCTCGCCGCTGGCGACCTCATCGGTCTACCGCTACAGCGAGTCCGGCTACTCCCGCCAGAACACCGGCGGCTGCGGCTTCTGGAACGCGGACGCCGACTACGCGTACAACACGATCCTGCCGACGATCAACAACGCGATCTCGGGTGCGGCGACCGACTCCGGGCTGACCAACATCAAGACGATCGACGTCTCTGGTGCGTTCGCCGGCCGCCGTCTGTGCGAGAACACCGTGGGTCTCCTCGAGGAGAAGGGGGTCTCCAGCTGGCGGGCCTCCGGTGCCGTCGACAAGACCGAGTGGGTCAACCAGATCCGCACCGTCTCCACCACGAGCGGCAACTACTACATCCAGGAGAGTCTGCACCCGAACTACTGGGGCCAGCTCGCCCTGCGCAACTGCCTGCGCCAGGCCTACAACGGCGGCGCGCCGAGGTCCGGCACATGCACCCACGGCACCGGGCTCAACGCCAACGGAGAGCCCACCATGACCCTCAGCTGACCAAAACCTCGCCGAGGGGGGGCGGGAAGGAGCGCCCGCCAGGGGGGGGGGGCCACCGCGGAGGACACCA
>NZ_JBHXNY010000024.1:0-96241 GCF_042719275.1 Nocardioides sp. NPDC058538 | reverse complement strand
GCTCAGACGATCGGCCCGATCGGTATGTCGGAGGAGAAGGACGCCGATGAGTTGGCTGCGGAGAAGGACATGGGTCTGCCGCCGTTGCCGCCGATCCCGATGCAGCTGGAGCCGTCCAACGGCATTCCGCGCAAGTACCAGCGTCCGCCGGGCGCCTGGTGCCGAGAGAACGGTGTCACCCCGCCGCCGGGGTCGTTCCGAGCAGACGCGGCCATGGCCCCCGGTGGTGTGAAAACAGCAGACCCCACAGAGGCTCCTCACTGATGTCATCCATGACCGCCGCCAGGGTCCTGAAACCGATCGGGACCGCTGGCTCGCTCTTCGCGTTCGGTCTGGACGTGGGGCGCGCCGTGTTTCGGCGCCCCTTCCAGTTCCGAGAGTTCATCCAGCAGGCGTGGTTCATCGCGTCGGTGACGATCGTCCCGACCGCGCTGGTCGCGATCCCCTTCGGCGCGGTCATCGCGCTCCAGGTCGGTGGCCTCGTGGCCCAGTTCGGTGCGCAGTCCTTCGTGGGATCGGCCGCGGTCCTCGCGGTCGTCCAGCAGGCTGCCCCGATCGCGACCGCCCTGCTGGTCGCGGGTGCCGGCGGCTCGGCGATCGCCGCCGACCTCGGTGCTCGGAAGATCCGCGAAGAGCTCGACGCCATGATGGTTCTGGGCATCGACCCGATCCAGCGGCTGGTGGTCCCGCGTGTTCTCGCCTGCATGATGATCGCGGTCTTCCTCAACGGTTTGGTCTCGATCGTCGGCGTCATGGGCGGGTACGTCTTCAACGTCATCATCCAGGGCGGCACCCCGGGTGCCTACCTGGCCAGCTTCACCGCGCTCGCGCAGATGGCCGACCTGTGGCAGGGCCTGGCGAAGGCGCTCGTGTTCGGTCTGATCGCGGCGATCGTGGCTTCTTACATGGGCATGAACGCCGGCGGTGGCCCCAAGGGTGTCGGCGACGCCGTGAACCAGTCGGTCGTCATCACGTTCCTGCTGCTGTTCATCGTGAACTTCGTGATGTCTGCGATCTTCCTGCAGATCATCCCGAGCAAGTCCGGATAGGAGGCGAGACGGATGGCGAACATCAAGGCGATCTACCAGAAGCCTGCCAAGAGCCTCGACCACCTCGGTGACGAGCTCGGCTTCTACCTGCGCGCGATCGCGTGGTTTCCGCGCACACTGAGGCGCTACAAGAAGGAGATCCTCCGGATCCTCGCCGAGGTCACCCTCGGGTCGGGGGCGCTGGCCGTCATCGGCGGCACCGTCGGCGTGATCTTGGCGATGACCTTCTTCACCGGTGCCCAGGTCGGCCTGTCGGGCTACACCGCACTCGACCAGCTCGGCACCTCGGCGTTCTCCGGCTTCGTGTCGGCCTACTTCAACACCCGTGAGATCGCGCCGCTGGTCGCCGGCATCGCGCTCGCGGCGACGGTCGGCTGCGGTTTCACCGCCCAGCTCGGCGCGATGCGCATCTCCGAAGAGGTGGATGCCCTCGAGGTGATGGCGATCCCGTCGCTGCCGTTCCTGGTGACCACCCGGATGATCGGCGGCCTGATCGCGATCGTGCCGCTCTACGTGGTCGGCCTGCTCTCCTCCTACGTCGCCACCCGGTTCACAGTGATCCTCTTCTACGGCCAGAGTGCGGGGACGTACGACCACTACTTCAACACGTTCCTGCCGCCCGTCGACGTGCTGTGGTCCTTCGGCAAGGTGCTGATCTTCGCCGTCGTGGTGATCCTGATCCACTGCTACCACGGCTACAACGCCTCCGGCGGCCCCGCAGGGGTCGGTGTCGCGGTCGGTAAGGCGGTGCGTACGAGCATCGTCGCCGTCTCCGTGCTCGACCTGATGCTCTCGATGGCGATCTGGGGCAGCACGACGACAGTGAGGTTGGCGGGATGACTCAGACACTCGCTCGCGACGAGGTCCATCACGACCTGCCCACGCCGCACAAGCGCAGCGCCGTCGCACTCGCCTGGGGCCGGCAGAAGGGCAAGATCCTCGGGATCCTCTTCCTCGCGCTGCTCCTGGCCGCGCTCGTCCTGACCTGGGCGCAGTTCACCAACCGGTTCGGACAGTTCGAGGAGATCACCCTCAAGGCCGACCGCGTCGGTCTGCAGCTCCCCGAGCGCGCCGACGTCAAGGTCCGTGGCCTGATCGTGGGCGAGGTCCTCGACATGAAGCCGACCGACGAGGGTGCCGAGCTGACCCTGGGGCTGTTCCCCGAGGAGATCAGCAAGGTCCACCCGGACGTGACCGGCGCGATCCTCCCCAAGACTCTCTTCGGCCAGAAGTACGTCTCGCTGGTCCCGCCCGACACCGACTTCACCGAGCCGATCCAGGCCGGTGCGGTCATCGAGAAGACCAAGATGGCCACCGAGGTCCAGGCCGTGCTGCGTGACCTCTACCCGCTGCTGCGGACGATCCAGCCGGCCGACCTCAACAACACGCTCAACGCGCTCGCCACCGCCCTCGAGGGTCGCGGCGACAAGCTCGGGGAGTCGCTCGACACCCTCGACTCCTACCTGAAGCGGCTGAACCCCGAGATCCCGGCGCTGATCGAGGACCTCGAGCTCGCCACGGAGGTCTCCGGCACCTACCAGGCCGTGCTCCCGGAGATCGGTCAGATCCTGCGCAACACCATCGTCACCGCGACCACGCTCGAGGACCGCGAGGTGGAGCTCAACAAGATGCTGACCGACGTCACCGCGTTCTCCAACACCGCCGACAAGTTCCTCGACGACAACGGCGACACGCTGATCCAGGTCGGCGAGGTCGGTCGGCCGGTCACCCAGACGCTGGCCCGTTACGCCCCGATGTTCCCGTGCCTCATCGGTGGCATGGACATCCTGACCGACGAGTTCACCGAAGTGTTCCGCAACAACACCGTCCATATCACGCTGGAGACGCTGCCGCACCAGTCGCGTCCCTACTCGACCAAGGACAAGCCGCGCTACGGCGAGGACAGCGGCCCCTACTGCGGTGAGATGCCGAACGCGTCCTGGAGCCAGAAGAAGCCGTTCGCGCCGTTCCCCAACAAGAACGACGGCGTCGACGAGCCCACCGGAAAGGGTGTCATGCGCTCCGCCACCGGGACGACCGGCTACTCGGCCCTGTCCTACGTCGGCACGTCGGCCGAGACCGATGTCATCAACGAGCTGTTCGCCCCCGGCATGGGCATGACCGCCAGTGAGGTCCCGGACCTCGGCGGGCTGCTGCTCGGTCCGGCCGCACGTGGAGCTGAGGTGACGTACGAATGAGCGCAGTGAAGCTCTTCGACGCCAAGACCTTCCAGGACTTCTGGAAGCTGGTGATCTTCGTGATCGTCACGACCCTGGCCACCGGCCTGCTTGCGATCACCATCGGCAACGTCACCTTCGGGCAGACCGATGAGTACAAGGCCGTCTTCACCGACGTCACCGGTGTGAACAAGGGCGACGACGTACGCATCTCCGGGGTCAAGGTCGGCTCGGTCAAGGGCATCGAGATCTCCGACGACGCCCGCAGCGCGGTGGTCACCTTCACGGTCGACAGCGCGCAGCAGATCGCGACCACGACCGAGGCGACGATCAAGTACCGCAACCTGATCGGCCAGCGCTATCTGGCGCTGACCAACCAGCTGGTGGGCGACTCCTCCGCCCTGCAGGAGGGCCAGACCATCCCGGTCGGGCAGACCCACCCGGCGCTCGACCTGACCGTGCTCTTCAACGGGTTCAAGCCGCTGTTCCAGGCGCTGTCGCCCAACGACGTCAACACCCTGTCCTACGAGATCGTCCAGGTCTTCCAGGGCGAGGGCGGCACGCTGGAGAGCCTGCTCTCCCACACCGCCTCGCTGACCTCGACGCTGGCCGAGAAGGACCAGGTCATCAACGCTCTGATCGACAACCTCACCGAGGTGCTCGAGCACGTGGGCGACCGCGAGAAGGAGCTCTCCAGCCTGATCGTGACCTTCCGCGACTTCGTCGGCGGTCTCAACAACGACCGCGAGGCGATCCTCGGCTCCCTGGACCAGATCTCGGCGCTCTCCGTGGAGACCGCCGACCTGGTGCACGAGGCGAAGGACCCGCTCCTGGAGGACCTGCGCCAGGCCCGGAGGTTCTCCGACGAGGTGGCCAAGGACAAGCGCCAGCTCGACGACGCCCTCGAGCTCCAGCCGATCAAGCTGGACAAGATCGGCGCGACGGCCAGCTACGGCGGTTGGTTCAACTTCTACCTGTGCGGTCTGCGGGGCACGATCCGAGACCCTGAGGGCAAGGACCTCGAGATTCCGCTCTACGAGCCCGGTCAAGCGAGGTGCAACCTCGGATGATTCCCTTCCGCGAACGTAACCCAGTCAAGATCGGCGCCGTCTCGATCGCCGTCCTCGTCATGCTGTTGGTGATGGCGTTCAAGGCCGACAGCCTGCCGCTGATCGGTGGTGGCACCACCTACTACGCCAACTTCTCCGAGGCCGGTGGCCTCAAGGCCGGCGACGAGGTCCGCGTGGCGGGCGTCCGGGTCGGCAAGGTCGACTCGATCGAGCTGGACGGCAACCAGGTCAAGGTCGGCTTCAAGATCCGCGAGAAGGTCAACTTCGGTGAGAACTCGGGAGCCGGCGTACGCGTGAAGACGCTGCTCGGCGACATGTTCCTCGAGCTGCAGCCGGCCGGAGAGGGCCAGATGAAGGCGGGAGCCACCATCCCGGTCGACCGCACGGAGTCTCCCTACGACGTGGTCGAGGCCTTCGAGGGGCTGGCCGACACCTCCGCCAACATCGACAAGGACCAGCTCGCCGCGGCGCTCACCACGCTCGCCGACCTGACCCGGTCGACGCCGGAGGAGTTCCAGGCCGCCCTCACCGGCGTCTCCGACCTCTCCCGCAACCTCGCCGCCAAGGACGAGCGCATCGAGTCGCTGCTCACCCAGCTCGACCGGGTGACGAAGGTGCTCGACGAGCGCGACGAGGACCTGATCACGCTGATGAACGACGCCAACCAGCTCTTCGCTGCGCTGGTCGAGCGCCGCGAGGCGGTCCACAACCTGCTGCTCTCGACCCAGCTGCTCTCGAAGGAGCTCTCCCAGCTGGTCGACGACAGCCGTGCCGACCTCAAGCCGGCGCTGGAGAGCCTCGACGTGATCCTCGACGTCTTCACGAAGAACGAGGAGAACCTCGAGAAGTCCCTGCGGCTGATGGCGCCGTTCTACAAGGTCTTCAACAACACCCTGGGCAACGGCCCCTGGTGGGACACCTACATCCAGAACATGCCTCCCGTTCCGGCTCTCACTGGGAGGACCCCATGAACAAGGTAATTGTTCCGATCATCATCGGTGCTCTCGTCCTCGGGGTCGGCGCCTGGGCGCTGGTCCGCGACACCGGTGAGAAGACGCTCGTGGCGCACTTCCCGCGTACGGTCTCGCTCTATGAGGGCAGCGACCTGCGCGTGCTCGGCGTCGCCGTCGGCAAGGTGACCTCGGTCGAGCCGAACGGCACCGACGTGAAGGTCACCCTGGAATACAAGAGCGACGTCGACCTGCCCGCGGACGCCAAGGCCGTGATCATCTCGCCGTCGATCGTCGGCGACCGCTACGTCCAGGTCACGCCGGCCTACGACGGCGGCAAGAAGCTGGCCGACGGTGCGGTGCTGAGCACCGACAAGACCTCGGTCCCGGTCGAGCTCGACCAGATCTACTCCAGCGTCGACGACCTCGTGGTCGCGATCGGTCCGGACGGAGCCAACAAGAACGGCGCCCTCACCGACCTGCTGCAGCAGACCGCGAAGAACCTCGGCGGCCAGGGCGAGAAGATCAACTCGACCGTCGGCGACCTCGGCAAGCTGACCAAGGTGCTCGACAACCGCGACGAGCAGTTCTTCGACTCGGCCGAGCAGCTCGAAGGCTTCATCGGCACGCTCGCCGAGAACGACAAGACCGTACGCGACTTCGCCCAGGCGCTCGCCGAGGTCTCCTCGATGCTGGAGGGTGAGCGCGAAGAGCTCGCCGCGTCGATGAAGAACCTCTCGGTGGCGCTGAACAAGGTCACCCAGTTCGTCCGGGACAACAAGGCGATCCTGCGCGAGGACATCCAGAGCCTCAACCGGATCGGCAAGGTCCTCGTGAAGCAGCGCAAGGCGCTCGACGAGAGCCTCCGGACCGCTCCGCTGGCGCTCAACAACCTGGGCCTGGCCTACAACCCGGAGACGGCCACGCTCGACACCAACGCCAACATCACCATGATCCTCGACGAGATCATCGAGAACCCGGCCTCCTTCCTGTGCAGCCTCGTGGACCAGGCGACCGACGGCAGCAGCGCCGAGATCTGCTCGCAGATCCGGCAGATGCCGGGGCTGAACCGCTCCGCGGCGATCGGGCTCGGCACGGGTTCGTCCTACGGAGTGCCCTATGACATGTCGCTCGGCGGCCTGGTGGAGGTGAAACGATGAAGCGCGCCCTCCAGGCATTCGTCGGCGTGATCGCCGGCGCCCTGATGCTGACCGGCTGCGGCACCTTCTCCGTCTACGACCTGCCGCTCCCGGGTGGGGTGGACGCGGGTAGCGACGCGATCTCGGTCACCGCGCAGTTCGAGGACACCCTCGACCTGGTGCCCCAGTCGACCGTCAAGCTCGAGGACATCGACGTCGGCAAGATCAACAAGATCTGGCTCGACGACGGCGTCGCCACCGTCGAGATGCTGTTGAAGAAGAACGTCAGCCTGCCGAGCAACGCCCGTGCGTCGATCCAGCAGACCTCCCTGCTGGGCGAGAAGTTCGTCTCGCTGGAGCGGCCGGCCGAGCCCGATTCGTCCAAGCTCGCCGACGGCTCGACCATCCCGCTGTCGCAGACCGGCCGCAACCCGGAGATCGAAGAGGTCTTCAGTGCGCTGAGCCTGCTGCTCAACGGTGGTGGCGTGGCTCAGCTGAAGACGATCTCGACCGAGCTCAACAAGGCGCTCGCCGGCCGTGAGGACTCCGCCCGCTCCGTACTCCACCAGGTGGAGAAGCTGGCGCGCGACCTCGACAACAACAAGGAGAAGATCGTCGCGGCGATCGAGGCGCTCGATGCGCTGGCGAAGGCCACCAACGCGCAGATGGGCTCCATCGACGCTGCCCTCGACGAGCTGCCTTCGGCGCTCTCCAGCCTCGACGAGCAGCGGGCCGACCTCGTGAAGATGCTCAAGGCCCTGGAGCGGCTCGGAGACACCGGCGTACGCGTCATCCGGGCGTCCAAGGACAACACCATCGGCATCATCAAGGACCTCAGGCCGGTCCTGTCGAACCTGGCCGACTCCGGCGACGACTTCGTCCGGGCGATGAACACGATCCTCACCTATCCATTCGTCGACGCCGCGGTCGGTGGTTCGCCGCAGGCCGCGCGCAACCTGCACATGGGTGACTTCGTCAACCTCGACGTCACCGTCGACCTCAACCTCGACACGCTGCTCCAGAACGCGCCTAGGGTCGGCGACACCGTCTGCTGGGGTCTCGAGGAGATCAACCGGAAGCTCAAGACGTATCCGGACGAGGAGACCGCTCTCGACTGGCTCAACAACCTCACGAACGTCTGCAAGGACGGCGGGCTGGCCAGCGCCATCGACACCTGCCAGGAGGTGCTGACCGGACAGTCCTCCTCGGCGCCCCAGGCATGCGTGACGGGCGTGCTGGGTTCGATCGGGAAGACCCTCGACGGGCTGCTCGGGCTCGGGGCCCCCTCGTCCAACGGCGGGAGCACCACCGAGGACGGCTCCGGGTGCGTACTGCTCCTGTTCTGCCGTGCCGGTGCGGCACCGGGGACGCATGCGGTGACGTACGACGAGCTGAGCAAGGAGCTCGACCCGGGGCTGACCTCGCTGATGATCCCCGCGCTGAGCACCTCGAGCAACACTCACCAGGAGGGCGTCTCATGATCACCCGCCGTACGAAGATGCAGCTGATGGTCTTCTTGCTGATCACCCTCGTCGGGGTCAGCTTCGTCGGTGCGCGCTACGCCCGCCTGGGGTCCCTGTTCGTCAAGGACCACTACGTCGTGATGGCCCACTTCGAGCAGTCCGGCGGCATCTACGAGGACGCCGAGGTCGACTACCGAGGCGTCAAGATCGGCCAGGTCGGTGAGCTGGTGCTCAACCGCAGCGGTGTCGACGTGACCCTGAAGATCGACAAGGGCTGGCGGGACAAGATCCCGGCGGACAGCCTCGCCGTGGTCGGCAACCGCTCGGCCGTCGGTGAGCAGTACGTCGAGCTCCAGCCGCAGTCCAAGGGCGGCCCCTACCTCGAGGACGGCTCCGAGATCGCCCGCGCCGCGACGACCACGCCGCTGCCGACCGAGAAGCTCCTCGAGGACGTCACCACGACGGTGAACTCGGTCGACCAGAAGGCGCTCACCACGACCATCGACGAGCTCGGCAAGGGTTTCGCCGGCACCGGTCAGGACCTGCAGACCATCATCGACACCGGCACTGCCTTCGTGGAGACCGCCGACCAGAACTTCGCCCTCACCACCCAGCTGATCCGGGACAGCAACACGGTCCTCCAGGGTCAGCTGGACAGCAGCTCGGCGATCAAGTCGTTCGCGACCGACCTGGAGCTGTTCACCGGCACCCTGGCCGGCTCCAACAAGGACCTGATCAGGCTGATCCAGAGCGGCTCGGCCGGCTCCATCGAGCTGCGCCAGTTCCTTGAGCAGAACGGGGTGGAGATCGGCGAGCTCCTCAACGAGGTGCTGGTGACCGGCAAGGTCGTCCGGAAGAACCTGCCCGGCGTCAGGCACCTGCTCTCGATCTTCCCGGTCGTCGTCGAGGGCAGCTTCGCGGTCGTCGACGTCGGCCACCCCGGCCTCGCCCAGGCTCACTTCGGGTTGGCCCTGACCAGCCAGGCGCCGTGCAAGCAGGGTTACGAGAGCACCAAGAAGCGCAGCCCGCTGGATCTGCAGAGCCGTCCGTTCAACACGGAGGTCTCCTGCACAGAGGACCCGAGCAAGTCGAACCCTCGTGGCTCCAGCCAGGTGCCGCGTGCGGCCGTCGGTGGCACCGACTCGATCGCCAGCTTCGACCCGGACACCGGCGAGCTCACCTGGGGCGAGGCCGAGGACACCACGGTGTCGACCGCCGCTCCCGCCTCCTACGGCGAGGACGCCTGGAAGTGGCTCTACCTGCAGCCGATGGAGACCGAGTAGCCGGACCCCTGACCACCACGCAGCCGACCGGGGTCGGGGCCCGGAACGCTGCTGCATCGACCGATCCGCCCTCGGCGTACGGTGTTGATGCTTGGAAATGGCTCCTGGAGCCGCTGACCACAGAGAGTGATCCGTCTTGAGCACCACGACCGACCCCGGACCCGACACGGAGACCGGCGCAGAGACCGACCAGGCGACCGCGAACCGGGGCGCACTGCTCCGCTGGGGCGTACTGGCCCTGCTGATCGCCGTGATCCTGGCTGCCGTCGGCTACGTCGGCTGGCAGCTGACCCGCGGCGCCGACGAGTCGGTGGTGAGCCAGCGCGAGCAGGTGATGGCGGCGGCCGACAAGTTCGTCGGCCGGGTCAACACCTACGGTCCCGATGACGTCGGCAGCGACAAGAAGACGATGCCGAAGTATCGCGAGCGGGTGGGTGAGCTGCTGACCCCGAAGTTCGAGAAGAGCTTCCTGGGCAACGTCGCCTTCGCCGAGGCCACTGTCGTCCAGCAGGGCGTCGGTCGCACCACGAGCGTGCACAGCACGGGCGTCGCCGGCCTCGACGAGGACAGCGCGACCGTGCTCGTCGTCGCCGAGCTGGCGATCAGCTACCCGAAGTCCGAGGGCTCCGAGGAGCGCGTCGAGGCGGCGCGTCAGCTCGCCCGTACGGAGGTGGAGCTGGTGAAGCAGAACGGGAAGTGGCTGGTCGACGACTGGTACCCCGCCGAGGAAGCTCCTACTTCGGAAAGCAGCGAAGGGGTGACACCATGAGTTCCACGATGACTAGTCCGACCTGGTACGACCTGCTCGACGTCGAGCCCGATGCCGCCACCGACGACATCCGCGCGGCATGGAAGTCCGCGATCGCCGACCTGGACCCCACCGACCGCCGTTTCCGCACCCTCAACGATGCCGCCGCGGTCCTGCTGGACGAGAAGAAGCGGGCTGCGTACGACGCGGAGCTGGCCGCTCTCGAGGAGGCTGCGGCCGAGGACGAGGACAGTGAGGCCGACGAGGAGACCGCCGACGCCGCGGTGGCGGCCGACGCAGCTGCCGACGACGAGCCTGCCGACGAGGAGCCTGCCGACGAGGAGCCCGACACCGAGGAGAGTGCGACCACCGGACGTACGCTGCCGCTGCTCCCGACTTGGGGACTGGTCGCCGCCGGCGCGCTCGCCCTGGCCGCGGTCGTCGCTGCCGGTGTGGTCTTCTTCGGGCAGGACAAGGTCAGCACCGTCGCCAACAACAACGTCACGACCAGCACCGTCGAGGGTGCGGTGGGCAAGCAGATCACCCGCAACCACAAGCTTCTCGTCGAGGAGCAGGGCGCCGAGGCGCTCGAGGCGGCGAAGAAGGCCGCCGTCCCGCTGCTCTCCTACGACTACAGCAAGATGGACGAGTCGAAGAGCAAGGCTCACGACGTGATGACGAAGGACTACCGCGAGGACTACGACCGGCTCTTCGCGGTGCTCGTCGACAACGTCCCCGAGACGAAGACCGTGGTGAAGACGCTCGCCCCGGTCGACGCCGGCGTCATCCGGGTCTCCGAGGACACCGTGCAGATCCTCGTGCTGGTCGACCGTCAGGTCACCAACGCCCAGCGGAGCACCCCGATCGGCTACCAGGAGTACGCGATGCTCACGATGGCCAAGGTCGGCGACGAGTGGCTGGTGGACAAGGTCGAGACCCAGCCCAGCCAGGACTAGTTGCCGGCCCGGCCCGGCATTCCGGGCCTTTGCGCTACCTGTCAAGTGATTGGAATAACTTTTCCGTGGGTCGGACCGATTGGCGCGGATGCTTGACCCGGGGTGCCGATGGGGCGCATGATCATCCGCGATGCTCGACAATGGCACTGCACCAACAACGCCGACGCTCGAGCGCCGCAGGTGTGAATGAAGGTACGCCGGACTTTTAATTGGGCCCGGTGTTGTGAAGTGCGCTTTTGTGCCGTACGATGGCGCTTTGCGCATGCCTTCATATGCCCCTCAGCCTGCCCGGTGGCTGCTCGGTGGTCGGCAGCGCGAATCCACCTGCGAACCTTGTCGAAGGATTCCTCTTGGCCGCGCGCACCTCGTCGGGTGACTCCACCCCTCGCCGCATCTCTTTCGCTAAGATCTCAGAGCCTCTCGAGCTTCCCAAGCTCCTCGCCCTCCAGACCGACAGCTTCGACTGGCTGATCGGTAACGAGCGCTGGCAGGAGCAGGTCGCCGCCCGCGAAGCAGCGGGGGAGGACGTGTCTCACAAGTCCGGTCTACAGGAGATCTTCGAGGAGATCTCCCCGATCGAGGACTTCTCGGAGACGATGTCCCTCTCGTTCGAGAGCCCTGTCTTCTACGACCCCAAGTACACCGTCGAGGAGTGCAAGGAGAAGGACTTCACCTACTCCGCGCCTCTCTATGTCTCGGCGGAGTTCACCAACAACGACACCGGCGAGATCAAGGGCCAGACGGTCTTCATGGGCGACTTCCCGCTCATGACCGAGCAGGGCACCTTCGTCATCAACGGCACCGAGCGTGTTGTCGTCTCGCAGCTCGTCCGGTCCCCGGGCGTCTACTTCGAGCGCACCGCCGACAAGACGTCCGACAAGGACATCTACACCGCCAAGCTGATCCCCAGCCGCGGCGCCTGGCTCGAGTTCGAGATCGACAAGCGCGACCTGGTCGGCGTCCGCCTCGACCGCAAGCGCAAGCAGAACGTCACGGTGCTGCTCAAGGCCCTCGGCTGGACCAACGAGCAGATCCGCGAGGAGTTCGGCGAGTACGAGTCGATGATGCTGACCCTCGAGAAGGACAGCACCACCGCTCAGGACGACGCGCTGCTCGACATCTACCGCAAGCTGCGCCCGGGCGAGCCCCCGACGCGTGAGGCCGCGCAGACGCTGCTGAACAACTACTACTTCAACCCGAAGCGCTACGACACCGCCAAGGTCGGTCGCTACAAGGTCAACAAGAAGCTCGGTCTGACCGAGGCCTTCGACCAGCAGACCCTGACCGTCGACGACATCGTCGCGACGATCAAGTACATCGTCGCGCTGCACGACGGGCGTGCGCAGCTCGAGATGCCGGCCGGCATCACCGAGGTCGCCGCTGACGACATCGACCACTTCGGCAACCGCCGGATGCGTACGGTCGGCGAGCTGATCCAGAACCAGCTGCGTACGGGCCTTGCTCGTATGGAGCGCGTGGTGCGCGAGCGGATGACGACCCAGGACGTCGAGGCGATCACGCCGCAGTCCCTGATCAACATCCGTCCCGTGGTCGCTGCGCTGAAGGAGTTCTTCGGCACCTCGCAGCTGTCGCAGTTCATGGACCAGAACAACCCGCTCGCGGGCCTGACGCACAAGCGGCGTCTGTCGGCTCTCGGCCCGGGTGGTCTCTCCCGTGACCGCGCCGGCATGGAGGTCCGAGACGTCCACCCGTCGCACTACGGCCGGATGTGTCCGATCGAGACCCCTGAAGGTCCCAACATCGGTCTGATCGGTTCGCTGGCCTCCTTCGGCCGGATCAACCCGTTCGGCTTCGTCGAGACGCCCTACCGCAAGGTCGAGAACGGTGTCGTCACCGACAAGATCGACTACCTGACCGCCGACGACGAGGACCGCTACGTCATCGCGCAGGCCAACGCGGCTGTCGACGAGAACATGAAGTTCGCGACCGAGCGCGTGCTGGTCCGCCAGCGCGACGGTGAGGTCTCCGAGCTCCTGGCCGACGAGGTCGACTACATCGACGTCTCGCCGCGCCAGATGGTGTCGGTCGCGACCGCGCTGATCCCCTTCCTCGAGCACGACGACGCCAACCGTGCGCTCATGGGCGCCAACATGCAGCGTCAGGCGGTGCCGCTGGTCCGCAGCGACTCGCCGCTGGTCGGCACGGGCATCGAGTACCGCGCGGCTGTCGACGCCGGTGACGTGCTCGTCGCGAAGAAGGCCGGTGTGGTCAAGGAGGTCTCCTCCGACCTGATCGAGACCCTCAACGACGACGGCACCTACACCTCGTACAAGCTCGCGAAGTTCGAGCGCTCCAACCAGGGCAACTGCGTCAACCAGCAGCCGCTGGTCGACGAGGGCGCCCGGGTCGAGGTCGGCTCCCCGCTGGCCGACGGTCCGGCGACCCAGGGTGCCGAGATGGCGCTGGGTGCCAACCTCCTGGTCGCCTTCCAGTCGTGGCAGGGCCACAACTACGAGGACGCGATCATCCTCTCCCAGCGTCTGGTGCAGCAGGACTACCTCACCTCGATCCACATCGAGGAGCACGAGGTCGACGCCCGCGACACCAAGCTGGGGCCGGAGGAGATCACCCGGGACATCCCGAACGTCTCCGAGGAGATGCTGGCCGACCTCGACGAGCGCGGCATCATCCGCATCGGCGCCGAGGTCACCACCGGTGACATCCTGGTCGGCAAGGTCACCCCGAAGGGCGAGACCGAGCTGACCCCGGAGGAGCGCCTGCTCCGCGCGATCTTCGGTGAGAAGGCGCGCGAGGTCCGCGACACTTCGATGAAGGTTCCGCACGGCGAGGAGGGCACCGTCATCGGTGTCCGCGTCTTCGACCGTGAGGAGGGCGACGAGCTGCCCCCGGGCGTGAACCAGCTGGTTCGGGTCTACGTGGCGCAGAAGCGCAAGATCTCCGTGGGTGACAAGCTCGCCGGCCGTCACGGCAACAAGGGCGTCATCGCGAAGATCCTGCCGGTCGAGGACATGCCGTTCATGGAGGACGGCACCCCGGTCGACGTTCTGCTCAACCCGCTCGGTGTTCCGCGTCGTATGAACATCGGACAGGTCCTGGAGCTCCACCTCGGCTGGCTCGCCAAGCAGGGCTGGGACCTCAACCTCTCCGAGGACCCCGAGGACAGCGCCTGGAAGCAGCGCCTCATCAAGATCCACGCCGACAAGGCCGACCCGGGCACCAAGGTGGCCACCCCGGTCTTCGACGGTGCGCGTGAGGACGAGATCACCGGCCTGCTCAGCGCGACCCTCCCCAACCGGGACGGTCGGCGTGTGGTCGGCACCGACGGCAAGGCCCGCCTCTTCGACGGTCGCTCCGGCGAGCCGTTCCCGGAGCCGGTGGCCGTGGGCTACATGTACATCCTCAAGCTGCACCACCTGGTCGACGACAAGATCCACGCGCGTTCGACCGGTCCATACTCGATGATCACCCAGCAGCCGCTCGGCGGTAAGGCCCAGTTCGGTGGCCAGCGCTTCGGTGAGATGGAGGTCTGGGCGATGGAGGCGTACGGCGCCGCCTACGCCCTGCAGGAGCTCCTCACCATCAAGTCCGACGACGTGCCCGGCCGCGTGAAGGTGTACGAGGCGATCGTCAAGGGCGAGAACATCCCCGACTCGGGTATCCCGGAGTCGTTCAAGGTTCTCGTCAAGGAGATGCAGTCGCTGTGCCTGAACGTCGAGGTGCTGAGCCAGGACGGTTCGGCGATCGAGCTTCGTGACGCGGAGGAAGACGTCTTCCGCGCCGCCGAGGAGCTCGGCATCGACCTCTCCCGTCGCGAGCCCTCTTCCGTAGAGGAAGTCTGACGAGCGGGAGGTACGCCCCGGCGTACCTCCCCTCCCTCAGTCCCCTTTGAACTTTCCAAGAACTAACGAAGGAACTGGAAGCCACCGTGCTCGACGTCAACTTCTTCGATCAGCTCAAGATCGGCCTGGCCACCGCGGACGAGATCCGCGCGTGGAGCCACGGCGAGGTCAAGAAGCCTGAGACCATCAACTACCGCACGCTCAAGCCCGAGCGTGACGGCCTCTTCTGCGAGAAGATCTTCGGTCCCACCCGGGACTGGGAGTGCTACTGCGGCAAGTACAAGCGCGTGCGCTTCAAGGGCATCATCTGTGAGCGCTGTGGCGTCGAGGTCACCCGCTCCAAGGTACGCCGCGAGCGGATGGGCCACATCGAGCTCGCCGCTCCGGTGACCCACATCTGGTACTTCAAGGGCGTTCCGTCGCGGCTGGGCTACCTGCTCGACCTCGCTCCGAAGGACCTGGAGAAGGTCATCTACTTCGCTGCGTACATGATCACCTCGGTCGACGAGGACTCGCGTCACCGCGACCTGTCCTCGCTCGAGGCCAAGGTCGACCAGCAGCGCAAGATGCTGACCGGCCGGCTCGACGTGGCGATCAACGACCGCGCCAAGAAGCTCGAGACCGATCTGGCCGCGCTCGAGGCCGAGGGCGCCAAGTCCGACGCCAAGCGCAAGGTCAAGGACGGCGCCGAGCGCGAGATGAAGCAGCTGCGCGACCGCACCGAGCGTGAGGTCAACCGTCTCGACGAGGTCTGGGACACCTTCAAGAGCCTGAAGGTCCAGGACCTCATGGGCGACGAGCTGCTCTACCGCGAGATGAAGACCTGGTTCGGGAAGTACTTCGAGGGCCACATGGGCGCCACGGCGATCCAGAAGCGCCTCGAGAACTTCGACATCGAGGCCGAGGTCGAGAACCTGCGCGAGACCATCGCCACCGGCAAGGGTCAGCGCAAGGTCCGCGCGCTCAAGCGCCTCAAGGTCGTCGACGCCTTCCGCAAGACCGGCAACAAGCCGACCGGCATGGTGCTCGACGCCGTCCCGGTCATCCCGCCGGACCTGCGCCCGATGGTGCAGCTCGACGGTGGCCGCTTCGCGACCTCCGACCTCAACGACCTCTACCGTCGTGTGATCAACCGCAACAACCGCCTCAAGCGTCTCCTCGACCTCGGTGCCCCCGAGATCATCGTGAACAACGAGAAGCGGATGCTGCAGGAGGCCGTCGACTCGCTGTTCGACAACGGTCGTCGTGGCCGCCCGGTCACCGGGCCGGGCAACCGTCCGCTGAAGTCGCTCTCCGACATGCTCAAGGGCAAGCAGGGTCGCTTCCGTCAGAACCTGCTCGGTAAGCGCGTCGACTACTCCGGCCGTTCGGTCATCGTGTCGGGTCCGCAGCTCAAGCTGCACCAGTGCGGTCTGCCGAAGCAGATGGCCCTGGAGCTGTTCAAGCCGTTCGTGATGAAGCGCCTGGTCGACCTGAGCCACGCTCAGAACATCAAGTCCGCCAAGCGGATGGTCGAGCGTGCTCGCCCGGTCGTGTGGGACGTCCTCGAAGAGGTCATCACCGAGCACCCGGTTCTGCTGAACCGTGCGCCCACCCTGCACCGCCTCGGCATCCAGGCCTTCGAGCCGCAGCTGATCGAGGGTAAGGCCATCCAGCTGCACCCGCTCGTCTGCACCGCGTTCAACGCGGACTTCGACGGTGACCAGATGGCTGTCCACCTGCCGCTGTCGGCGGAGGCCCAGGCCGAGGCTCGCATCCTGATGCTCTCGACCAACAACATCCTCAAGCCGTCCGACGGTCGTCCGGTCACCATGCCGACCCAGGACATGATCATCGGTCTCTACTTCATCACCTCCGACCGCGAGGGTGAGACCGGCGAGGGTCGTGCCTTCTCGTCCCCGGCCGAGGCCATCATGGCCTTCGACCACCTCGAGATCACGCTGCAGTCGAAGATCAAGATCCGCCTCGACGACATCGTCCCGCCGATCGGCTACGACGTGCCGGAGGGCTGGACCGAAGGCAACCCGCTCGTGCTCGAGACCACGCTGGGCCGGGTGATCTTCAACGACACCCTGCCGGCCGACTACCCCTTCGTGAACTACGAGGTCGGTAAGAAGCAGCTCGGCGCGATCATCAACGACCTGGCCGAGCGTTACACCAAGGTCGAGGTCGCGGCGTCGCTGGACGCGCTCAAGGACAACGGCTTCCACTGGGCCACCCGTTCGGGTGTCACGGTCTCCATCGACGACGTCACCACGCCGCCGAACAAGGCCGAGATCCTGGAGACCTTCGAGACGCAGGCTGCCAAGGTGCAGAAGCAGTTCGAGCGCGGCCTGGTCACCGACGAGGAGCGCCGTCAGGAGCTCGTCGAGATCTGGACCGAGGCCGCCAAGGTCGTCGGTGCTGCCATGGAGAAGGCGTTCGACAAGAAGAACCCGATCTACATGCAGGTCACCTCGGGTGCTTCGGGTAACTTCAACCAGATCCGCCAGGTCGGCGCCATGCGAGGCCTGGTGGCCAACCCGAAGGGCGAGATCATCCCGCGGCCGATCAAGTCGAACTTCCGCGAGGGTCTCTCCGTCCTGGAGTACTTCATCTCCACCCACGGTGCTCGTAAGGGTCTGGCCGACACCGCGCTGCGTACCGCCGACTCGGGTTACCTGACCCGTCGTCTGGTGGACGTCTCGCAGGACGTCATCATCCGTGAGGACGACTGCGGCACCGAGCGCGGTCTGCCCAAGGTCATCGGAGTCGAGGCGGGCGGCGTCGTCGTCAAGGACGACAACGCCGAGACCGCTGCGTACGCTCGCACGGCTGCCGTCGACATCGAGCACCCGTCGACCGGCGAGGTTCTCGCGGTCGCCGGCGAGGACCTGGGCGACGTCAAGATCGAGGAGCTGGTTCGCGCCGGCATCACCGAGGTCAAGGTTCGTTCGGTCCTCACCTGTGAGGCCCGCACGGGTACGTGTGCCAAGTGCTACGGCCGCTCGCTGGCCACCGGCAAGCTCGTCGACATCGGTGAGGCGGTCGGCATCATCGCCGCCCAGTCCATCGGTGAGCCCGGCACCCAGCTGACCATGCGTACGTTCCACACCGGTGGTGTGGCCTCGGCCGATGACATCACGCAGGGTCTGCCGCGTGTCGTCGAGCTCTTCGAGGCGCGTACGCCGAAGGGTGTCACGCCGATCTCCGAGGTCGCCGGACGCGTCGAGATCGAGGAGACCGACAAGGCCCGCAAGGTCCTGGTCACCCCGGACGACGGCTCCGAGGTCAAGGAGTACGTCGTGTCGCGCCGCTCGCGTCTGCGGGTTGGCGACGGCGACCACATCGAGGTCGGCGCTCCGCTGACCATCGGTACGCCGGACCCCAAGGAGGTCCTCCGTATCCTCGGTGTCCGCAAGACGCAGCAGCACCTCGTGGACGAGGTCCAGCAGGTCTACCGGAGCCAAGGTGTGTCCATCCACGACAAGCACATCGAGATCATCGTGCGGCAGATGCTGCGCCGGATCACGGTGCTCGAGTCCGGTGACACCAACCTGCTCCCGTCTGACCTGGCCGACCGCATCGACTTCGAGTCGGAGAACCGGCGCGTGGTCTCCGAGGGCGGCAAGCCGGCCTCGGGTCGTCCGGAGCTGATGGGCATCACCAAGGCCTCGCTGGCCACCGAGTCCTGGCTGTCGGCGGCCTCCTTCCAGGAGACCACCCGCGTCCTCACCGACGCTGCCATCAACGGCCGCTCGGACTCGCTGCGCGGTCTGAAGGAGAACGTCATCATCGGTAAGCTCATCCCGGCCGGCACCGGCCTGGAGCGCTACCGGAACATCAAGGTCGAGCCGACCGATGAGGCTCGCGCCGCGGCGTACTCCGTGACCGGTTACGACAACTACGACTACGAGTTCGGCAACACCGGCGGCCAGGCCGTCGCGTTGGACGACTTCGACTTTGGTTCCTACCAGTCGTAGTCCAGTAGTCAGCTAAGGCCCCGCCTCCCTCGGGAGGCGGGGCCTTAGCCATTTTCAGGGCACGAGGAGCCAGCGTCCGTCCGAGCCCGGCGCCGCCAGCGCCTCCTGGTAGGCCTCGGCGGCCTTGCTCAGCGGGCGGGTCGCCGCGATCCGGGTCGGCACCGTGCCGTCTGCCGCAAACCGGAGCAGGTCGGCGAGGGTCACCCCGTCGGCGTGGCTCATCACGGTCGATACTTCGATGCCGCGCTCGGCCGCCGGCGCCCGGCCGGGCTTGACGCTGACGTAGCGGCCGCCGTCGCGTACGCCTGCCAGGGCCGGATCGTTCAGTGCTGCCAGGTCGAGGACGGCGTCGTGCGCGTGCGGCTCGATCTCGGTGACGGCGTGGTCGGCGCCGGTGGCGAGGTGATCGGTGCCGGGGCGTACGAGGGCGTCGACCGTCCAACCGTCGGCTTTGGCCAGCGCCAGTGCCCACAGGCCGACGCCGCCGGCGGCGCCGGTGACGAGGAGGCTGCCGCGTTCGGTGCCGAGGAGGTCAAGCGCCTGTCGGGCGGTGAGCGCGTTGAGCGGGGCCGCGGCTGCCGCCTCGAGGGTGAGCCCGTCGGGTACGGCCGCTGCGGCGGAGGCGGGGACCACGACCTCGGTCGCGTGGGCTCGGGCGCCTGCGGCCGGGTTGCCGTGGAGCCCGGCGACACGGTCGCCGACGGCGAATCCGGAGACGGCCTCGCCGACCTCGGTGACCACGCCGCTGAAGTCGAAGCCGAGGCCGATCACGTCGGGGAGGCCGATGGCTGCGTGGTCGCTGGCGACGAAGGCGTCGAAGAGGGTGAAGCCGGCGGCGGCCACCTCGACCCGGATGTCGTCGGGGCCGAGCGGCTGGGCCGGGCGCTCCTCGAGGCGCGGGGTCGGGTCGCCGGCACGGGAGATGAGTGCGTACATGGTGTTCGTCCTTTGTGGTGGCGTGGTTGCATGCACTACTTTCGGTGCCCTACTCTCTTTTGGGAAGAAGGCACTTTGAAGTGGCGTACGCACCTGGAGGTCTGCCATGGGAACGACGACGGCCGAGCGGCCCGGCGGATTCGACGCATTCTCGGCGCTGTGTCCGAGTCGGCGGCTGCTGGACACGATCGGTGACAAGTGGGTGAGCCTGGCGATCGTGGCGCTGGGCCTCCGCGGCCCGCTGAGGTACTCGGAGCTGGCCTCGCAGATCGAGGGGGTGAGCCAGAAGATGCTGACCCAGTCGCTGCGGAAGATGGAGCGCGACGGCCTGCTGATCCGCACGGTGACCCCGTCGGTGCCGGTGCGGACCGACTACGAGCTCACCCCGCTCGGGCAGACGCTGCTGCCGGTCATCGGCCACCTGAAGGCCTGGGCCGAGGAGCACATGCCCGAGGTCGACTCGGCTCGGACGGCGTACGACAGCAGGGTCTGAGATTTCTCGAGATCCGACGCAACGAAGCATGCGGTCCGCGCGTCTCAGGGTTGGGACGATGAGTTAACTGGCTGGATCTATCTGGCTGGCATCTGCTACTCGAGGAGCGAAGATGCGGCACCTACGACTGATGGTGGTCGGAATCGGGGTCCTCGGCGTGCTCGCGGTGGGAGGTTGTGGGTCGACAAAGGACGGGGCGGTCGACTCGTCACCATCTGCCTCCGGGACCGCGGATCCCGCCCAAGCGAGCAGCACACCATCGTCCCCGACTCAGTCCTCACCGGCGGCCACGGGGGGTTCGCCGGTGAGGACTGAGTCCTCTGCTTCGTCCTCTGACCCCGCGCCGGCGGATCGGAAGACACCGAAGTGCACCAACACCGACCTGAAGGCCGGCTATCGCGCGACCGACGCCGGCGCCGGATCGCGGTTCGGTGAGATCACGCTGACCAACGTCTCCGACCGTGTGTGCGCCGTCGGTGGTTTCGGCGGACTGTCGTACGTCGGGGGTGGCGACGGCACCCAGGTCGGCGCGCCCGCGGCGCGTGAGGGCAAGTGGCGCACGGTGATCATGAAGCCGGGTCAGGTGGCCGTGAGCGAGGTCTCCGAGTCGACGGCCGAGAACTATCCGGCCTCGGCCTGCGAGCCGACCGAGGTGGACGGGTTCCGGGTCTACGTGCCCGACTCCTACGACTCGCAGTTCGTCCGCCACGAGACCACCGGGTGTGCGGACAAGAACGTGTCGCTCCTGACTCATCACGCGTTCCACTAGCGCGGTATGCCGCGACCGCGCATATAAGCAGGTCACCATGGAGAAAGTCGTTTACCCTCTGGGGTATGGCAGCTGATCTGGACAGACACGTCCGCGGGATCGTCGACGGCGTCGCCTACCTGGTGCTGGCGACCTCGGATCCCGATGGCCGGCCGCGTACGTCGCCGGTCTACTTCTCCCACGACGGCTACCGAGACCTCTACTGGGTCTCGGCGCCGGCTGCGCAGCACTCCCGCAACCTCATCCGCGACCCGCGCGTGGCCGGGGTCATCTTCGACTCCTCGGTGCTGCCGGGTTACGGGGCGAGCGCTGCGTACGTCACGGGGATGGCGCGCCAGGTGCCCGACTTCGAGCTCGAGAAGCGCTGCGATGTGGCGTTTCACCGGCTGGTCGGCACGGCTCGGGCGTTCAAGCCCGAGCAGCTGCGCGGCGAGGCGTCGCTCCGGCTCTACGTGATGGACGTCGAGCTCTGGGAGGCGCACCTTCCCGGCGTAGACCCGGACGACGAGGCCGTGCCCGAGACCAGGGTCGAGGCCGCCCCGGAGATCTGAAGGTCCGGTTGGTCCGGTTCAGGCCGACGGACGGAAGAGGAGGTGGATCTCCTCGCGCAGCTCGAGCCGCTCGATGCCGATGTCGTAGACCGGCTCCAGGATCTCGGGGCGGAGCACTTCGTCGACGGTGCCGCGCGCGGCGACACGGCGTCGGTCGAGCAGCACCAGGTCGTCGCAGTAGCGGGCCGCCAGGTTGAGGTCGTGGAGCACGACGATCGCCGTCGCCCCAAGCTTCCGGACCAGGGAGAGGATCTCGTGCTGATAGCGGATGTCGAGGTGGTTGGTCGGCTCGTCGAGGAGCAGGTGGGTCGCCTCCTGCGCCAGCGCTCGGGCGATGAGCACCCGCTGCCGCTCGCCCCCGGAGAGGGCGGCGAAGGAGCGCGGACCGAGGTGGGTCCCGCCGACGCGCTCCAGGCACTCCGCCGCGACCGCCAGGTCGTGCTCGCCTGCCCTGGCGAAGGCGGACAGGTGCGGCGTACGTCCCAGCAGGACCATCTCGCCGGCGGTGAGCGCTGTGTCGGTGCCGGACTCCTGGACGACCACGGCCAGGCGTCGGGCGACCTGCTTGGCAGGAAGCCCGGCGAGGTCGTCGCCGTCGATCTCGACGGTGCCCGTGCCCCGGAGGGCGCCGTAGAGCAGCCGGAGCAGGGTCGTCTTGCCGCTTCCGTTCGGGCCGATCAGACCCAGCACCCGGCCCTCGTGGGAGGCGACGTCGACGTCCTCGAGGATCGTCGTGGTGCCGTACGTCCAGGACAGGCTCGTTGCCTCGATCACCGGCCGAACCTGTCGATGATCCGCTCCAGGCCGTCGACGGAAAGGGCGGAGGGCGGCTCGGTGAAGTTGAACAGCTGCGCCATCACGTCGCCGTTCTTGACCGCGGTGAGGTCCTCGGCACCGGCGAGCTGGGTGATCGACTCCTCGACCTCCTTCGAGTCGCCGGCGTTGTGGAGCAGGATGATCACGTCGGGGTCGCGCTCGAGGAGATCCTCGGTCGAGACCTCGAAGACGCGCTCGTCGACGTCGGCGAAGACGTCCTCGAACCCGGCCGCCTCCAGCTGCGGGTGGGCCATCGACCTGGTGCCATAGGCGTAGGTCACGCCGCCGCCGACCGTGGGGTAGAGCACCGCCGCGGTCCGTCCCTCGCCGACCTTCTCCCTCTCCAGCACCGTCACGCGTTTGCGCAGGTCAGCGACAGCCTGGGCGGCTTCGTCCTCGCGGTCGAAGACCTTCCCGTAGGTCTCCAGCTGGCTGTAGACGCCGTCGAAGCCGGGGTCGTCGATGCCTTCGGGGCACATCGCCGGCTCCTCGAGGAGGTCGATGTCGACGGCGTCGAGGGTGTCGCGGGAGAGGTTGTCGACCTCGCCGAGGACGAGGTCGGGCTCCTCGGCGATCACGATCTCCTTGGAGATCTGCAGGTGGCCGCTGGTGTCCATCTCGTCGGTGAGCAGCGGGATGTCGTCGAGCTCGGCCTGGGTCTCGGCGTCGTAGTAGTCGGCGGGATACTCGCCGGCTCTGGCCACGACCTGGTCCATCACGCCGAGCGCGTGCAGGTAGGGCACCGCGGAGCTCTTCAGCATCACGACGCGCTCCGGCGGAGCGTCGAAGGTGACCTCGGTGCCGCAGTTCTCGACGGTGACCGGGAAGCCGGCGGTTGCGGGCTCGTCGCCGGCGGCGTCGGCGCCGCAGGCGGTCGTCGTCGCCAGCACGAGGGCGGCGGTGGCGAGCATGGGGCGGATCATTTCGGCTCCTTGATGGTCAGACGTCGCGCGCCGAGAAGCGCCGGATGAGGACGATGAGGAACGGGGCGCCCACAAGCGCGGTGACGATCCCGATCGGGATCTCCTGGGGCTGGAGGAGCACACGGGCGAGCACATCGGCCCAGACCAGCAGGATCGCGCCCATGAGGGCGGCGGCCGGGATCGCCACGGAGTGGGCGGAGCCGACGGCACGCCGGGCCAGGTGTGGCACGACCAGGCCGACGAAGCCGATGCTGCCGGCGGCCGAGACGACCACGCCCACGGTCAGCGCCACGAGGACCAGCAGCAGGGTGCGGAAGCGGTCGGGGGAGATGCCGAGGGTGTGGGCGGTCTCGTCGCCGATCGCGAGAGCGTCGAGACCACGACCGGACAGGGTCAGCAGGGCGATGGTGGCGAGCACGGCGACTGCCACGACGGCCAGCAGGCCGTTCCACTGCGCCAGGCCGAGCGATCCGAGCAGCCAGAACATCACCGACCGAGCACCCTCGGCCGAGCCCGAGGCGAAGATCAGGAAGCTGGTCAGGCCGTAGAGCAGGTAGCCGACCGCGACGCCGGAGAGGAGCAGTCGCAGCGACGTGACCCGGCCGCCGCTGCGGGCGAGGGCGAACACCAGGAACGATGCGGCGAGGGCGCCGAGGAAAGCGGAGCCGGGCAGGGCGTACGCCCCGAGGCCGGCGCCCGCGCCGAAGAGGATCGCTGCAGCGGCGCCGCTGGAGGCGCCGGAGTTGATCCCGAGCAGGTAGGGGTCGGCGAGCATGTTGCGGACCATCGCCTGCAGCGCCATGCCGGTGACGGCCAGGCCCGCGCCGACCAGGGCGCCGAGGAGCACGCGGGGAAGGCGTACCTTCCACACGATCGCCTCCTCGGTGGCCTTCCAGCCGTCCTCGGGCAGGCCGAGAAGGTGGTGGCCGAGGATCTGGGCGACCGTCCCGGGGGTGACGTACGCAGCACCCAGCCCGACCGCCACGACGATCGTCAAGGCGGTAGCCGCGAGGAGGCCAAGGAGCCAGATGGCGGCGCGCCGGCGGCGGCGACGTACGCCGAGAGGGTCGTGCACGTGGGGGCCTTCCGAGACTGCTCCGGGACTATTGCGAAGAACTTGCAATAACCTAGCAGAGGCCCGCTTCGGCCAGAGGTGAGGGTTCTTTCGCGGGCCGTTGGCCGGTTCTGGGAAGATATGCGCATGACCTCGTCCCTTCCGCAGTCAGCTGATGTGCTCGTCGTGGGGGCAGGGCCCGCGGGCTCGGCCGCGGCGGCCTGGCTGGCGCGTGCCGGGGTCGATGTCCTGTTGACCGACGCGGCCGTCTTCCCGCGTGACAAGACCTGTGGTGACGGGCTGACTCCGCGTGCGACCCACGAGCTGGTCCGGCTCGGGCTGGAGGACTGGCTGCGCGCGCACCCGGTCTCGAAGGGCCTGCGGGCGCACGGCTTCGGGCAGACGCTGCACCTGCCGTGGCCGGGCGGGACCTTGCCGTCCTGGGGGTCGGCGGTGCCGCGTACGGAGCTCGACGATCATCTGCGCACCGTGGCGATCAAGTCCGGCGCTACTGCGGTCGACGGCGTGCGTGCGGTCGACGTCCGGTGGGACGGCGAGCGGATCGCCGCTGTCGTCTTCGAGGGCGGTCGTGAGGTGGCCTGCAGGTCGGTCGTCGTCGCGGACGGCGTGCGCTCGCCGCTCGGCAAGGTGCTGGGTCGGGAGTGGCACCGCGACACCGTCTACGGCGTCGCCGGTCGGGCCTACATCGCCTCCGACCAGGCCGACGACGAATGGATCTCCTCCCACCTGGAGCTGCGCGATGAGTCCGGTGAGGCGCTGCCGGGATACGGCTGGATCTTCCCGCTCGGGTCGGGCGAGGTGAACATCGGCGCGGGTGCGCTGGCCACCTCGAAGCGGCCCGCAGACGTCGCGATCAAGCCATTGATGAGGCACTACACGGAGCAGTGTCGCGACCAGTTCGGGCTCACCGGAGAACTGCGGGCGGAGAAGTCCGCGCTGCTGCCGATGGGTGGTGCAGTCTCCGGGGTCGCCGGCGCCAACTGGGCGCTGATCGGCGACGCCGCCGGCTGCGTGAACCCGCTCAACGGTGAAGGGATCGACTACGGCCTCGAGACCGGACGGATGGTCGCCGATGCGCTGATCGCGGGCGAGGACCTGGCCACCGCCTGGCCGGCGACCCTGCGTGAGCACTACGGCGAGGCGTTCTCCATCGCCCGCCGTCTGGCCGGCATCGCCACTCGTCCGCGGCTGGTGTCGACCCTCGGACCTGCGGGAATGCGCTCCGACTGGCTGATGACGCTGGCCCTGCGGTGGATGGGCAACCTGGTCACCGACGACGACCGCGACCGGGCCGCCAAGGTGTGGCGCTGGGCCGGTCGCCGCTCGCTGGCTCTCGACTCCCGACCCCCGTTCAGCTGATGGCGACGCGGAATCGGGGCCGCAGTGGGCGGCGACGCAAGCTTCCGAAGGTGCAGCGGGTGGGGGCGTACGCCGTCATCATCCGGGCCGGTGCGGCCGCTGAGCCGGAGATCCTGCTCAGCCGGCTCTCGGAGAAGGTCACGCCGGAGGAGCGATGGACGCTGCCCGGCGGCGGGATCGACCACGGCGAGGACCCGCGCGACGCGGTCGTGCGCGAGGTCTACGAGGAGGCCGGCGTGCCGGTCGAGGTCGGCGTCGAGGCACGGGTCTACTCCGTCCACCAGGCCAAGGCCTGGCGGCTTGGCCGTCGGGTCAACGCCCACGCGATCCGGATCGTCTACGACGGCTGGGTGCCCCATGACGCTCCGGAACCACAGACGATGGAGGTCGACGGGTCCACCGCCGAGGCGGCCTGGCTGCCCCTGGCCGCGGTGACGAGCGGCGAGATCCCGACGTCTCCGCTGGTCACCGACGCCCTCGAGGTGCACAAGCCGTCCCGGATGCAGCGGTTGGCGGCGTACGCCTTCATCACCCGCCCCTCCGACGACGCGATCCTGCTCACCCGGATCTCGCCGCTCGGCTACCACTCGGGCACCTGGACGCTGCCCGGTGGCGGCGTCGACTTCGGCGAGCAGCCGCGCGACGCGCTGGTGCGCGAGGTGGTCGAGGAGTGCGGGCTCACCTGCGAGGTCGGCGCCCTGCTCGACGTGCACGATGTGAACATCACCGGCACCGCCCCCAGTGGCCGTCACGAGGAGTTCCACGGCGTCCACCTGATCTTCGCCGCGACCGTCCCCGACGGCGAGGATCCGCGGGTGGTCGAGCAGAACGGCACCACCGACGACGTACGTTGGGTGACCCGCGACGAGCTGAAGAGCCTCCCGCTCCTGGACGTGGTGCAGGCAGCCCTAACCGCCGAAGCGTCGAAATCTGGCGCCGAGTAGTCGAAATCTGGCGCCGAGACGGCGATTTCTGACGGCGAAAGGTCAGTTCTTGCCACCGATGTGGCGTACGGAAAATCGACTTGTCGACGGCATAAATCGACATCTCGACGCCAAGAACTGACTCTTCGACGTCAGAATCCGACCTCTCGTGGGTCAGTCCAGGGTGGTTCGGGTGCCTGCATCCTGGGCTTCGGCTGCGGCCAGGATGACCTCGGCGGCGGCTGCGTCTTGGGCGCCTACGCCTACGGAGAGATAGGTGAGAGTGGCGGCCGGGGTGCGGGTCACGGAGTGCGCGCCGGTGAGTAGGGAGCCGAGGTCGGCGATCCGGTCCGGGTCGACCGCCCCGGAGGCGACGGCCTCGATGAGGGGGCCGGAGTCGGTCAGCGCCGAGGGGCGGTAGTCGACGACGACCGTGGAGCGAGCCAGCAGGGATGGCGGCAGCTCGACGCGGTCGGGGGCGAAGGAGCCGACGCTGGCCACGGTGGTGCCGTCGGTGACCCAGGCGTCCTCGATCACCGGGGTGAGGGACGAGGTGCAGAGGACGACGATGTCGGCGCTGCGTACGGCCTGTTCCAGGTCTGCCTTCGCGGTGGCACCGTGCGTGGCCGCGACCTCGGTGGCGGCGGCCGGGTTCCGGCCGAAGACGCAGAGGTCGGCGGAGGGATGGGTGACGGCGAATGCCGCGAGGTGGGTCCGGGCCTGGGCGCCGGTGCCGACGACGAGGACATTCTCGGCGCCGGGGGCGACCTGCTGCATGGCGAGCGTGGTCGCGGCCGAGGTGCGCAGGCCGGTGACGCTGTCGCCGTTGATGATCGCGCGCGGCGCGCCGGTCTCGGCGTCGAGGACCGTGATGACCGAGTGCACGGCACCCAGCCCGCAGGCGGCGTTGGCCGGGTTGACGCTGCCGAACTTGCTCACCGCCGGGGCGTCGGGGGCGATCCGGGAGGAGTAGCAGAACGAGACCGACGATTTCGGCCCCGGGACGAGCAGCCGGGGAGGCTGGACGGCCTCCCCGGCTCCCAGTCGGGTGAACGCCTCGCGCTGGGACTCCAGCGCGAGGCGGGGCGTGAAGATGCTGCGTACGTCTGCGGCGGAGAGGATCCTGACACTCACCCCGCCACCGTAGACGGTCAGGCGGAGGCCTTCTCCGGGGTCTCCTCGAGCGCCACGTCCTTGGTCTCCTTGCCGATGACCAGCGAGATCAGGGTGATCACGGCCATCACGGAGAGGTAGGCGCCGACCAGGACCGGCGAGCCGTCGGCCTGCTTCCACAGCGCGACCGCGATGAACGGCGCGACCGCGGCGCCGAGGATCGAGGCGACGTTGTAGGAGATGCCGGAGCCGGTGTAGCGCACGCTGGTCGGGAACAGCTCCGGCAGCAGCGCACCCATCGGGCCGAAGGTGAGGCCCATCAGGGAGAAGCCGAGAACCAGCCAGAGGAGTACGCCGACGGTGCCGGCGTTGACCAGTGGCACCCAGGCCAGGCCGAAGACGATGATCCCGAGGGTGACCGCGATCAGCAGCCGGCGCCGGCCGTAGCGCTCGGCCAGCGGCCCCGAGACCATGGTGAAGATGCCGAAGAAGATCACGCCGAAGATCAGCATCAGCACGAAGGTCGTGTAGCCGTAGCCCAGGCCGGGCACGGGGAGGTCTGTGCCGGCGGTGCCGAACGACAGCGAGAAGGCGGTCATCAGGTAGAAGAGGACGTACGTAGCCAGCATGAAGAAGGTGCCGAGGACCAGCTGCTTGCCCTGGTTGCGTACGACCGAGGCGAGCGGGACCTTGCGGACCAGGCCGGCGTCCTGGCTCTTGGTGAACACGTCGCTCTCGACCAGGCGCAGCCGGACCCACAGGCCGACGACGACCATCACCGCGGAGAAGAGGAACGGCACCCGCCAGCCCCACTCCAGGAACGCCTCGGACGGCCTGGTCGGGTCGGCGCCCTCGGCGGAGAGCAGCGCCGCGATGGCCAGGAAGAGGCCGTTGGCGAGGATGAAGCCCAGCGGCGCGCCGAGCTGCGGGAACGTACCGAAGATCGCGCGCTTGCCCTCGGGGGCGTTCTCGGTCGCGACCAGGGCGGCACCGCTCCACTCGCCGCCGAGCGCGAAGCCCTGGGCCAGGCGCATCAGCACGAGCAGCGCGGTGGCGACCCAGCCGACGGTCTCGTACGTCGGGAGCGCACCGATCAGGAAGGTCGCGATGCCCATCGTGAGCAGCGAGATGACCAGCGTCGTCTTGCGGCCGAGCCGGTCGCCGAGGTGGCCGAAGAAGATCGCGCCGATGGGGCGGGCGACCATCGCGGCGCCGAAGACCGCGAAGCTGGCCAGGAGCGCGGTGGTCGGGTCGCCGGCCGGGAAGAAGAGGGCGGGGAAGACGAGGACGGCCGCGGTCGCGTACACGTAGAAGTCGTAGAACTCGATCGTCGTCCCGATGAGACTGGCGACGAGCACGCGCGAGCGCGGGTTGGCCGGTGCGGGGGTGGCGGACATGGTCTCTCTCCGAGGTCAGGAAGTGCCCGCGCTCTCGCGGGCTGTCCCATTATATGAGAGATGAATATCGCGTACTGAGACGGGTTCGAGTTGTGGTCGTCGACGGTGGGCGCTGACCGGTGACCGCGCCGAGGTCTGTGACAATGTGCGGGTGAATGCGACTGCCTCGGATCTGGCGAATGAGCTGCGCAACCAGGGGATCAGCCGGGTCGACGACTCGCCGCTGGCCCGGGCGCTCTACTCCAGCGACGCGAGCCTCTACCGGGTGGTGCCCTCGGTGGTCGTGCGGGTGCAGTCGCGCGACGAGCTGATCGGGGTGCACTCGGTGGCTCGCTCCGTCGGTGTTCCGGTGACCATGCGAGGTGCGGGCACCTCGATCGCCGGCAACGCCGTCGGGTCCGGAATCGTCGTGGACACGCGGGACCTGCGGACCATCTACGAGATCGACCCCGAAGCTCGGACGGCGCGGATCGACCCGGGCGTGGTGCACGCCGACCTGCAGCGGGTAGCGGCGCCGCACGGGCTGCGGTTCGGGCCCGACCCGTCCACCCACACCCGTTGCACCATCGGCGGGATGATCGGCAACAACGCCTGCGGCAACCGTGCGCTGGGCTACGGCCGCACCGTCGACAACATCGAAGCGCTGACCGTGCTCTTCGGCAACGGCGAGCAGGCGAGCTATGCCGATGGCATCTCTTCTGGGGACACGGCCGAACGGCTCCAGGCGCTCGTCGGCGCCAACCTCGGTCACGTGCGGACCGAGTTCGGCCGGTTCGGGCGCCAGGTCTCGGGCTACTCGCTCGAGCACCTGCTGCCCGAGAAGGGCGGTCGGGTCGACCGGTTCCTGGCCGGCACCGAGGGCACCCTGGCGACGATCCTGGAGACGACCGTGCGGCTCGTCGAGGACTCGCCCGGGCGGCTGCTGCTGGTGCTCGGCTACCCGACGATGGCGGAGGCCGCCGACGCGGTGCCCGCGCTCCTGCAGGTGGCGCCGGGACGGCTGATCGCGTGCGAGGGGATGGACGCCCGGATCGCCGACCTGGTCCGCGCCAAGGGCCGCGCGGTGCCGGACCTGCCCAAGGGTGCCGGCTGGCTGATGGTCGAGGTCGCCGGACAGGACGCTCCTGACCTGGTGAAACGTATCGCCGCGGAGTCGGGCGCGCTCGAGTCGCGGGTGGTCGTCGATCCCCTCGAGGCGGCCGCGCTCTGGCGGATCCGCGAGGACGGTGCCGGGCTGGCCGGGGTCTCGCTGCCCACGCCGGCCCACTCCGGCTGGGAGGATGCCGCGGTCCCACCTGAGCACCTCGGTGCCTGGCTGCGCGACTTCGAGGGAATCCTTTCGGACTTCGGTCTGCACGGATATCCCTACGGCCACTTCGGCGACGGCTGCATCCACTGCCGCATCGACTTCCCGTTCGCGCCGGACGCGCCGGAGTCGGCCCAGGTGTTCCGCGAGTTCATGGCCGCGTGCGCGACGCAGCTGGTGACCTACGGCGGCTCGCTGTCGGGCGAGCACGGTGACGGGCGGGTGCGCTCGGAGCTGTTGCCGATCATGTATGACTCGACCTCCATCGATCTCTTCGAGCAGGTCAAGGGCATCTGTGACCCCTCGGATCTGCTCAACCCGGGCAACATCGTGCGGCCCGCGTCGATCACCGACGACCTGCGTCCGGTGCGGCCGCGTGCCCTTCCCCGGACCGGCCTGCGGCTGATCCACGACTCCGGTGACCTGGGTGCTGCTGTCCACCGCTGCACCGGCGTCGGCAAGTGCGTGGCCCCCAAGACCGCCGGAGTGATGTGCCCCTCCTACCTCGCGACCCGCGAGGAGAAGGACGCGACCCGTGGACGCGCGCGGGTGCTCCAGGAAGCGCTCGACGGGTCACTCGTCGGCGGGCTCGGCGACCCAGCGGTGAGCGAGGCGCTCGACCTGTGCCTGGCCTGCAAGGGGTGTGCGTCCGACTGCCCCACGGGCATCGACATGGCGACGTACAAGTCCGAGGCGCTCTACCAGAAGCACGACGTCCTCGGGGAGCGGCGGCCGCGCTCGCACGCTCTCCTCGGCCAGCTGCCGAAGTGGGCGCGGCTCGCGGCGCCGTTCACCGGCATGGCCAACGCGTCGCTGAAGATCTCGCCGCTCGCCAAGATCGCCAAGAAGACCGCCGGCATCGACCAGCGGCGCTCGATCCCCGCGTTCGCGCCGAAGACGCTGAAGCGGTCGGCGCCGACCGCGAAGCTGCCCGAGACCCCGGACGTATGGATCTGGGCCGACTCCTTCACCGACCACTTCTTCGCCCAGTCCGGCCACGGCGCGATCGCGTGGCTCGAGTCGCAGGGCCTGACCGTCCGCGTGATCGGCGAGAAGGCCTGCTGCGGGCTGACCTGGATCACCACCGGCCAGCTCGACGACGCGCGGAAGATCATGGAGAAGACCGTGCGTACGCTGGCCCCCTATGTCGCCTCCGGCGTCCCTGTCGTCGGCCTGGAGCCGTCGTGCACCGCGACGCTGCGGTCGGACTCGGTGGAGCTCTCGGCACTGCCCGAGGCCGAGGTCGTACGCGACGGGATGCTCACCTTCGCAGAGCTGGTGAAGCGGCTGGTGGGCGAGGGGCGGGCGACGCTGCCCGACCTGACCGGCGTCGAGGTCGTCGCCCAGCCGCACTGCCACCAGCACGCCGTCCTGGGCTGGGTCGACGACGAGGCGCTGCTGACCCAGGCCGGTGCGAAGGTCACCCGGGTCTCCGGCTGCTGCGGCCTGGCCGGCAACTTCGGGGTCGAGGAGGGGCACTACGAGGTGTCGGTCGCGGTCGCGGAGACCCATCTGCTCCCGGCCGTTCGGTCCCACCCCGACGCCGTCATCCTGGCCGACGGGATGTCGTGCCGCGTCCAGCTCGACGACCTCGCCTCGGTGCCCGCCATGCACCTGGCGGAGCTCTTCGCCTCGCGCGTCTGAGGTCGCCCGGCTGGATCAGCGCGGCTGGATCAGCGCGGCTGGATCAACCCAGCCAGAGCAGCGCCACGGCGATGAGCATCATGGCCGCGGTGAGTCCGTGGACCCCGAAGGCGCGCGCCCTGCTGCCGCGGTTGCCGAGGATGACGAGCATGTCGCCGATCGGGATCATGGCCTCGACGAGGACGACCCAGGGCACGGCGTCGGGTTCCACGAAGATCAGCGGGATCAGGACGAGGCCGCTGGCGATGTCGCGTACGCCCTTGAGCTGCCACCAGGCGCGGGCCTCGGAGGCGGGCAGGACCGGCAGGCCAAAACCGGCCGCGTTGGCCTCGTTCCTCAGCAAATACATCACGCCGATGTAGATGATCCCGAGGGCGACGATCCAGATCAGGACCATTCCGATGGTGTACAGCATCTGTAGCTCCCTTTGTTTTCGACGCCAGATTTTCTAGCAATGCTAGCGACGAGAGCGCCAGGTGTCTAGCGTTGCTAGATTTCTGATCCGGGGGCGCTCGGGAGCGGCGAGCCTCGGCGATGGGTGTTGGGGTGTGGCGCGCGCCTAGACTGAAGCGGTGAACCCGCGTTACCGCCGAATGATCATTCCCGGCGCGCTGGTCGCGCTTCTGCTGGTGGTCGTCATTGCCGGGGTGCTGAGTTGAGCAGGGAGTCGGAGCCGCTGCTGCGGGCGCTGAACCGGATGCGGTCGGTGATCCTCGATCCCGAGCGGCTGGTCAAGGCGGTCGCGTCGGGCAAGCAGCGCGGCAGTACGCCGAAGTGGCGTCGCGCCGAGATCCGCTACGTCGACCTGAAGGCCGGTCGACACCTGCAGATCACGACGTACGACGCGACCCAGGCGTTCACCGCGAATCATCCCGTAGGAGATAGTTCGGCACTGGACGATCTCCTCGATGAACCGTTCGCCAACTGGATAGTCACGACGGCGATCGAGCAGACCCAGATCCAGGCGAAGTCGCCGACGACGGCGCTGGTCTCGACCACCGAGCTGACCGCGCCGGTCGAGGTCGAACGCGGCCATGACCAGGCGAAAGAGCGACTGCTGCCGGAGTCTGACCCGGTCTTCCGAGTGCTCGGTCTCTCGGACAAGGACGGGAAGCTGAAGCCGTCGCGCCAGGCGAAGTACCGCCAGGTCGAGGAGTTCCTGCGCCAGCTCGACGCCGCCCTGACCGACGCGATGAAGTCCGGCAAGGTCCGCACGCCCACCGCCGAGGAGCCGCTGCGGATCATCGACCTGGGTGCCGGCAACGGCTACCTCACGTTCGCGGCCCAGCGCTACCTCACCGAGGTCCGCGAGCTGCCCGTCGTCGTCACCGGCGTCGACGTCAAGGAGCAGTCGCGGGAGCACAACTCGAAGATCGCTGACGAGCTGGGAGTGCGCGCCGAGTTCGTGGCCGGGACGATCGACGGCGTACAGCTCGAGGAGAAGCCCGACGTGGTGCTCGCTCTGCACGCCTGCGACACCGCCACCGACGAGGCCCTCGCCCGGGCGATCGAGTGGGAGGCGCCGCTGGTTCTGGCCGCGCCGTGCTGCCATCACGACATCGCCGCACAGCTGCGCAAGGCCCCGACCCCGGCGCCCTACTCCATGCTCACCCGTCACGGCATCCTCCGCGAGCGCTTCGCCGACACGCTGACCGACGCCCTGCGCGCGAGCCTGCTGCGCCTGTCCGGCTACCGCGTCGAGGTCGTGCAGTTCGTGGAGAGCCAGCACACCCCGCGCAACACCATGCTCCGCGCGATCCGCACCGGATCGCCCGTCAAGGGCGGCTCGGTGAAGAAGGAGTACGACGAGCTCGTGGCCGAGTGGGGCGTACGTCCGAAGCTCGGCGAGCTGCTCGCGGAGAGGTGAGATCCGAGCGATGAAGGCGGTCGTCGCCGCGGGCGCACTCGGGCTGGTGCTGATCTCGGCCGTGCCCGCGAGCGCCGCAGGCGACGACGTGCTCTTCGCCTTCACCGACCCGACGATCAGCGAGGCCAGCGCGCTGACGCCGCTCGGCAAGGGCCTGTACGCCACCACCAACGACTCCGGGGACAGCGGCCGCGTCTTCACCGTCGACTCGCGCGGTGACACGGTCGGGGTGACCCATTGGGCCGCCGACCCGGTCGACGTCGAAGGTCTGGCGCCCGCCGGTCGCAACCACGTCTGGGTCGGCGACATCGGCGACAACAACAGCGTCTGGGACTCGATCAGGATCGCGAAGGTACGCGTCGGGCCGGGCGAGCGCACGGTCTCGCCGACCGTCTACGAGCTCGTCTACCCCGACGGGCCGCACAACGCCGAGTCCCTGCTGGCCCACCCCGACGGCCGCGTCTTCGTTGCCACGAAGGACTGGGGAGGCGGGCGGCTCTACGCCGTCCCGAGGCGCCTCGACCCCGAGGGCCCCAACCGGTTGAAAGAGGTCGCCCCGGTCATCCCGATGGCCACCGACGGAGCCTTCTTCCCTGACGGCAAGCATCTGGTCGTACGCGGCTACTACTCCGCCACGATCTACGCCTGGCCCTCGATGGACCGGGTGGGCTCGTTCCGGACGCCCGACCAGGAGCAGGGCGAGGCCATCGGTGTCATGCCGAAGGGGGAGGTGGTCGTGACCAGCGAAGGCATCCGCGCCGAGGTGATCAGGGTCGACCCCGAGCTGGTCGGTGAGGTGCTCGGCGACGAGCCGTCCCCGACCGCCGACCCGACCGCCGATACAGCCCCGGACGAGGCCGAGCCGGCGAACAAGGGCGACGGTGGGGACGCGGGTGAGGACGACGGCGGTTCCGCCGGCCCGATCGCCCTGGTGGCGCTCGCTGTCGCTGCGTACTTCATCTTCCGCAAGCGCAACTGACGCCGACTCGGCGATCAGAGGCGCTCGACGACCCAGTCGATGCAGGCGGTGAGGGCCTCGATGTCGGCGGCGTCGACGGAGGGGTACATCGCGATCCGCAGCTGGTTGGTGCCGATCCCGCGGTAGGCGTCGAGGTCGACGACGCCGTTCTCGGCGAGCACGCGGCGCAGCTCGTCCTTGTCGATGCCGGCGTCGAGCTCGACGGTGCCGACGACGAGAGAGCGGTGGGTGGGGTCCTCGACGAACGGACGGACGTACGGCGCCTTCTCGGCCCACGCGTAGAGCGCGTCGGAGGAGGCGGTGGTCCGGGCGACCATCGCGTCCAACCCGCCAGCGGAGTTCATCCAGTCGAGCTGCTCGGCCATCAGGAAGAGCGTCGCGACCGCCGGGGTGTTCACGGTCTGCGCGCTGCGGGACTGTTTGATCGCCTCGGTCAGCGAGAAGAACGACGGGATGTGTCGGCCGCTCGCCGCGATCTCCTCGGCGCGCGCGATCGCGGCGGGGGAGAGCAGCGTCAGCCACAGACCGCCGTCGGACGCGAACGACTTCTGCGGCGCGAAGTAGTAGACGTCGCTCTGGGTCACCTCGAGCGGCAGCCCGCCGGCGGCCGAGGTCGCGTCGACGATGGTGAGCTGGTCCGCCCCCGCGCCGGCCGGACGTACGACCGGAGCCATCACGCCCGTCGAGGTCTCGTTGTGTGTCCAGGCGTAGACATCGACGCCGTCCTCGTACGCCGGCACGGCCAGCGACCCCGGGTCGGCCGAGATCACCGACGGGTCGGCCAGCCACGGCGCCGCCTTGGCCGCGGAGAGGAACTTCTTGCCGAACGCCCCGAAGACGGCGTGCTGGCTGCGCTCGCGCACCAGGGCGTACGTCACCAGGTCGAAGAACGCCACCGAGCCACCGTTGCCGATGACGACCTCGTAGCCCTCCGGCAGCGAGAACAGGTCGGCCAGCCCGGTCTGGACGCGGCCGACGAGATCCTTCACCGGCTGCTGCCGGTGAGAGGTCCCCATCACCGAGACCCCGGTCGCGGCGAGCGCCTCCAGGCGGCCGGCGGGCACCTTGGACGGCCCGGACCCGAAACGTCCGTCGGCGGGCAGGAGGTCGGCGGGGATCTGCAGCGTCATGAACCCATTCTCGCAAGTTGCGGGCATCGGCCAGAATACCGACGTGTCTGTTGAGATTCGCCGGGTCGCGTACGACCACCCGGATGCCAAGAAGCTGGTCGACCGGGTCCAGGAGTTCTACGTCGAACGCTACGGCGAACCCGACTACGACCCGACCGTGCCGGAGATGTTCGAGCCGCCTGCGGGGGAGTACTTCCTGGGCTACCTCGACGAGGTCCCGGTCGCCTCCGGCGCCTGGCGACGCTCCGGCGAGCCCGCCCTCGGGACCGTGGTGACCGCCGAGATCAAGCGGATGTACGTCGTTCCTGAGGCCCAGGGCCAGGGGCTCGCCAAGCGGATGCTCGCCCAGGTCGAGGCGTCGGCCCGCAGGGCCGGCTTCGAGGCCATGGTCCTCACCACCGGCGGCCTTCAGCACGAGGCCATCGGGCTCTACGCCGCCAACGGCTATGTCGACGTCGAACCCTTCGGCTTCTACAAGGACGACGACCTCGTGGTCTGCATGGCCAAGCGGCTCGACGGCTGACGCCCTACCGACCCTGACAACGCAGGAACCGACCGGCTGGAGCCGGTCGGTTCCGCGAGTGAGAGGTGTCTACTTCGCCCAGTCGGCGTTCCAGCCCTCGACCGCGTCGGCGGGGCGGGGGGAGGGGCCGGTGTAGATGGCGCTCGGGCGAATCAGGCGCCCGGTCTTCTTCTGCTCCAGGATGTGGGCGGACCAGCCACCGGTGCGGGCGCAGGTGAACATCGAGGTGAACATGTTGGCCGGGATCTGGGCGAAGTCGAGGACGATGGCGGCCCAGAACTCGACGTTGGTCTCCAGGACGCGGTCGGGGCGCCGGGCGCGGAGCTCCTCGAGTGCTGCCTTCTCCAGGGCCTCGGCGACCTCGTAGCGGGGCGCGTTGAGCTCGCGCGCGGTGCGGCGCAGGACGCGCGCACGCGGGTCCTCGGCGCGGTAGACGCGGTGGCCGAAGCCCATCAGGCGCTCGCCGGAGTCGAGCAGGCCCTTCACATAGCCGGAGGCGTCGCCCGTCTTCTCGACGTCCTCGATCATGCCGAGCACGCGCGAGGGGGCGCCACCGTGCAGGGGCCCGCTCATCGCGCCGATCGCGCCGGAGAAGGCGGCAGCCACGTCGGCACCGGTGGAGGTGATCACCCGGGCGGTGAAGGTGGAGGCGTTCATGCCGTGCTCGGCGGCCGAGGACCAGTAGGCGTCGATCGCGTGGGCGTGGGCGGGGTCGGCCTCACCGCGCCAGCGGATCAGGAAGCGCTCGGCGAGGGTCTTGCCCTTGTCGACCTCACGCTGCGGCACGATCGGCAGGTGGATGTCGCGGGCCGACTGGCCGGCGTACGAGAGGACCATGACGGCCACGCGAGCCAGGTCCTCGCGGGCCTGCTCGTCGGAGATGTCGTACGTCTGCCCGAACCCGAAGGCGGGCGCGAGCATGGGGATGGCGGCCTGGACATCGACGCGTACGTCACCGGTGTGCACCGGCAGGTTGTAGGCCTCGGCGGGCGGCAGGCCGGGGCCGTATGAGCCGTCGATCAGCAGGCCCCAGACGTTCTCGAACGGCACTCGGCCGACGATGTCCTCGATGTCGACCCCGCGGTAGCGAAGTGCCGATCCCTCTTTGTCGGGCTCCGCGATCTGGGTCTCGAAGGCCACGACGCCCTCGAGACCGTGCTGTACCTGGCTCACTGCCATCTCCCATTCTCCTAGTGTCGTTCCGCATTCTGCCCCACCCGCCCAGAAGATAGGCTCGACGGCATGGATCTGGCGGCTGAGCTGGCGGCAGCACGAGAGAACTACACCCGCAGCGGGCTGCACGAGGACGACCTCGCGAGCGATCCGTTCCTGATGTTCGAGAGGTGGTACGCCGAGGCTCGGGACGCGGGCATCGTCGAGCCCAACGCGATGGTGGTCTCGACCGTCTCGGCCGACGGCGCGCCCTCGTCGCGGACCGTGCTGCTGAAGGGCTTCTCGGCCGAGGGCTTCACCTTCTTCACCAACACCGCCTCCCGCAAGGGCTCCGACCTCGCGCACAACCCGCGCTGCGCGGTGCTCTTCCCGTGGCATCCGCTGGAGAGGCAGGTACGCATCGACGGGCTCGCCCACGAGCTCTCCAGCGAAGCCGTCGAGGCCTACTTCTCCCAGCGTCCGCGCGGCTCCCAGCTCGGCGCGCACGCCTCCCACCAGAGCCGCGTCGTCTCCGGGCGCGAGGAGCTGGAGGAGGCATACGTTCGGATCGAGGCGCAGTTCGATGGCCAACCGGTCCCGGTGCCCGAGGAGTGGGGCGGCTACCGGGTCGAGCCGGAGCGGGTGGAGTTCTGGCAGGGGCGGCCGGGGCGGATGCACGACCGGCTCGTCTACCTGCGCGATGGCGACAAGTGGCGCACCGAGCGGCTGGCCCCGTGACGGGACCCGAGACGGGGATGGAGCAGGTCACCCAGGCGCTCGGCGGACGGATCGCCTACGGCGCCGACTACAACCCGGAGCAGTGGCCGGAGGAGGTCTGGGACGAGGACGTACGCCTCATGCGGGAGGCCGGGGTCAACCTGGTCAGCGTGGGGATCTTCTCCTGGGCCCTGCTCGAGCCCGAGCCCGGGACGTACGACTTCGGCTGGCTCGACCGTGTGCTCGACAAGCTGCACGCGGGCGGGATCGCCGTCGACCTGGCGACTGCGACCGCGAGCCCGCCGCCGTGGTTCCTCGAGCGTCATCCGGAGGCGACGCTCGTCGACCAGATCGGCAACCCGCGCGCGTTCGGTGCGCGCCAGGCGTACTGTCCCTCGTCGACCGCCTACCGCGACGCCGCCACGACGCTCATCAGCGAGCTGGTCAAGCGGTACGACGACCACCCGGCGGTGGTGATGTGGCACGTCAACAACGAGTACGGCTGCCACAACGACCACTGCTTCTGCGACGCCAGCGCGGTGGCTTTCCGGCGCTGGCTGCAGGAGCGTCACGGCTCGATCGAGAAGCTCAACGAGGCATGGGCGACGGCCTTCTGGAGCCAGCGCTACACCAGCTGGGAGCAGATCGGGCCGCCGCGACAGGTCTCCTACGGCAACTTCGCCAACCCCGGTCAGCAGCTGGACTGGTGGCGGTTCTGCTCCGACGAGATCCGCGACATCTACCGGGTCGAGGCGGCGGCGGTGCGGGCACACTCAGCCAACCCCCTGACCACCAACTTCATGGGCTTCCGCAAGTCGCTCGACTACCGCAGCTGGGTCGATGTCGGGGACCTCGTCTCCAACGACCACTACCTCGACGCCGCCGACGAGGACCGCACCCCGCAGCTCGCCATGACCGCCGACCTGACCCGCTCGCTGGCCCACGGCGAGCCGTGGCTGCTGATGGAGCACTCCACCTCCGCGGTCAACTGGCAGCCGCGCAACATCGCCAAGACCGCCGGCGAGATGCGCCGCAACTCCTTCCAGCACGTCGCGCGTGGCGCGGACGGCGCCCTCTTCTTCCAGTGGCGTGCCTCGCGCGGTGGCGCGGAGAAGTTCCACTCCGCGATGGTCCCGCACGCCGGCACCGAGAGCCGGCTCTGGCGAGATGTCGTACGCCTCGGGGCGGATCTCTCCGCGATCGCGGAGGTCGCCGGCACCCGGGTGGAGCAGGCGAGCGTCGCGATCGTCTTCGACTGGGACTCGTGGTGGGCGGCGACCTTCGACTCGCACCCGTCGGTCGATGTCGACCCGATGGCGACCACCCGGGCCTGGCACAAGGCCTGCTGGGCCCGCAACCTCGGTGTCGACATCGTGGGTGTGGCCGCACCGCTCGAGGGCTACGACGTCGTGGTGCTGCCGGTCCAGTACCTGCTCGCCGACGGGACCGTCGACCGGCTCACCGCCTTCGTCGAGGCCGGCGGCACCCTGGTCGCCACCTACTTCACCGGGATCGTCGACGAGCACGACCACATCCGGCTGGGCGGCTACCCGGGCGCGCTGTCCGATCTTCTCGGCGTGCGGATCGAGGAGTTCTGCCCGCTTCCCGAGGGCGACGAGATCCCGCTGACCGCCTACGGCTCCGGCGCGGTCTGGAGCGAGCGCGGCCGCGCCGTCGGGGCCGATGTCGTCGCTGCGTACGCCACCGGCGACTGCGCCGGCGACCCGGCCGTCACGCGCAGACGCGTCGGCAAGGGCACCGCCTGGTACGTCGGCACCGAGCTCACCCCCGAGGCTCTCGACACCCTGGCCACCCAGATCTTCACCACGACCAAGCCGGTCGTCGGCGGTCTCCCCGAGGGCGTCGAGGCGATCCGGCGGGTGGGTGAGCAGGGGACGTACGTCTTCGTCATCAACCACACCCACGAGGCGGTCATCGTCCCCGTCCGCGGCACCGATCTGCTCTCCGACAACGAGGGCGGCCCGCACCTGGTCCGCGCGGGTCAGGTTGCGGTCATCCGGGAAGGGTGAGGGGTGATCCTTCACGAAGGGACCGATAGCGGCGGGGCTTACCGTCGCCCAGATCGGCGAGGGTGTCGACGCGGCGGACGGTGACGTCGCGGGCGAGCATGGCGCCCAGTCGCGTGGCGACCGCCTCGGCGTCACCACCGGCGATGGTCGCGACCACGGTGCCGTCGGCGGCCTGCTCGACCGACCAGCCGCGCGCGCCGGCGTCCTGAAGATGCTGGGTGAGGTCGACGGAGGGGACCAAGCCGCCGGACGGGGTGGTGAAGACGGTGGCCTCGCGTCCTTCGAGGGCATCGATGGCGGGGCGCCCGTCGACGCGGACCAGACGGCCGGTGTCGCCGGTGCGGTAGCGGACCAGGGGCAGAAAAGCGTTCTCACCTGCAGTGACGACGATCTCGCCGATCTCGCCCTCGGGGAGCGCGGAGCCGTCGGGACCTAGGATCTCGACGTGCACCCGGCGGTCGGCGAGGACGAACGGGCCGCCGTCGGTGCTGACCGCCACCGGCCGGGTCTCGTGCAGTCCGTAGACGTCGATCACCGGGCACTCGAAGGTCCGCTCCAGGTCGGCGCGCAGCGTCGCGCTCAAGGCCATCGCGGAGGAGATGATCGCGACCGGGCGTACGACGTCGCGGAGGTCGAGGAGGTGCTCCAGCGAGGTGGGGTGGCCGGAGACCACCTGCGGGTCGGCGTCGCTCAGGAACGCCCGCTGGCTCTCGAGAGGCCACTCGCCGGGGTGAAGGTTCACCCGCGCGACCAGGCTCTCGCCGAAGCCGGGAGCGACCGAGACGTACGTGAACGCCTGGCGCTGCCACACGGCCTGCACCACGGCGAAACGAGCCGGATCCGGCGCCCAGCCGCCGGTCAGTCCGGCGACCAGGTCGCGCAGCCAGTGGAACCCACGGGCCAGCTCGTCGGGGTCGTCCGGCATCACCAGCGCCGCCCCGGTGCTCCCCGAGGAGGTGCCGTGCAGCATCCGTCCGTAGTCGGCGTCCAGCGGCACGAACCCGCCGATGTCCTCGACCAGGTTCTGCCTGCTGATCAGCGGAAACTCACTGAGGGTGTCGAGCGTCCCCTGATGCCGACGGTACGCAGGCAGTGACCGCGCCACCGCCAGGTGCTGCTCCAGCCAGCCCGCGAGCGGAAGCTGTGACCGGGCCGCCTTCTGCTCGGCCGGAGTGAGCCGGTGGCCGACCCGATGCCGCCAGACGGGCGCCGCGGGATGGTCGTCCGCCGCGGCCAGCCGCGCGGATCCGGCAGCCGAGAGCCCCGGCCAGCGTTCGACGTCGGTGAGGGCGGCCGAGGCCATCGGGGTGTATTCGGCCAGGTCAAGCGGGTCCTGTGTCTCGCTCATGGTCACTCCGGGCTGTAACGGCTGGCGGCCTCACGCGCTCGCGCGTCCTCCAGACGCCGCCGGATCTCGGAGCGGTGCTCCCGGTCGCGCCGGGCCCGTTCGAGCGCCTCGGCGCGGGCGGCGGAGTCGAGGCGCGACAACAGGGCCCGGGCGTTGCGCTCGTCCTCTCGCGCCGGCAGCTGCCCGTTCCACAGCAGGAAGGTCCGCGCCGCCTCCTCGCGGCGCTCGGCCTCCTCGACCCAGCGTTGCGGTTCGACGACCGCGGCCAGGCGCAGCGAGAGCGTCAGCAGCGCCCGGTCGAACCGGTCCTCGCGCAGCGCGGCCGAGAGCGGTCCGGCCAGCTCCTGCGAGGCGACCAGCCACAGGACGACCCCGGCTCCCTGGCGCGCGACCGGTTTCGCGGTCGCGGCCACCCTCCGGGCGGCCGCGATGAACTGCCCGCCCGAGGTGTCGAGAACGTCGCCGGCAAGGGCCACGATGTCGACGGCGTCGTCGAGGAACCACGACGGCGTGGTCGAGATCCGGGCCATCACCTCGTCGACGGATGGTCCCGGCGCCAGCCCGTTCCAGGCGGCGTCGAGATCGAGCTCCTCGTCGAGCCAGGCCTCGAACAGCTCCTCGTCAGCCACGGGTTGCTCCTTCTGGGGTGTAGACGGCGATCCGGGCGGCGAGCGCCGCGCATGCCGCGGGTGCCTGCATCACGTCCGGGATCTCAGCGACGTCGTAGCCGAGCCGCTCGGCCTGCTCGCGCGACTGCCCGCGCCAGTGTCCGATGATCATCAGTGACCCGGTGTCGATCACGCGCCGCACGGCGGGTGCGACGTCGGCGTACTCCTCCTGGCCGCGGCCCAAGAACGTGTCCAGCCCGGCGTCGGAGAGCACCACGAGGTGGCGCTGGCCCTCGGCCGGCCGCCGGTCGTTCTCGGGATAGCGGGCACGCAAGAGGTCCAGGGGAAAGGTCGTGCCGCCCCCGAAGAAGGTGGTCAGCTGGCGCATGATCTCGACCCGGTCGCGGGTGTAGGCGCTGTCGCCGGCGACCTGGCCGGCCGAGCTCCACGAGGTGACCCGCACCCGCCCGCCGCCGCGCAGCACCGAGAGCGACAGGATCGTCCCGGCGACGATCGCGGCCGAACCGCGCTGCGGGTTCGTCATCGACCCCGAGGAGTCGAGGTAGAGATCGAGCAGGACCGGCTCGTACGCCGGCTCGGGCTCGTCCGCGATGAACGTACGCCGCCGGGTGGTCACGCCCGGCACGAACACCGCGCCCGTGGTCAGCGTGGCCGGCCAGTCCAGGTCGGCGAGGTCGTCGCCGAGCTCCCATTCCTCCAAGGGACCGGGGATCGCCGGCCCGGCGGGAGCGAGCCCGCGCTGGACCAGGGGCGCTACGTGTGGGCGGGCCTCGGCCTCGTACCAGGCCGCCATCACCGCGTTGGGGTCGGCGCCGGCCATCAGCTCCAGCGTCCGGGCCAGTCCGAGCGCCTGTCCGCTGGCGTCGGAGGCGGCCGCGGCGTCGCCGTCCGCAAGGACGACCTCGGCGTCGTCGGGATGCACCAACGGCGTCTGCAGTCGCGGGTCGCCGATCGCTCCGGCGAGCTCGGCCGCGCTGGGTGCGCCCGGTGAGTCCTCGTGACACCCGCTGCTCTTGAAGCCCAGCAGCAGGTAGGGCGCCATCACCATCGCCCAGGGCACCGCGCCGCTGACCGGGTCGGCAGCGAGCGTACGCACCACGTCGGCCACCGTCGTCGCGTCGTGAGCCGGGTCGAGGCCCGCTCGTGGGTCGTACTCGAGCTCGGCGACCTCCCGTTTGGCCTGATAGGCCTCGTTCCGCTGCTTCGACTCAGAGCCGTGCAGGCGGCGCCGGGCGTTGCGGAGCTGTTGCTCATAGTCCGACTTCCACCGCATCGGCGGCTCGGGCCAGGCGAGGTCGCCCTCGGGCAGCCGCCAGAGGACCTCGTACGCCCGCTGCACCACCCACCACAGCTCGTTGTCCTCCGCGCCGCGCAGACCCTTGGCCAGTGCAGGCGCCGCGAGGGCCCGGGTGAGCTGCACCATGTCGGGGGTCTCGTCCGGGGCGAGCCGGGCGCGCTGCAGCTGCATCACCCGATCGTTGATCAGCATGTCGGACCACAGGTTGGCGCAGAACCCGCTCGCGGCGACCAGGTCGAGGCGGTGCTGCCGGTCGTAGAGATCGATCACCCGCGCCATCTGCTGACGGATCTTCAGCGAGTCGACCCGGGTGCTCGGGGAGAGCACGTGATGGCCGATCTCGTGAGCGAAGACGCTGGTCAGATGCCCTTCTGCGCCGTGGCGGGCGAGCTCGCCGGGGTCGACGTTGACCTCGGGCGGGAACCCGAACCAGGCGAAGCTGCCCTCGTTGGAGCGGGTGTGCACGACCGGGTCATGGAGGTCCACTCCCCACAGGCCGAGGGCCGCCTCCCAGGCTTCGCGCTCCGCTGCGGTCGGCGCCGTCACGCGGCCTCCCGCACGACCTCGAGCAGGTAGGACGTGGGCACACTGACCACCCGGACGCGCGGGGTGTCGACCGGATCGTCGGAGGGCTCCTCGCCGGCGAGCGAGACCGAGTGGCCGAACAGATCGGCGTCGACCTGCCACAGCTCCTCGCCGACCTCGACCAGCCACCGCCCCTCACCCGCCGCGATCACGTCGCCGGGGTGCGCCAGCCAGGGCCCGCCCAGCCCGGCGAACCCGCCGATCCTTGCCAGGAGATAGGCGCGGCCGAGGTTCTGCCAGGCGGGCCAGAAGAACCGGTCCGTACGCTGCCCCTCGGCGAATCCGGCCACGTCGGTGCCCAGCATCCCTAGCGTCGCGCCGACCGCGTCGGTCAGCCCGGCATCCGCGAGGTCGGCGACCGCGCGGAGCGCGTCCGTACGCAGCCCGATCACGCCTGCTCGCCATGCTGCGACTGCGGCGAGATCCTGGAGGAGCCCCGGATCGTTCACCGAGGTATCTCGGTGAACATCCGCGGACGGAGCCGCCAGCCCGGCGCCCAGGAACGCGGCGTACAGGCCCTGATCCCCGCCCCAGCGCGCGACGTTGGCGGCAGTGAGATCGAGATCGAGACCAGCCACAGCAGGCAACGACGCCGCACCGAGCCGGAGCGGGGCATTCACCGAGTGTCCGGGACGCCGGATCACTTCCCCTCCAGCCAGTGGAGGTAGTTGGAGTAGCGCTGGTGGAGATACTTCAGCGCGACCAGATCGTCGTAGTCGCGGCCGTAGATCTTGCCGACCTTGGAGATCCGGCCGACCTCCGACTCGATCCGGGTCAGCCGCTGCGAGACGGTCAGCCGGTCGAGCCCGTCCAGCCCGCCGCCGAGCTCGGCGAGCAGGTCGCCGACGGGATCGGCAGCGTCGAGGCCGAGTGCGACGAACTGCTTCATCGCGGTGTCGAAGAGGTCGACGAGCCAGGAGGCCGGGTCGTGGGCGAGCTCCTTGTCGCCGGCTTCGAACCGCGGGTGCTGCGGGTTGGGCAGCAGCTTGCCGCGGAGCACGAACGGCACCATCGCGCGCACGTCGTCGAGCCCGACGGACGAGGCGCAGCGGAACCAGGCCGAGGCCTTGGCGTACAGGATCAGGGTCTGCAGCGCCCGCACGGAGAGGCCGTTCAGGGTCTGCGCGCCGAGGTCGACGACCAGGTCGGCGCCGGAGTTGGCGTCGATGACCGCGCTCACGTCCCCGCCGGCGGTCGCGACGACGTCCTTGGTGCGGTACTCGAACCGCCGCCCGCCGTGCTGCACGAACTCGAACTGTCCGGTGAAGTACTCCAGCTTCCGGCGTACGTCTGCGGGCAGCGGGACCGCCCGGATGGCGGCCAGCATCGTCGTCTGCTCGTCGGCGGAGAAGACCAGGGATGACGGCACGTGCTCCTCCGGCCGCTCGCCGGCCTCGACCCGGGTGACCAGCTCGTCGAAGAAGCGGCCGTTGAAGCCGAACGCCTGCACGGTGACGTCGAGCCGGTCCTTGAGGGCCTGGATGACCTGGAAGGTGCCGCCGCCGGAGTCGTCGTTGGCGGTGAAGAACCAGCTCTCGACACCCTCGTCCGGGGCCGTCCGGCGCAGCTGGTCGTGGCTCTCCACATAGCCCTCGGCGACCATGGTGAGCAGCGCCGACTGGGTCTTGGTGGGGATGCGGTTGTACTCGTCGACGATCTTGACGCAACGGGTCAGCCAGGACTTCCAGGCGATCGTGATCTCCGCCAGCGACCCCGCGCTGACGAGGTCGCGCGGCAGCGGCAGCCCGACCAGATCTGACACGGTCAGCTGCGGCTGCCCCTGCTGGAGGTGGCGGCGTACGTCCTCCGGGGTCGCCCCGGACAGCACCCCCATCAGCACCGCGAGCGTCGTCTTGCCCCGGCCGGGCCCGCCGATCATCAGGCACTTCCCGCCGACCGCGAAGGTGAGCAGCGGCAGCAGCACGTTGGAGGAGTAGGCCGGCTGGGTCGGCAGCGTGATCTCCGCCCCGGCATCGCCGAGCGGGAACCGGTTGGCCTTCGCGGCGTCGAACTCGACGTCGTAGAACGGCGAGATCACCGCCTTGTTGACCAGCCAGAAATACGTACGCCGCAGCTTCTCGTCCAGGTCGACGGTCTCGTCCGGGGACCGGAAGAGGTCGGCGGCGGTGAGCCCGTCGCGCGGCCCGCCGTGCTGGACGTGTGGCACGGTCGGCGACGCCGAGGTCTTCTGCCAGCGGTCACGCTCGCTCATCTACCCAGCTCCTCCAATGACGGGCCGATCCGGTTGCTTCGCCCGAGCAGCGGCTCGAGGAACTCTGTGGTGGCAGCGAGCCGATCCTCCACGCTGCCGCGGACCTCGATCCAAGGCACCGACTGCTCGGCCAGCATCTCGCGGAACCGCTCCTGCATCCCGTGCCGGACGTGCTCACCGTCGCGCATCCCATCCTGCACGAACGGGATCTCGTCCCCGGTCAGGACGTACGCGACCGGCCGATGCGCGGCCGCGCGCTCGAGGAGATGGACAGGGGTCGGGCCGACGTAGCGCTCGTGCCACAGCGTCGTCGCCAGCACGTCGGTGTCGCAGACCAGGACCGGCTTCGGCACCCGCCTCCGGGCGGCGTCCTCCCAGCCGATCTGCCGGTCGACGATGAGGTCGAACTCGTCACTGCGCCAGGGGGCGAACAGGCCGCCGGGGCGGATTTCGGACCAGAGTCGGCCGTACTCCGGGACGCAGTGGGTGCCCAGGTCGGCGGCGAGCCTCTCGGCCAGCGTCGTGGTCCCGGTCGACTCCGCGCCGAGCACCACGACCCGCTCGGTGAGCCAGGCGCGGACCGGAGCCGGCAGCTCGGCCCAGTGCTCGGTCAGGTCGGGGCGTACGGCGGTGCCGGAGACCGGGTTGAACACCCGCCCGGGATCGACCTGGACCCAGGTCGCGTCCAGCCGCCGGGCGAGCTCCTCGCCGTAGGCGTCGGAGGAGAAGACCGCGTCGACCGGGCCCGGGAGCAGCTCGGAGATGACGACCATGTGCTCGTCCCAGGCAGCCGGGTCGTCGAAGTCGACCCGGGCCTCGTCCATCGCGGCCACCACGTGGGCGGTCGGGTGCTCCTCGCGCAGCCACTCCGCGCGCACCTCGAGCGGGATGGTCTCCACCTGCGAGCCGAGGAGCTCGACGGTGACCCGGTCACATGCCCGCAGCGCCGCGCGGATGAGCGCCTGGTGGCCGGCGTGGAACGGGTAGAACTTTCCGAGGACCAGACCGTGCCCGTACGTCTTCTCAGAGAGGTGTGGCTCAGACACCCGCGACCTCCGGCTCGCGCTGGTCGACCAGCACCCGGCGCCAGTCCCGCAGCGCGACCAGGACGATCACGCAGAAGCCGAGGTAGAGCACGGCGGTCGGCCACAGCCCCTTGTAGGCGTACAGGCCGACGGAGACGACGTCGACCGCCAGCCAGACCAGCCAGCACTGCCACCAGCGGCGGTTGAGCATGATCTGCGCGATCACGCTGCCCGCGGTCACCGTGGCGTCGGGAAGCTCGGTCGTGGAGTCGGTGAAGGCGAACAGGACGTACGCGATCGCCGCCAGCGCCACCACGAACCCCAGCGCCAGGAGCAGCAGCGTCCGGCCCGAGGCGATCCCGACGAACGCCTCGTCGCGGCGCAGCTGGGCCTCCGACTCCCGCCGCCGGGCCATGGCCCAGTCGACCCAGCCGGTCACCGAGAGCACCATGAACATGATCTGCAGAGCCGCGTCGGCGTAGAGCGCACTCTCGGCGAAGACCACCAGGTAGAGCGCGGTGTTCGCGATCCCGATCGGGTACGTCCACATGCTCCGCCGCGCCGCCAGGATCACGCACGCCGCCCCGGTGACGACCCCCGCGATCTCGACCCAGTGCGCCACCAACCAACTCTGCATGGCCGAACCCTATGGGACGGGAAGGACCCGGATGCTCGAGATGAGCATCCGGGCCCTTCGCAGGTGGGACGAGGGTCAGTGACCGACCGCCGCCTTGGCGTCGACGATGCCGCTGCCGTAGAAGCCGTTCGGTGCCTTGCCACCCTCACAGGTGTGGGTGGAGGTCGCCGTCGTGCCGTTGGGCAGGTGGCGTACGTAGGTGAAGTCCGCCGGGACGGGGCAGGCCTTGTCGGTGGCCGACTTGAGCAGGATCTTCTCGACCTTCTTGGGCGAGAGGGTCTTGCCGGAGAAGTCGCGGCTGCCGTACTCGCCGACGATCAGCGCGGCCACACCAGCAGCGTGCGGGGAGGCCATCGAGGTGCCCTGCAGATACTGGTAGTAGGAGCACTCACCGCTGGAGCAGTCCGCGACCGCCCACGGCACCAGGACCTCGCCGGTCGCCGGGTCGATCGCGCCCTCGGCCACACCCAGGTCGTACGGGTAGGCGGCCAGGATGGTCGCGGCGAAGTCGCGCGTGCCGTCCGCAGTGTCGTACGCATCCCCACCAGGCGCCGCGACGTCGACGAAGCCGTCGCCGTAGCTGGAGTAGTAGGACTTGCGCTCGGACGGACCGGTGGAGCTGACCGCGATGACCCCGTTGCCCTCGGTGGGCATCGAGACGCACGACTCCGGGTCGAGCAGGTCACGGACGTAGGCGGCCTCGCCGGGCTCGCTGGCGTAGTCGGGGCTGCTCGCGTCGGTCTGCGGCTTGGTGTAGTCGATCGCCTGGTTGCCGGCGGCCGCTACGAGGGTGACGCCACGGGTGCGGGCGTAGTCGAGGGCACGCTGCATCGCGGTGATGATCGTGACCTGCTCGGCCTGGTCCGCCGCGGAGTCGGCCGGGTGGTTGGTGCAGTTGAACAGCCACGGGTCGACGTAGTAGCTCATGTTGACCACGTCGATGCCGTTGCGGCCGGCGTAGGTCAGCGCGTCGACCGACGGCTGCAGGAAGAAGTAGCCGGAGTCCTGGCCGGCGCGCAGGTTGACGATGTCGGCCTGCGGGGCGACGCCGGAGATGCCGACGCCGTTGACCGGCGAGGCGATGGTAGAGGCGACGTGGGTGCCGTGACCGTTCTCGTCGACGTCGGCCGCGTCGCTGCAGGACGCGTCGGGCTCGTCCTCGCACGGACCGTCGACCACGGCGCCGTTGGCGTCGACCGGGATGTCGGTGGTGAAGTTGCGGCTCAGCCTTGCGTCGAAGTTGGGCGCGATGTCGGGGTGCGACCCGTCGACACCGGTGTCCAGGATGCCGACACGGACACCCTTGCCGCGCTCGGTCTTGTTGGCCGCCGCGGCGTCGATCTGCTTCATGTCCCACTGCAGACCGGAGAGCGGCTCGGTCTTGCCCCTGGGCTTCGGCGCCTTGGGCCCGGTGCCCTTGGTGCCGCTGCGGAACTCGGTCTCGACCTTCGACACCTCCTGCTTGCGGGCCTTGCTGGCCGCGTCAGGAGTCGTGGCGCCCACGATCCTGTCCTGGGCCGCGCCGACGAGGGCCTTCGAGGCGTTGGCCGCCTCGGCGAATCCCTCACCTGCGGTGACCGTCGCGACTCCGATGGCACTGTTCTCCGAGACGATCTCGCCCCCCGCGGCCTTCACCGCGGCACGGGCGCTGGCGGCCGAGGATCCCTCGGCATATGCCACGACATAGCGGACCTCCTGGTCAGAGGTGGCGTTGCCCGAGTTCGCCATGACGAGGGTGCCGGTGACCCCCAGCGCGACTGCGGCCGCGCCTGTCAACAACCTACGCATGCTGTCTCCATTCCGGATTCGGTGGTCGAGATTGTCGGGACCACCGCTGTCACGGCCCTTGTCGGCCCGACAGTGGGCCCAGCATGCCCTAGTCCGCATCGGGTCGAACAGGGTTTGGCAGGAGCACTGACCCATAATTAGGTTTGTGAGTGAGTGCTCACTCACTTACCCTGGTCGACGTGGACGAACGACGTACGCGGGCCAAGCCGATTCCCGCAGCTGACCGGCGCGCCGCGATCATCGCGGCGACCGAGACGCTGCTGATCGAGCACGGCACGGCAACAACGACCAGGCTCATCGCCGAGGCGGCCGGAGTCGCCGAAGGCACGATCTTCCGGCACTTCCGCGACAAGCGGGAGCTCTACCGGGCAGTGGCGGAGGGCGCCTTCGATTCGGCACGGCCCGGCCAGTCCATCGCGGAAGTCATCGAGGGGAGGCCCGACATCGAGGACAAGCTCCGCGCCGTCATCGACCTGCTGGCAGAGACTACGCAGCGAGGTCTGCTCATCATGATGGCGGTGCGCTCCGTTGTCTTCGAGGAGCCGGATCGGGAAGGCGTACGTCTGCGTCATGGGCCGCCCAAGTTCGTCGTCGAGGCCAACAAGGCCCTCGTTGACAATCTGGCGCGGCTCGTCTTCGAGCCACACGAGAGCGAGCTCCGGCTGCCACCGCGAAAGGCCGCGCTGGTGCTGCGCAGCCTCACGATCGGGGCCTGGCTCCCCGGCATGACCCGAACGAACCAGCCGTTGAGCAGCGAGGACGTCATCGACGTGCTGCTCGGTGGCATTCTCATTGAGCACAGCCTTCTCAGAGAGACCCCCTGAATGCTTCTCCGACTGCTGCGGGACTACCTGCTCCCGTACAAGCGATTCCTGGTCGTCATCGCGATCCTGCAGCTCATCTCGACGTCGGCCTTCATGCTGCTGCCCAGCCTGAACGCCGACATCATCGACAAGGGCGTGGCCGAGGGCGACACCGGTTACATCATGAGGATCGGCGCGATCATGCTCGGCGTCGCGTTCGTGCAGATCCTCGCCTCGATCGTCAGCGTCTACTTCGCCGCACGCAGCTCGATGAGCTTCGGTCGCGACCTGCGGGCGGCGATCTTCGCGAAGGTCGGCTCGTTCAGCGCTCGCTCGCGAGGTCGGCCGCTTCGGCGCCCCGTCGCTGATCACCCGGACCACGAACGACGTCCAGCAGGTCCAGATGCTCGCCGTGCTCACCTGCACGCTCGCGGTGATGGTGCCGATGATGATGGTCGGCGGCGTCGCGATGGCGATCCGTGTGGACGCCGGGCTCTCCTGGCTGCTCGCGGTCGTCATCCCCGTGCTGCTCATCTCCATGACCGTGGTCGTACGCGGCATGGTCCCCAACTTCCGCAAGGTGCAGGAGCGCATCGACGCGGTCAACCGCATCCTGCGCGAGCAGATCACCGGCATCCGGGTGATCCGGGCATTCGTACGCGAGCGTCAGGAGACCGAGCGCTTCGCGGAGGCCAACGACGAGCTCACCGACGTCGCGCTGCGGGCCGGGCGCTGGATGTCGACGATGTTCCCGCTGATGATGCTCGTCATCAACGTCGCCAGCGTCGCGGTGATCTGGTTCGGCGGCATCCGGGTCGACAACGGGTTGATGCAGGTCGGCCCGCTGACCGCCTTCCTGCAGTACCTGATGCAGATCCTGATGTCGATCATGATGGGCACCTTCATGCTCATGCAGGTGCCACGCGCCGCCGTCTGCGCCGACCGCATCGCCGAGGTTCTCGACACCGAGACCAGCGTGACCCCGCCGGCGGCAGGCGTCACGGAGATCTCCCGGCACGGGTACGTCGACCTGAGCGGAGCCGGCTTCACCTACCCCGGCGCGGACCACCCCGTCCTCCACGACCTCACCTTCGAGGCCCGGCCCGGGCAGACCGTCGCGATCATCGGCTCCACCGGTGCAGGCAAGACGACCCTCCTCGGCCTCATCCCGCGGCTCTTCGACGCGACCGCAGGTGTCGTCCGCGTGGGTGGGATCGACGTACGCGACCTCGACCCGGCCACCCTGCGCAGCTCCCTCGGGCTGGTGCCGCAGAAGGCGTTCCTCTTCACCGGCACCGTCCGCTCCAACCTGCTCCACGGCAAGCCGGACGCCACCGACGAGGAGCTCTGGCATGCCCTCGAGGTCGCCCAGGCGCGTGACTTCGTGGAGCGGATGGCCCCCGAGGACGGCACCGGCCTCGACGCCGAGATCGACCAGGGCGGCACCAACGTCTCCGGTGGTCAGCGGCAACGTCTGGCCATCGCCCGGGCGCTGGTGAGGAGGCCCGACATCTATCTCTTCGACGACTCGTTCTCCGCGCTCGACGTCGCCACCGACGCCCGCCTCCGCGCGGCGCTCGCCCCCGAGACCCGCAACTCCACGGTCATCGTGGTCGCCCAGCGGGTCTCCACCATCCGCGACGCCGACAAGATCCTCGTGCTCGAGGACGGCGCCATCGTCGGCGAGGGCACCCACGAGGAGCTCCTCGCCGGCAACGCCACCTACCAGGAGATCGTCTCCTCCCAGCTCAGCGCAGAGGAGGCGGCAGCATGAGCGACCAGAACACCAGCGAGACAGATGGCCAGACAGATGGCCAGATGAAGAAGACCGAGCGGATCGTACGTCCCCAGGGCGGCCCCGGCCCGATGGGCGCAGGCGGCGCGGTGGGGGACAAGGCGATGAACTTCGTCCCCTCGGCCAAGCGGCTGCTGCGCCGGATGGCGCCCTACAAGGTCCACGCCTTCGCCACCATCGGCCTGGCCGCGGTCAGCGTCACGCTGATGTCGCTGGGTCCGTGGCTGCTGGGCAAGGCCACCAACATCATCTTCGGCGGCGTCTTCTCCAGGGAGCTGCCGGCGGGGGTCACCCAGGAGGAGGCGGTCGAGGGTCTGCGTGCCCAGGGCGACGACAAGCTCGCGGACATGCTCTCCGGGATGGAGTACGTCAACCCGGGCCAGGGCGTCGACTTCGACGCCCTGCGCAGCGCGCTGCTCGTGGTGCTCGCCGTCTACCTCGTCGCCTCCCTGCTCTCCTTCGTGCAGGGCTGGATCCTCAACTCGGTCGTCCAGGGCACCGTGAAGGGCCTGCGCGAGGACGTCGAGAAGAAGGTCCACAGCGTCCCGCTGTCCTACTTCGACAAGCAGCCGCGAGGCGAGCTGCTCAGCCGCGTCACCAACGACATCGACAACATCAGCCAGACTCTGCAGCAGACCTTCAGCCAGGTGCTGACCGCTCTGTTCACGCTGGTCACGGTCTTGTTCATGATGTTCTGGATCAGCCCGATGCTGGCCCTGATCGCGCTGCTCGCGGTGCCGGTCTCGCTGGCGGTGACCAGCGCGGTGATGAAGCGGTCGCAGGGCCAGTTCGTTGCCCAGTGGCGCCACACCGGCAAGCTCAACGGCCACATCGAGGAGACCTTCTCCGGCCACGACCTGGTCAAGGTCTTCGGACGTCAGGAGGAGGTCGAGAAGACCTTTGCCGAGGAGAACGACAAGCTCTTCGCCGCATCCTTCAAGGCACAGTTCATCAGCGGGATCCTGATGCCGTTGATGATGTTCGTCGGCAACCTGATGTTCGTGGTGGTCTGCGTGGTCGGGTCCCTCCGCGTCGCCAGTGGGGCCCTGAGCCTGGGTGAGCTGCAGGCCTTCATCCAGTACTCGCGCCAGTTCACCCAGCCGATCACCACCCTCGCCTCGATGATGAACCTGCTCCAGTCGGGCGTCGCCTCGGCCGAGCGGGTCTTCGAGCTGCTCGACGCCGAGGAGCAGACGCCCGATGTCGGCGCTCCCCGGACAGACCTGATCGCCTCGGGCTCCGCTTCGGCATACGGCGCAGATGCAGGCGAGGTCCGGTTCGAGCACGTGAGCTTCTCCTACGACAAGGACAGGCCGCTCATCGAGGACCTGTCCCTGGTGGCCCGTCCCGGGCAGACCGTCGCGATCGTCGGCCCCACCGGCGCCGGCAAGACCACCCTGGTCAACCTGATCATGAGGTTCTATGAGCTCGATGCCGGCCAGATCACCCTCGATGGCGCCGACATCGCCTCGATTCCCCGTTCCGACCTGCGTGAACGCACGGGCATGGTGCTCCAGGACACCTGGCTCTTCGAAGGTACGATCCGCGACAACATCCGCTACGGCCGGCCGGACGCGACCGAGGAGGAGCTCCTCGAGGCGGCCCGGGCGACGTACGTCGACAGGTTCGTGCACTCGCTGCCGGATGGCTACGACACCCTGATCACCGACGAGGGCGGCAACCTCTCGGCGGGCGAGCGGCAGCTGATCACCATCGCGAGGGCCTTCCTTTCCGAGCCGTCGCTGCTGATCCTCGACGAGGCGACCTCCTCGGTCGACACTCGCACCGAGCTGCTCCTGCAGCATGCCATGGCGGCACTGCGCTCGGACCGTACGTCGTTCGTGATCGCCCACCGGCTCTCCACGATCCGCGACGCCGACCTGATCCTGGTCATGCGCGACGGCGCGATCGTCGAGCAGGGCAACCATGCCGAGCTGCTCGAGGCGAAGGGTGCGTACGCCGAGCTCTACCAGTCGCAGTTCAGTCATCCGCTGGTGGAAGAGGAGCCCGTCGCCTGATCGCTGGTCGAAGGCCACTTCGGAGCCGCCTAGCGGCTCAACCAGCGGGAAAACCCTTTGATCCCGATATGGCCAGGCGCCTACCGTTGAGCCACACGGGAAAGGAGGTGATCCGATCAGATGAAGAACGATTGGATGCGTGAGGTGGCTGCTCGCTAGCAGCTTCCCCAACTATGGATGGGGGCTGGCAATTCACTAGCAGCCACCCGACCCGCAGGCGTACCGGACTCATCCACCGGGTTGGCCACCTGGCCCGCCTGCGGGTCGCCCTTGTTTTTGACGGGCATAGTCGCGACCGGCGACAAGTTGCGTTTAGCAACTAATCCGACGTACATTGGTTGTCGATGTTCAACCAATTCGCGTGAGAGCCGAGTCCCACTTGTCAGAGTCCCAGCAGTCCTCGCAGGCCATCTCGGCACCGCAGATGACCCACCGCCAGATCATGGAGGTCCTCTCCGGCCTTCTGATGGCGCTCTTCGTCGCCATGCTGTCCGGTACGTCGGTCGCCAACGCCCTGCCGCGGATCGTCACCGACCTCGGCGGCACCCAGAGTGGCTACACCTGGATCGTCGTCTCGAGCATGCTGGCGATGACCGCGACGATGCCGATCTGGGGCAAGCTCGCCGACCTCTACAACAAGAAGGTGCTGGTCCAGGCCGCTCTCGGCCTCTTCATCGTCGGATCGGCGATCTGTGGTCTGGCGCCGTCGATGCCGGTGATCATCACCGGCCGGGTCATCGCCGGCCTCGGCATGGGCGGCATCATCGCGTTGATCCAGGTGATCATCGCGACGATCGTCTCCCCGCGTGAGCGCGGTCGCTACTCGGGTTACATCGGCGCGGTCTTCGCCCTGGCCACGGTCATCGGGCCGCTCGTCGGCGGCGTGATCGTCGACTCCCCGCTGGGCTGGCCCGGCGTGTTCTACGTCGGCGTGCCGTTCGCGGTGGTCGCCTTCATCCTGCTCCAGAAGACCCTGCACCTCCCGCACGTACGCCGCGAGGTCAGCATCGACTACCTCGGCGCGTTCCTGCTGGTCGCCGGCGTCTCGACGCTGCTGATCTGGGTCACCCTGGGCGGCGACTCCTTCGCGTGGACCTCGCTGATGTCGTACGCCCTGGTCGCCGGCAGCGTCGTCGTGCTGGCCCTCGCGATCCTGGTCGAGGGCAGGTTCGCCAAGGAGCCGATCATCCCGCTGCGCCTCTTCCGCGACCGCACGATGGTCCTCTCCACCCTCGCCTCGTTCTTCGTCGGTGCCGGGATGTTCGGCGCGACGGTCTACCTGCAGCAGTACTTCCAGACCGCTCGCGGGATGACGCCGACCCACGCCGGCCTGATGTCGATCTGCATGGTGCTCGGCCTCTCCAGTGCCGGGATGATCACCGGGCGCCTGATCAGCTCCACCGGACGCTGGAAGCGCTACCTGATCTTCGGCGGCATCATGCTGCCGATCGGGCTCTACCTGCTCAGCACGATCGACGAGCACACCAACCTGGCCCTGGTGGGCGCTTTCATGGCCATTCTCGGTCTCGGCGTCGGCGCCACCAACCAGAACCTCGTCCTCGCGGTGCAGAACAACCTCGACAACAAGGACATGGGTGCCGGGTCCTCGGTCGTCGCGTTCTTCCGGTCCATGGGCGGCTCGATGGGCATCGCCGCGCTCGGCGCGGTGCTCTCCCACCGGGTCGAGGACGTCATCACCGACGGCATCCCCGAGCTGGTGGCCAGCGGAAAGGTGACCCCCGAGGAGCTCCAGAGCCTGCAGGGCGGCGGGCTCGCCGACCCGGCGAGCATGCCGAGCGCGGTGCAGGCTCTCTACGAGCACGCCTTCGCCGTCGCCACCGCCGATCTCTTCCTGGTGGCCATCCCGTGCGCGGTCATCGCGCTGGTTGCGATCCTGGGTATCAAGGAGGTTCCGCTCAAGACTACGATCGAGGACCTCGCTCACGATGAGATCGCTCCTGAGGTCGCCGCGGAGCTCGAGGCGGGAGGAGCGGGCCGGAGATGACAGGGATGACAGCCATGGACAAAGCCGCCCAGGGCGAGCAGTTCGAGGACGGCCCTCGCGGTGAGTCGCTCAGCCGGCTCGAGTCCGAGGTCGGTGTGCTCGTGTGGAGGGCCAAGCGGGCGATGAAGGCACGCGGCCGGATGCTCCACCCGGATCTGCCGCCCGGCGGCTACATGATGCTGACCTGGATCGCCGAGCGTGGCCCCGTACGCGCCTCCGCGCTGGTCGACGGACTCGGCATCGACAAGGGAGCGGTCAGCCGGATGGTGCAGGCCATGATCGACCTGGGCCTGCTCGAGCGCCATCCCGACCCCGAGGACGGGCGTGCCAGCCTGGTCTCGGTGACCGCCCAGGCGCGGGACGGGCTCGAGCGGGTGGCCCGGGAGCGTCGCGTACGTTTCAACGACCGGCTGGCCGACTGGAGTCCGGACGAGATCGACCGGCTCAGCGCTATGCTTTCCAGATACAACGAAGCCCTAGAACGCCAGGGCTCCTAGGGGATCGCGCCGCGATGATCTCTCCTGCAGGCCGACGTCGTTCGGGACACACCCTGCTGGGTTCGGTTTTTCTGACTGATTCAAGGATGTAGGATTAGCCCGTGAGCGATCTCATCGATACCACCGAGATGTACCTCCGCACGATCTACGAGCTGGTCGAAGAGGGAATCGTTCCGCTGCGCGCCCGTATCGCAGAGCGTCTGCACCAGTCCGGCCCCACGGTCTCCCAGACTGTTGCCCGGATGGAGCGCGACGGGCTGCTCACCGTCGAGGGTGACCGCCACCTGCAGCTCACCGACGAGGGCCTTCGCCTGGCCACCCGGGTGATGCGCAAGCACCGGCTCGCCGAGCGGCTGCTGACCGACGTCATCGGCCTCGACTGGGAGCTCGTGCACGAGGAGGCGTGCCGCTGGGAGCACGTCATGTCCGACACCGTCGAGAAGCGACTGCTCGACCTGCTCGGCGACCCGACCGAGTCGCCCTACGGCAACCCGATCCCCGGTCTCGACGAGCTCGGCGGCAAGCCCGCCGACGAGGACTTCATGGCCGGCGTCCAGTCGCTCACGGCTGCGGCGAGCTCCGAGCGCGCCACCGTCCTGGTGCGCCGCATCTCCGAGGAGATGCAGAAGGACGAGTCGCTGATGAGCGCCCTGCGCCGGGTCGGCGCGACCCCGGACCAGACCGTCGCCATCAAGGCGACCCCCGACGGGGTCATGCTCGGCTCCGGTGGGGAGACTGCGGAGATCATCCCCGAGGCCGCGGACCATATCTTCGTGAAGGCCCTCTGACCCGCCGAATTAGCGTCGGTCGGCTCCACGAGTCGGCTTCGATGTGGCAACGCTGCGCCCACTTTTGTAACCGTGGGTGAAATTCTCTCGACGTCGGCAGAATCTGGCACATCACTCTGGACCGATTACGTCATAGATGCTTATGTTTGACGTGCAAGGCCTGCTGGAAGCCCGATTGTCGATGTGGGCTTCAGCAGTTGTCATGTCGAGACTTGCGGGGGTCTCCGGAGGGGAGAGCTCTATGGAGGTCGTTCATCTGCCCGCTCGCGGTCGCGAGCTGGATGAGACGTTCCGCCCAGTCGCCGTCCACCACACCGACACCGGCCTGACTCGTCACCTCGAGCGCGGCGAGGAGATCGTGCTCACCGACCTCGGCGGCGACTACCACAGCGCCAAGGTGCTGCTGATCGACGATGGCCCGGTCTACCACTTCTTCATCGGGGCCAGACTCTCCGTCGACGAGGCCGCCGGCCGCATGGCCGACCTGCCCCAGTCACGCTCTGCGTGACGCCAAGGTGGTGAGGAACTCGCTGGTTCCGACCTCCAGCTTGTACGCAGCCTCCCCATCGCCCCTGGTGGCGCCGCGGTTGACGATGACGACAGGGATCCCGGCCTTCGCGGCCCTGCGTACGAACCGATAGCCACTCATCACCGCCAGACTCGAGCCCGCGACGAGCAGCACGCCGACCTTCCCCTCGTGCTGCTCGCCGCGGGCCGCGGCGAGCGCATCGACCGCTTCCATGCACCGGGCGACCCGGTCCTTGGGGACGTTCTCCCCGAAGAAGACGACGTCCGGCTTGAGGATGCCGCCGCAGATCTCGCAGTCAGGCACGACGAAGTCCTGCGTCTCCTCGAGCGCGACGTCACCGTCAGGCCGGGTCTCCACATCCGCGTGCGCCTCGGCCCAACCCGCGTTGAGCGCCTCCATCCGCTCCTGGAGATCGCGGCGCGGGCTCAGCGTGCGGCAGGACAGGCAGATCACATCGGCCACCCGGCCGTGCAGCGTCACGATCCGGCCGTCGCTGGCGAGCTCGGGTGCCGCCTGCTCGTGCAGACCATCGACGTTCTGGGTGATCAGCATCTCCGGATCGATCGCGGCCAGGGCGCGGTGGCCGGCGTTCGGCACCGCGCTGCCCATCCGCCGCCAGCCGAGGTGGCTGCGAGCCCAGTAGCGCTGCCGCTCCTGCGGCCCCGAGATGAACTGCTGGAAGGTCATCGGCTGCCGTGACGGGCTGCCCGGGCTGCGGTAGTCGGGGATGCCCGAGTCGGTCGAGACGCCGGCCCCGGTCAGCACCACGAGGCGCCGGTCCTGCAGGAGGGCCAGGGCAGCTGCGTATGAATCGGTGTCGCTCGCCCCCGGGGCGAGCGTCATCAGGCGTACCTCGCCTCGGCGCGAGCCTTGCGCTTCGCGGCCTCGGCCTCCCGGTTCTTCTTGGGGGCGCTGGTGACCAGATCGTCGAGGAGATGCCGGGTGATGTGGGCGATCTCGGCGACGGCCTGGTCGAAGGCCTCTTGGTTGGCGGCCGAAGGCTTGGTCGTGCCGCTCACCTTGCGTACGAACTGCAGGGCGGCAGCGGCGACCTCGTCGTTGGTGGCGGGCGGCTCGAAGTTGTGGAGCGGGCGGATGTTGCGGCACATGCCATCCACGGTACCTGGATCCAGGCGACGGTCAGCGTGATCGGCCAGGGGTGCGGGAGGGGGCCTGGCCGCGCGGATGCGGTGGCATCGGCCCGCCGTTGGGTGGGGTGCCCTTCGTCTGCCGCACGTCGTCGGCAGGGGGAGCCGGCCGCGGCACGACGCCGTCCTCGAGGAGCCGGCTCGCCATCAGAGCGGCCTGGGTGCGGTGGCTGACGCCGAGCTTTGCGAGCAGACCGGTGATGTGGTTCTTCACGGTCTTCTCCGCCAGCACCAGACGGTCGGCGATCTGCCGGTTGGAGATGCCCTCGGCGAGCAGGACCAGGATCCGGCGCTGTTGCGGAGTCAGGTCGGCGACCACCTCGTGCATCCGGCGGCGCTCCTCGACGTTGTGGACCACCTTGGCGGCCGCCTCGGGGTCGAAGAGGGTGTGGCCGCTGGCCACCAGGCGTACGCCGGAGACCAGGCTCGTCGCCTCGATCTGCTTGAGCACGTAACCGGCCGCCCCGGCCATGATCGCCTGGCTCATCACCTCGTCGTCGGCGTCGGTGGCCAGGATCATGCAGCGGATGTCGCTCTTCATCGCCAACGCCTCGCGGCACAGCGCCACGCCGGAGGCGTCGGGCAGGTGGGCGTCGAGGATGAGTACGTCAGGACGGAGCGTCGCGATCAGCGGTCGTGCCTCGGCGGCGGTGCGGGCCTCACCGACGACCTCGATGTCTGGTTCGGGCAGCAGGACCGTACGCACGCCGACACGCACAACGTCGTGACCGTCGGCCAGCAGAACGCTGATCACCGCGTCACCCACAGGCTCGTCTCACTCATCTCGTGGTTGGGGATGGTGCCTGGTCGTTCACTCAAATGCTGATTCACCGAAAGAAACCGCTCAAGAGTATCCCTATTGATGCAACATTTGATCACTGAGAGACCCGTGCCGTCTCGGAATTCGTTGCTTCTGGAAAGGTAGCGGTTATGACGTCTTCTCGCGATCTCGACATCGTCCTGTTCGGTGCGACCGGGTTCACCGGCGGTCTGGTCGCCGAGTATCTGGCCGCGCACGCGCCCGAGGGGCTGCGCTGGGCGCTCGCGGGCCGCTCCCTGTCGCGCCTCGAGGCCGTCCGCGACGGGCTCGGCTCCGCCGACGTCGAGCTCCTCCAGGCCGACGTGCACGATTCCTCGTCGCTGGCCGCACTGGCGGCACGTGCTCGCGTCGTGATCACGACGGTCGGGCCCTACCTGGAGTACGGCGAGCCGCTGGTCAAGGCCTGCGCCGAGGCTGGCACCGACTACGTCGACCTGACCGGAGAGCCTGAGTTCGTCGACCGCATGTTCGTGAAGTACGACGCCACCGCCCGCGCCAACGGTGCCCGGATCGTGCACGCCTGCGGGTTCGACTCGATCCCGCACGACCTCGGCGCCTTCTTCACCGTGCGCGAGCTCGCCGCCGGCGGGGAGATCACCGGACCGCTGACGATGAAGGGCGTCGTCCGCTCCAACGCCACCTTCTCCGGCGGCACCTTCCACTCGGCGCTGGGGCAGATGTCTCGACCGCGGGAGATGACGGCGGCGTCGCGCGAGCGCCGGGCGCTCGAGGAGCGGCCGGTGGGGCGAAGGTCTCGGGCTGCCAAGCCGTCGCTCGGCCGCGACAGCGAGCTCGGCTACTGGCTGCTGCCGCTGCCGACCATCGACCCGTTCATCGTCGCCCGCTCCGGGCGGGCGCTGGAGTCGTACGGCCCCGCCTTCACCTACTCCCACTTCGCCGGCACCAAGACGTTGAGGTACGCCGTCGGCGGCGCCGTCGGGGTCGGCGCCCTCGCGCTCGCGATGCAGGTGCCGCCGCTGCGAGCCAAGCTCGGCGAGCGGGTCAAGCAGGGCACAGGACCCTCCGAGGGGCGCCGGGAGAAGTCGTGGTTCACCGTCGACTTCGTCGCCGAGTCCGGCGGCCGGAACATCCACACCAAGGTCTCCGGAGGCGACCCCGGCTACACCGAGACGGCGAAGATGCTCGCCGAGTCGGCGCTCTGCCTGGCCTTCGACACGCTGCCCGAGACGTCCGGTTCGGTGACCACCGCGGTCGCGATGGGCGACGCGCTCCTGGAGCGCCTCCAGGCTGCCGGGATCCGGTTCGAGGTCGTCGACAGCGCGTCCTAGGGCGCGGTGCTACGGGGAAATATCTGGAATTGGTGCCCCAGGCAAGAGTCGAACTTGCGACCTTTCGCTTAGGAGGCGGCTGCTCTATCCACTGAGCTACTGGGGCATTCGCGAATATCTTGCCATGGTGGCAGGTGATACTACGGTTTGGGGTTCGATGCGGTCAGGGGCCAAACTTGGGGCCCTCGCGTAGGTTGAGTCACCGTCGACTCAACCCGAATCCCCCCCAATGACCAGCGACGAGTGACGGTGATCTATGCCTGACGCCTCCATGCCTCCCCGACGTGGGGGTGCGGATTCAGGCCCCGGCGTGTCCGGATTCGAGTGGATGTACGGCGCCGACGAGCCTGAGAGCAACGAGTCTGGGGGGACTCGTTCCGGCCGTGGTGCTCGGGTCGCCGACGTACCGACCGACCAGCCGTCGGCGGAGCCCGGCGGTGGCCGGCGAGCCGCACGTCCGCAGTCCGAGTTCGTGTCGCCGCCGCCTCCCGGGCCCGCATCATCGAGCGGCGGCCGTCGGGCTGCGCGTCCGGCCCGTCAGGAGCCGGCTCAGCCTGGGCCTCCCGCTGTCGAGCCGCTGCACGCAGAACCGGTGCGGCGGGAGCCGACCCGCGCCGAGCGCTTGCAGGCGATGGGCCGGGGGACCTCTGGCCAGTCGCCGATGCCTGCCCCTGCCGCCCCTCAGGAGTGGGACCCCGACGCGACAGCCGTGGCCCCTCCGTTGCGCGAGACTCCGCGCCCTGGACGCCGAATACCCGCGCCGCCGGCCCCCGTACCCTCCGTCGAGGAGACCGCGATCGCGCCCGCGTCGGAGTGGTATCGCCAGGATCCTCACCCCCCCCCCCCCGCCCCCCAGGTCCCCGACCAGCAGCTCGCCCCGCCGGCCGCACGCGAGTTCGACTGGAACGACCCCGGCGCGACCGCTGTCGCGCCCCGACCTGATCCGGCCGACCGGCCCCGAGGTCGCACGTCCTCACGTGATGAGCTGCACGAGGCCCGCCACGAGGCCTATCCCGCCCCGGGCCGCCATGGCGCTGCGTATGCCTCGGGCTATGACGACGAGTCCTACGACGACTATCCGCCCCAGGACGGCTACCAGGAGCCGTACGCCCCCTACCCCGAGGACGAGCGCGAGGAGCGCGACAAGCCGCGGGTCGGTGTGTGGCAGGTGCTCAGCTCGACCCTGCTCGTGCTGGCGCTGCTCGTCGGCCTGTTCACCGTCTACACCTACCGCAGCCTGCGGTCGAACATCAGCACAGTCAGCCTCGGCGAGGCGGCCGCTGACGTCGGGCCGAAGGAACCGATCAACATCCTCGTGATGGGGTCGGACAGCCGCGACTGCAAGGGATGTGGCCTGGACGGCGAGAGCGGTGGCGGCTCGGATACCACCATCCTGTTGCACCTTTCGGCGAACCGTAAGTTCGCTTACGGCGTCTCCATCCCGCGCGACACGATGGTCAACAGACCTTCGTGCAAGACGGAGGAAGGGAAGACCGACCCGGCTGACTATGTGCAGTGGAACGCCGCGTACGAGACTGGAGGTCCGACCTGCACCGTTGAGCAGGTCGAGGCAGTGGCTGACGAGATGTGCGGTTCGAAGTGCGACCTCACCGTCAACCATGTCGTCGTGGTCGACTTCGGAAGCTTCAAGGGGATGGTCGATGCCATCGAGGGCGTCGACGTTTGCCTTCCTGAGGCTGTCGACGACAGTTACTCAGGCGCGAAGTTCGATGCTGGACCCCAGACGCTCAATGGCAAGGAAGCTCTTCAGTACGTTCGCATGCGTCACGTCTTCGGTGACGGAAGCGATTTGTTGCGGGCGAAGCGCCAGCAGGCGTTCATCGGCTCGATGGCGGCGAAGCTGCTCTCCGGCGACACCTTGTCGAGTCCGACGAAGGTCCTCGGCTTCCTGAATGCGGCGACGAAGGGCCTGACGATGGACGAGGGCCTCAAGGACAACCTCGATACGATGGCCAAGATCGGTGCCGGCTTCCAGAGCATCGGGATGGAGAACATCAAGTTCCTCACCATCCCTGTCATAGCGGATCCGCAAAACGAGAACCGCGTGATCCTCGATCCCGAGAAGGCCAAGAACGTCTGGAAGGCCATCGCGAACGACAAGCCGTTGACCAAGAAGATCGCGGCCGGGTCATTGGACGCTGGGCAGGCCGCGGGCGACAAGGACAAGAAGAAGTCCGACGACTCGGGTGAGGGCACCGACGGCGAGACCGCTGGTTCCGAGCCCTCCGACGATGCGTCCTCGGGAGACGCATCGGGCGACTCCTCGGGCGACGCGTCGGGCAATGCCAGCAGCGGCGCGACCGAAGAGGAGCTTGCTGAGATCGCCGAACAGGCTAAGGCTGAGCGCGAGCGTGCGGGGCTCTGCTGATGGCTGAGGACACCACGCCCGAACCGGAAGCGCCGGACGAGCCGGAGTGGAAGCGCAAGCAGAGGCTGGCGCGGATCTTCGGTGACGTACTTCCGGAGACGACCAGCGACGAGCGGGAATCGTCGGCGGAGTCGGAGGAGTCGGCAACGGATCGATGGCTGAAATCGCAGGTGCCGCCTCACCACGGTGGGTGAGACGGCATCTGGGCGCGAATGTGTCAGCGAACGGCGCTGAGGCGGTCGCGGATCTGCTTGAGGATGTCGATCTCGGTCTCGCCCGGCTCGGGCTCCGGGAAGAAGCGCTCCTTGGCGTGGGTGTAGGGCTTCACGATCATGAAGTAGACCACCGCGGCCATGATGACGAAGGAGATCACCGCGGTCAGCCAGGCGCCGAGGCTGACGCCGCCCGGCTCGTAGTTCGAGAAGTCCGGCGTACCGCCGACCTTCCCGATCAGGTCCATGATGACGTCAACCGTGGCAGTGACCACGGAGGCGAACGCGGCACCCATGATGAACGCGACCGCTAGTTTGATCAGGTCGCCCTGGAGCAGGAACTTCTTGAAACCGTTCATGTGTTGCTTTCTCCTGTTGCTCATTGTGTGAGGTGAAGGAGACCCCGGATGTGGCGTGCGTTGGCCGTCAGTACGCGAAGGTGAGGTAGCCACCCACCCCTGCTGATGTGACGTCCTCGACGCTGTTCTCGGCGACTCCGACGATGACCAGACGCCCGGCCGAAGTGTTCGTGACGCCAAACCCGTCGGTCTTTCCTTGTGCCATGGAATCATCGCGGCTCGGTTCCGCGCCTTGAGGGAGGCTGAGGATCAGCGTGTCGGTGGTGACCCGGGCGGTCTCGGCGGTGGCGGGATCGGTGGCGTAGAGGTCGACGGTGTCGCCGACTTGGAGCAGCCCGGCCATCTCGGCGTCGGGGAGCCGGACCGGGACGGCCACCAGGTCGGGGTGTCCCTCGGTCAACTCCGGCCCCACGAGGCGTACGTCGGTGACGGGCTCGCCGCGCCGCAGGGGCGCTGCGAGGCGCTCACCGAGCGGCGCTTCGGCCAGGTCGACGGGCACGTTGGCGGGGTCGGTCGAGACGTCGGTGAGGTCGGCGGCGGTGAGAACCGTGCCGACCGGCAGATCTCGGGAGGCGACCGCCATCGTCGAGGTGTCGGGTGGGTCCGGCCTGGTGGCCGAGAACCCGAGCGCGACCGCGGAGGCGGTCAGCAGGAACGCCAGCAGGCGTCGATGGGCGAGGACCCCGCGGCGTACGCGGCGGGAGAAGGACGTGATTCGAGTGAACATGTCGGCACGCTAAGTCGCCCTCGCGATTCCCGCATCTCGCTATCCACAGCCCCGAACATGTTGTGGACAACCCTGTGGAAAACCAAAGGCCGAGGCGTCACTCCCGTCGACCGAGACGTCACGGAGGTGCCGTCTCGGCCGACGTACGTGACGTCTCGGCCGACGCGGGTGACGCCTCGGTCAGTCGGAAGAGCCGGAGGCGGCCGGGGCCGGGGTCGAGGAGGTGGTCGACGAGGACGACGAAGTGGACGACGAGTCCGACGACGAGGAGGACCCGGAGCGGGAGTCGGTGCGGTAGAACCCGGAGCCCTTGAAGACGACGCCGGCGGCACTGAAGACCTTGCGCAGCTTGCCGCCGCACTCGGGGCACTCGGTCAGCGAGGCGTCGCTGAAGCTCTGGAACTGGTCGAAGGCGTGGCCGCACTCGGTGCAGGCGTACTGATAGGTGGGCACGTTTCTCCTAGAACAGAATCTGGCACTCGACGGGCGCGACTGCCAATATTAGCGAACGCCTAGAAGAAGCGCTGCATTCCCTCCGCGCTCGCCGCCGCTCCGACCGCCCGGTCGTGAGCCTCGACCGGCACCGAGACGCCGATCTCCCATGGATAGAGAAGTGCGCAGGTGAAGGTTCCGGCCGGCACCCGAGCCAGCACGCGGTCGTAGGATCCGCCGCCACGCCCCATCCGATGCCCACGCGAGTCGACGGCCAGGCCGGGGACGAGAACTACGTCAGCGTCGGCGATCGCGGAGACGCCCAACCGCTCCCCGCCGGGCTCTAGCAGCCCCCGAGGCGCCCGTACCAGCTCTCCGTCGTAGGCGGCCCAGTCCACATCGTTGTCCGGCAGCAGACAGGGCAGCAGGATGCGTTTCCCGGCCGCGTCCAGCTCGTCGATCAGAGGTCCGGTGCCCGGTTCGGTGCCGATCGAGACGTAGAGCGCAACCGTTCCGGCGCTACGTACGTCTGGAATATCAGTGACCACCTGCGACAGGGCGCGCGCGAGCGAACCCAACCGAGGGAGCCCGATGCGCCCCCGGCTGGTCAGCAACTGGTCGCGTAAGGCAGTCTTGCGCCCCACGAGGTCAGCGGGGGCTGGACTATCAGAACCCGGAGGGGTGTGTGAACCCGACACAACGACAGCCTAGGCTTTCCTCTATGGGTAGCCCAGGTTTGGCCAAGGCAATGGCGAAGATGCGCGATGCCGGCGTGGACGACGTCGCGGTGCAGACATTTGCACATTACTACCGCCAGCTCGAGCACGGTGAGACCGGGATGATCCCGGAGGAGACCATCGAGCCGGTCGACATCCCGTCGATCAGCGACGTCGTGGTCACCGACGAGGAGGCGCACGCCGCGATCTCGACCACTGCGGTGATCAAGCTCAACGGCGGCCTCGGCACCTCGATGGGTATGGACCGCGCGAAGTCGCTGCTGTGCGTGCGCAAGGGTCTGAGCTTCCTGGACGTGATCGCCCGCCAGATCCTGCACATGCGCGAGAAGTACGACGTACGCCTCCCGCTGCTGCTGATGAACTCCTTCCGCACCTCCGAGGACAGCCTGGCCGCACTCGAGCGCTACCAGGACCTGCCGGTCGAGGGCCTGCCGCTGGAGTTCCTGCAGAACCGTGAGCCGCGCCTGCTCGTCGACGACCTGACCCCGGTCGAGTGGCCCAAGGACCCCGAGCTCGAGTGGTGCCCGCCCGGCCACGGCGACATCTACACAGCCTTGCTCGACACCGGGCTCCTCGACCTGCTCATCGAGCAGGGCTACGAGCGGGTCTTCGTCTCCAACTCCGACAACCTCGGCGCCGTCCCCGACGAGAAGGTCGCCGGCTGGTTCGCCAAGTCCGGTGCCCCCTTCGCCATCGAGGCCGTACGCCGCACCCCGAGCGACCGCAAGGGCGGTCACTTCGCGCGCCGCAAGTCCGACGGCCGCCTCATCCTGCGTGAGACCGCGCAGACGCTGGACGAGGACAAGGTGGCGCTGCAGGACCTCAACCGCCACAAGTACTGCTCGACCAACAACATCTGGTTCGACCTCAAGGCGCTCAAGAAGGTCCTCTCCGAGCGCGACGGCATCCTCGGCCTGCCGCTGATCCGCAACGAGAAGACCGTCGACCCGGCCGACCCGAAGACCCCCAAGGTCGTCCAGATCGAGACCGCCATGGGCGCCGCGATCGAGGTCTTCGAGGGATCGCAGCTGATCGAGGTCGGCCGCGACCGGTTCGTCCCGGTCAAGACGACCAACGACCTCCTCGTCCTCCGCTCCGACGTCTACGACATCGGCGACAACTTCGTGCTCGACCAGGTCGCCGACGTGGTGCCGTTCATCGACCTGGACGGCGACTACTACAAGTACGTCGCCAGCTTCGACGAGCGCTTCCCCGAGGGCGCACCGTCGCTGCGCAAGGCGGCCTCGCTCACCGTCAACGGCGACTGGACCTTCGGCAAGGGTGTCAAGGTCATCGGCGCGGTCTCGCTCGACGGCGCCGACGCCGAACGCGTCCCGCCCGCCACCGTCCTGTCCGACTGACCAACGGCTGATCCACAAGGGTCGGGTTGCCCTGGGAAGGCGAGTTCGAGTTCGTCGGCTCCGAGTACCACGAGGGATATCGCGGTCGCAGCTGGTACTCGATCGACCTCCGCGACACCAGGCTGGACCCGGACGGTAGCCCCGGTTTCGTCCGTGCCGTCGAGAAGTTCGACCACGAGGACGTCGAGGGACTGACCTACGGCATGCCGGTCGCCGCGACCCTCTGGCGCGGTCGGATCATCGAGGTCCGGATCGACGGGCGAGAGCTACCGACCAGCGACTACCCCGAGACGGTGCCCAAGGGCTTGAGTTTGACCCCGGCCCAGGGCACGGTCACCTTGATCTTCGGAGCCGTCTTCCTCCTCGCCTGTGGTCTGCTGCCGTACGTTCGAGACTTCCGTGCCCGCCGAGCCCAGGCGACCACGCAGAACGGCGCTGCGGGCGACTAGTGTTTCCGGGGTGACACCCCACGAATATCGCCAGCGCATTCTCGAAGACCTCGAGCCGATGCCGGCCTACCCGCAGCCCTTGATGGACTGCCTCGGGCTGGCGGTGGCGGAGGACATCCATGCCGAGGTGGCCCTGCCGGGCTTCGACAACTCCTCGATGGACGGCTACGCGGTCCGCTACGCCGACGTCGCGACCGCTTCGGCCGAGGCTCCGGTGCGGTTGCCGGTGCTCGGTGAGATCGGTGCCGGGCAGGCCTCGCTGCTTGCGCTCCCGCCGGGTGCGGCGGCGAAGATCATGACGGGCGCTCCGTTGCCGACGGGTGCCGACACGGTCGTGCCGTACGAGTGGACCGACCGAGGCGTCGCCGAGGTCGAGATCCGGCGGACGCCGGAAGAGGCTCAGCACGTCCGCTACGCGGGCGAGGATGTCGCCAAGGGCGATCTGCTCATCCCCGCGGGCACGGTGCTCGGCCCTCGCCATCTGGGCCTGATCGCCTCCGTGGGCCGCGCACAGGTGGCGGTGCGCCCGCGCCCCCGGGTCGTGGTGCTCTCGACCGGCACAGAGCTGCGCGAGCCCGGCGAGACCCTGGGTCACGACTCGATCTACGACGGCAACTCCTTCCTGCTGGCCGCCGCCGCTCGCCGTGCCGGCGCGATCGCGTACCGCGTCGGGATCGTCCCTGACGAGCCGCGGGCGTTCATGACCGCGCTCTCCGACCAGCTCGTCCGTGCCGACCTGGTGGTGACCTCCGGCGGCGTCTCGATGGGTGACTACGACGTTGTCAAGGAGGCGCTGACGCCGGAGGGGGTCTGGTTCGGCCCGGTGAGCATGCAGCCGGGCAAGCCGCAGGGCTTCGGCCGGATCGGTGACGAGCGGGTGCCGGTCCTGTGCCTTCCCGGCAACCCGGTCTCCTCGTTCGTCTCCTTCGAGCTCTTCGTGCTTCCGGCGCTGCGCCGGCTGATGGGCATGACCCCCGAGGCCAGGCCCGTACGCCGCGCCGCCCTGACCCACGCGGTGCGTTCGCCGAAGGGCAAGGAGCAGTATCTGCGCGGTTGGTACGACGGCTCCCGTGCCGGTGTCTCGCCGATCGGTGGGCCCGGGTCCCACCTGATCGGGGACCTCGCCGGCGCCAACTGCCTGATCGTCGTTCCGCCGGAGACGACCTCGCTGGACAAGGACGCCGAGGTGGACGTGATCGAGCTGGACGTGGAGTTCTGATGGCTGACAGGTTGACCCACGTCGATGAGACCGGCGCGGCTCGGATGGTCGATGTCTCCGAGAAGGCGGTCACGACTCGTACGGCGACCGCGTCCGGGCGGGTGCTGGTCGCACCGGAGGTCGTCGAGCTGCTCCGCGGCGAGGGCGTACCGAAGGGCGATGCGCTCGCCGTCGCCCGCATCGCGGGGATCATGGGCGCCAAGAAGACCCCCGATCTGATCCCGCTGTGCCACCCGCTGGCGGTCTCGGGCGTCAAGGTCGAGCTGAGTGTCGCTGACGACGCCGTCGAGATCACCGCGACCGTGAAGACCACCGACCGCACCGGGGTCGAGATGGAGGCACTGACCGCGGTCGCGGTAGCGGGACTCACGGTCGTGGACATGATCAAGGCCGTCGACAAGCGGGCGGTCATCACCGATATCCGGGTCGAGATGAAGACCGGCGGAAAGTCGGGTACCTGGGAAATCGGGCAGAGCCCGCGATGAGCCTCAAAGCGACCGTCGTCGTCGCCTCCAACCGCGCCTCGGCAGGCGTCTATGAGGACGCCACCGGGCCCCTCCTGGTCGCCTTTCTAAAAGAGCTCGGTTTCGTGGTCGGCCCTCCCGAGGTCGTACGCGACGGAGAACCGGTCGGCGAGGCCATCGCCCGCGCGGCCGAGGAGGGGGCGCGGGTCGTCCTGACCACCGGCGGCACGGGGCTGACCCCCACCGACCGCACCCCCGAGGTCACCCGCCCGCTGCTCGATCGTGAGATCCCCGGCATCGCCGAGGGCATCCGCGCGGCCGGAGTGGCCAAGGGGATCCCGACGGCGCTACTGTCCCGCGGTCTGGCCGGTCAGATCGGAGCGTGCGTGGTGGTGAACCTTCCCGGGTCCCGGGGTGGCGTGAAGGACGCGATCGACGTGCTGCGTCCGGTGCTGCCTCACGCCGTGGAACAGTCCGTGGGAAGCGACCACCGGTGACCGAGCGTCAGCGAGGGAACCACGGATCTCTCATCGGGCCACGTCCGTATTCTGGCGCTTGCGCTACGGAGGTGGCCCGGTGACCGATCCCGGCTGGCCCGCCGTCCTCTCCCACGGCGCGGTGACCCTACGCCCCCTCGACCGCCTCGACACCAAGGCATGGACCGAGGCGCGCCGCCGCTCGGCAGCCTGGCTGCACCAGTGGGACGCGACCGTGCCCCCGGGATCGAGCGCGCGGCCCACGACGTTCGCAAGCCTCGTACGTCGTCTTCGGCGTCAGGCCAAGCGTGGCGTGACCTATCCGTTCGCGATCGATGTCGACGGTGTTTTCGCTGGTCAGGTCACGGTCAACAACATCGTGCGCGGCTCCGCGCAGTTCGCCTCGATCGGCTACTGGATCGACCAGCGCTTCGCTGGACGCGGCGTGATGCCGCTGGCGGTGGCGCTGGTCATCGACCACTGTTTCACCGCCGCGCGGCTGCATCGGATCGAGATCTGCATCCGCCCGGAGAACTCCAACTCGCTCCGTGTCGTGGAGAAACTGGGCATCAACGAGACCGGATATGCGCCCCGATTTCTGCATATCGACGGTGCCTGGCGAGATCACCGTATCTTCGCGATAACGGTTGAAGAATGTCACCAAGGAATGCTGGCCAGGCTCGGTTTGTCACCTGAATGAGGCATTGACTCGGCGTGTCCTTCTGAAATCACACAAGTCACACGCGACACACCACTGCACGTCCGCCTACGGGCTGGTAATGGCTCCTACGCTTCTTAACGTGGACCCGAGCGCACTCATCTTCGTCGCCCTCGCCGTGGCGTGGGCGGTGTACTTGGTGCCCAAGATGCTCGAACAGACAGCGACGGCCGAGGACGGGACCAAGAGCCGGGCCGGCGCCGCCATCTCCAAGTCCCGCCGGATCCTCGCGCGGCGAGAGGCCACCGGCAAGGACTCCACCGATCTGGTGACCGAGAAGTCGCCGAAGAAGCCGGAGGCGGAGGCCGAGGCCGAGGCGATCCCGGAGGCCGCTCCGCGACCCGTTCCGATGGCCGTACGCCGCCGCGCGGCTCGCGCCGCGGCCAAGCGCCGCAGCATCGTGCTCGGTGTGCTCATCCTCGGTCTCGCCGTGGTCGGCGCGCTCGCCGGCTTCGGCATCTTCGGCCCGGTGTGGGTCACGATCCCGGGTGTGCTGGTCGTCGCCTGGCTCATCACCTGCCGACTCAGCGTGCGCCAGCAGCGTGAGGTCTGGGCGCGGATCCCGTTCCCCGAGGACCTCCCCGAGCCCGAGCCGGTCGCCCCGCCCCGGGTCACCTTCGACATCGACCAGGACACCGGCGACCTGGTCGCCGTCGTCGAGCACGACGACACCGGCGAGCACCTCCCCGCGGGATCCTGGAAGCCGGTGGAGACACCGCTGCCGACGTACGTCTCCAAGGAGGCCGCGCCGCGCCGCACCGTCCGCACCATCGACCTGGACGCCACCGGCGTGTGGAGCTCGGGTCGCAACGCCGCCGACTCCGAGCTCGTCCGCCAGGCCGAGGAGGCCGAGCGTGCAGCGGCCGCGGCTGCCGAGGCTGCTCGCGGCCGCGCCACGGGCTCCTGAGGCCATACTGATTGGGTAACACCCGCGACGAGATGCTAACGTTTCTCATCGCTTGGGGCTGTGGCGCAGTTGGTAGCGCGTCTCGTTCGCAATGAGAAGGCCAGGGGTTCGAATCCCCTCAGCTCCACCAACGGAAACCCGGTTCTGAACAGCCACAACACGGCAGTCGGAGCCGGGTTTCTTGGTTGTCATTCGCCCATCTGCTCGTCATCTGCCCCCGGGGTCCTTCCGGACGCTTCTGAGCACTCCCGTGCAGGGTCGCCCCGGTATCGGTGGTGAACAGAAGATCGTTGGCCTTCCTGCCGGTAGTCATGTCCTGAACGCTCATGGAGCTCTGTAGGAGGGAGCGACTGGAGCCGACAGGGCGGTGGCGTCTGTTGCTCGTCCCAGGGGCGGAGATTTCGAGCGAGCGGGGCGTGGCGGAGTGGTTGGGTGCACGTTCTTGACCCGACGCATCGTTGACGCCGTCGGACCGGCGAGCCATGATCGGTGGAATTCGAGCGTCGACTCGAGTCCGTCTCTTCAGATTGCCGGGAGGTGTCATGGGAGTTCTCACCTTGGCGAGCCTCGCGGCAAATCGCGGTCGTGCCGTGCTGTCGGACACCGAGGACGCCGACCAGATCATCGACGTGTGCACCGGCGCGCTGCGCCCGCACTCCCTTGCGGTACGCCAAGCCCGAGCGCAGCTCGCCACGACCCTGACCCACGTCCAGCTGCGTGATGCCTCGGTCAACCGGCTGCGCTACGGAGCGGAGGTCACGGTGAGCTCCGGGGACGGAGTGCTCGACGACTATCTCCTGACCCTCCCTGTCGCGGGCGCAGGGATGTTCCGCTACGGAGATACGGAGGTGCTGGCGACACCTGGCCGCGGCGTCATCATCGGCCCGCACCGCGAGTTCGAGTTCGCGTTCGACGCAGCGTGGGACCAGGTGATCGTGCGCCTTGACCGGGGCCGGGTCGAGTCGGTGGCGGCCGGCATTACCGGTGAGGTGGGACCGGTCCACTTCGACGTCGCCCTGGCCGAGGGCGTCATCAGCCTCGACGGCTTGCTGGAGTCGGCCGTCAGCCTCGTCGACTCGGCCGCGGTCGAGCATCGTCCTCATCTGTTGTGGCAGCTAGAGCAGGTGATCATCGAGACGCTGCTGCTCGCGCAGCCGAACAATCGGACGTCCGCCGATCCAGACGATGCTCAGCCGGTGTCGCCACGCTTGCGGCGGGCGATGGACTTCATGCTCGACCGCATTGGTGACCCCCTGACCGTCACGGCGGTGGCGGAGGCGTGCGGAACGAGCGTACGGAGCCTGCAGGCCGGCTTCCGGCGTGAGCTCGGGACGACCCCGCTGCAGTGGCTGCGTTCCCAGCGGATCGAGCGCGCCCACGCTCTGCTGGCAGGCGGTGCGACCGGACTGTCGGTGACCGACGTCGCCTACAGCTGCGGCTTCTTCCACCTCGGCGAGTTCAGCAATGCTTTCCGCCGCCGCTACGGAGTCACTCCCTCCACGGTTCTCGCCGGGCGTCGCTGACCAATCTCTTCGCGCATTTCCGAGTGCGCGACAGCGTCTTTCCGATATCGGGTGTGCCCCCGGTCACATGATCGTTGGGGCATGCAGATATCGCTCCTCCAGCTCGCCAGTCCGGACCATGAATCGGTCGAGGACCGACTTGCCCGTGTCGACCGCGCGGTTCGCTCCGAGCGCGCCTTGCGCGACGTCGATCTGCTGGTCCTGCCGGAGATGTGGACGGCCGGCTACTTCTCCTTCGAGCAGTACGCCGAGCGTGCCGAGCCCTTCGAGGGCCCGACGCTCTCCGCAGCTCGCAGCTGGGCGGCCGCGCTGCGGCTGTTCGTTCACCTCGGCAGCTTCGTGGAGGCCGACGCCGAGGGCCGGCTGCACAACACCTCCGTGGTCGTCGCCCCTGACGGCGCAGTCGTCACCCGCTACCGCAAGGTCCATCTGTTCGGCTACGGCTCTCGCGAGTCCGAGCTGTTGACGCCGGGCGCCGACCTCGGCGTCGGACCGGTTGCAGGTCCTGCCACGGGTATCACGACGTGCTACGACCTGCGCTTCCCCGAGCTCTTCCGGAGCCTGGTCGACGAGGGAGCGGAGCAGGTGGTCGTCTGCGCCGCCTGGCCCGCTGCTCGCCTCGAGCACTGGCGTCTGTTCACCTCGGTGCGCGCCGTCGAGCAGCAGGTCAACCTGATCGCGTGCAACGCGGTCGGCGACCAGCAGGGTGTCGCTCTTGGTGGTCACAGCCGTGTGGTGGCGCCCACCGGCGACGTGCTGGTCGAGGCAGGAACCGACGAGGGCTTCACGTACGCCGATCTCGATCCCGGTCTGCCGAGCCGATTCCGCGCCGAGTTTCCCGCCCTGGCCGACCGCCGTTGGCCGGCCGCCCTCACCACGATGAAGGAGTACGCATGAGCACCACTGCGACACGTCTCCGGCTCGGCACCACGGACGGTGCCGATGTCGAGATCGAGCCGACCCATCTCGTCGTCGCCGGCTACACCGGCCGCGACCAGGAGGCGGTTCGCCATCACATCGACGAGCTCGCCGCGATCGGCGTGCCGAAGCCGGACACGATCCCCGCCTTCTACCCCCTCGAAGTCGACAGGCTGACCACCGCCGAGCGCATCGAGGTCAGCGGCACCGAGACCTCCGGCGAGGTCGAGCCTGTGCTCGTCCGGGCCAACGGCACCTACTACCTGACGATCGGGTCGGACCACACCGATCGAAAGATGGAGACAGTCGGCATCCAGCTTTCGAAGGCCGCCTGCCCCAAGCCGATCGCCTCCACCCTCATCGAGCTCGGCGACCCGCCCACCCTTGTCGACTGGGACGCCATGGTCGTCCGCAGCTGGGTCGACGGCGACCTCTATCAGGAGGGCACCCTCGCCTCGATGCTCCCGATCACCCAGGTCCTGGCCGAGTGGGACCAGATCGGTGGCAGCGCCGACGTCGCACTGGTCCTCTTCGGCGGCACTCGCCCGCTGATCGACGGCACCTTCCGCTACGGCTGCGACTGGCGCATGCAGCTCGAGGTCCCCGGCCACGCACCGATCGAACTCACATACACCGTCTCTGTCAGGAGCAACTGATGCGTACCAGCACCGATTACCTCGCCTCCCTTGACGACGGCCGTCGTGTCATCGTCGACGGCAAGCCTGTCGAGCACATCGCCAGCGACCCGGCCTTCGCGCCTATCGCCAGCACCATCGGCGATCTGCTCGACCTCGCTGCCGACCCCGCCAACGGGATGCAGGTCCACGACCAGGCGAGCGATCGCCCGGTCAACCGTCTCTTCCTCGCGCCCCGCAGCGCGGATGACCTGCAGTCGTGGCGCGACGCCGCCCAGGTCTGGGCCAGCCACACCCACGGCTGGGTGGGACGCTCTCCCGACCATGTCGGTGCGTTCGTGGCCGCGTTCTCGGCCTACCCCGAGGCGTTCGCGACCGAGCGCGGTCTGGCCGACAACGTGCTCGCCTTCCACCGACGCATCGTCGAGAACGACCTGTACGTGTCGTACGCGATCATCCCGCCGCAGGTCTCACGCGCCACGACCGCGCACGCCTGGGAGGGCGACTTCATCCAGGTCGGCGTCAAGGAGGAACGCGAGGACGGCATCGTCGTCCGCGGGGCCCAGATGCTGGCCACCGGAGGTGCGGTCGCCGACGAGATCCTGGTGTCCTGCATCAAGCCGCTCCAGGCCGAGGACGCCGACTTCGCGGTCAGTTTCACGATCCCGGTCAACGCCGACGGCCTCAGTCTCTACTGCCGTCGCCCGTACGCACCCGGCGCGACGAGCGAGTACGACTACCCGCTCAGCTCCCGCTTCGACGAGACCGATGCACTGCTCGTCTTCGACGACGTGTTCATCCCGTGGAAGGACGTCTTCGTCTACAAGGATGTCGCCGGCCTCCGCAAGCAGTTCTTCGAGACAGCGGCCCATGTCCTGGGCAACTTCCAGGCCCAGATCCGGTTCGCCACCAAGCTGAGGTTCCTCGCGGGCATCGCCCGCAAGGTCGCCGCGGTCAACGGCGTGGACAAGTTCCCCGGCGTGGTCGAGAAGCTCGGTGAGCTGGCCAGCCTGGTCTCGGTCGTCGAGTCCGGTGTCAACTCCGCCCAGTTCACCGCCACGATCGATGCGCAGGGCGTGATCCGTCCCGGGGCCCAGGCGCTCTACGGTGCCATGGGTCTCCAGGCCGAGATCCACCCGCGCGTCATCGGCATCCTGCGAGACCTCGTCGGTGGTGGAGTCCTGCAGGTCCCCTCCAGCGTCCACGAGCTCGTCGAGGAGGCTACCCGGGACGACATGGAGCGCTACGTCAGCAGCCCCGGCATGTCCTCGATCGACCGGGTCAAGCTGTTCAAGCTGGCCTGGGATGCGATCGGCAGCGAGTTCGCCGGCCGTCACCAGCAGTACGAGCTCTTCTACTCCGGAGCCCCCTTTGTCGTGAAGGGCTACGCGTTCCGCAACTTCGACTACGACGGGCCGATCGGGTCCGTCGAGGAGTTCCTGGCGTCGTACGGCGTCACCGAGCTCGCCGCAATCACCGAGGAGGTCACCGCATGAGCAAGCCCGAGATCGAGTTCACCCCGATCACCGACATCGACTACACCCTGTGCCCGGGAGACAACCCCCTGATCAAGGAACGGATCCTCGCCTCCGACCCGAAGGGCGGCGTAGCCACCCGGATCCTGCGTTACGAGCCGGGCGCGGACTCGACAGAGCTGGGCGTGCAGAAGCACGAGTTCTGGGAGGAGGTCTACATCATCGAAGGGTCGTTCCACGACCTCTCCTTGGACCGGACCTTCGTGGCCGGCGAGTTCGCCTGCCGGCCGCCCGGCATGCCGCACGGCCCGTGGCGCACCGACGAGGGTGTGACCACCTACGAGGTCCGCTACCACGCCCGGGCCGAGGACTGAGGGAGATGGGGACGATGACCGCATCCCTGGTCGACCCGATGACGATGCGGCAGACCATGGGCCGCTTCGCCACCGGTGTCGCCGTCATCACCACAGAACACGAGGGCGTCCCGCACGGCATGACCGTGAACTCGCTGACCTCGGTCTCGCTCGAGCCGCCGCTGCTGCTGGTCTGCTTCAATCACGGGGCTCGCAGCGGGGATGCGGTCACGTCCGCCGGGCGGTTCGCGGTCAACATCCTTTCCGTGCGCCAGCAGCCGATCGCGATGCGCTTCGCCCAGCGCGGCGAGGACCACTTCGCCGGCCTCGGCCTGGAGTACGACGGCCACCGCGTGCCCGTCGTGCCCGGTGCGTTGGCGCACCTCGATTGTGACGTCGAGCAGGTGGTCGAGGCGGGCGACCACACGGTCGTCTTCGGGGCAGTCAAGGACGTCTGCTCCCGTGAGGGGGACGCTCTCGGGTTCCACGGCGGACGCTTCGCGGACGTCACCGCACACGGGCACGAGCCCGAGCACTGGTTCTTCTAGGTCACCCCGGCCCGAACCAGACCTGAACGAGAAATGCCCCGGCGGCTGCGGCAACAGCCCCCGAGGCGAGGTCACCGGACACGCACCTTCAGGAGAGACCCATGTCCAGAACAACCCTCGATCAACCTAGCAAGCAGTCTCGGCGAACATCACACACCAGCCTGCCGGTCGTCGCCGGCTCGAGCCTCGCCGGCACCGCCGTCGAGTGGTACGACTTCTTCCTCTACGGCACCGCCTCGGCGCTCGTCTTCAACACCCTGTTCTTCCCTGCCTCCGACCCCCTCGTCGGCACGATCCTCGCCTTCGCGACGTACGCAGTGGGCTTCCTGGCGCGTCCGATCGGCGCCATCGTCCTCGGGCACTTCGGCGACCGGCACGGGCGGCGCGCCACGCTGATCGCGAGCCTGCTGCTGATGGGCGGATCCACCTTCCTGATCGCCTTCCTGCCGAGCTACGCGACGATCGGGATCGGCGCGCCGATCCTGCTCGTGACCCTTCGCCTCGTGCAGGGCTTCGCACTGGGCGGCGAGTGGGGCGGCGCCGTACTGCTCGTCTCCGAGCACGGCGACGAGAAGCGGAGGGCGTTCTACGCCTCCTGGCCCAACATCGGCCCACCGCTCGGAAACCTCGCCGCGGCAGGAGTGCTCCTTGCTCTCAACAGCACGCTGTCCGAGGCCGACTTCCTGTCGTGGGGCTGGCGGATCGCCTTCGGCCTCTCGGCGCTCCTGGTCCTCATCGGTCTCTGGCTGCGTCTCTATGTCGCAGAAACCCCGCTCTTCGAGCAGGCACAGAAGAAGGCCGATGCCCAGCCCAAGGGCCTACCTGCGGGCGTCGTGGTCCGCAAACACTGGCGGATGGTGCTGCTGGCCGCGGCAACCCGCTTCGGTGAGAACGCAGGGTTCTACATCTACTCCCTGTTCGTGATCACCTACGTCACCAAGATGCTCCACCTCGACCAGTCCGTGGCTCTGACGGCCGTACTGATCGGGCAGGGGTTCGCGGTCGTCGCCATTCCCTCGATCGCGGTGCTCGCCGACCGGATCGGACGACGCCCGATCTACCTCGCCGCCTCGATAGCGACGATCGTGTGGTCCTTCGTCTTCTTCGGCCTGCTGGACACCAAGAACCCAGGGATGATCGTCCTGGCCGTCACCGGAGGCCTGCTGATCTTCGCCGCTTTCAGCGCGGTGATCGGCGCCTTCTTCTCCGAGCTGTTCCCGACCGAGGTCCGCTACTCCGGCGTCTCGCTGGCCTACAACCTGGCCTCGGTCCTCGCCGGCTCGCTCGCTCCGATCATCGCCATCGCGCTCTACCAGAAGTTCGGCACCGGCTACGCGATCGCGGCCTACCTCGCCGCCATGGGCGCGGTCTCACTCGTCGCCTCCCTGATCGCTAAGGAGACGCGGGAGACCGACCTGGCCACCGTCGGACAGGACTGAGCGATCTCGGCGGCTCTGCGGCCGGCATCGCTGATCAACAAGTCGTTCATGCCAGATCTACTCTGGGGAAGGGGGTGCAACGTGTCCATCGATGAGATCGCTGAAGTCGTTCGATGCCACGGCACTCCACTCCTCAGGGCCGCAGACGAGGTTGACGAGGTGGTCGACGCCTGCGCGACAGCGCTACGTCCTCATGTGCTGCGCGTACGCGGTCGAGGAGCCGATCTCTCCGCGCGGCTGGATCATCTGCCGAGCGCAGTCGGTTTGTGCCGGCTGCGCTACGGCGCTGACGTCACCATCTCGGGGATCGCCCCGGAGCAGGATGAATTCATCGTTGCGCTGCCGGTCGCGGGACGTGCGCGTTTCGACTATGGACGGGCGACCGCTGTGCTCGGGCCCGGAGCCATGTCAGTCGTCAGTCCCTACCGGCCGTTCACGCTGGAGATCGGCCGCGACTTCGACCAGGTCCTGATGCGCTTGGACCGTCGGCGTGTCGAGATCGCGGCCGCGGCGCTGATCGGGGCTCGAGAGGCGACCCCCGTGCACTTTGATCTCACGACCGCGCAGATCAGCCCCGGGCTCGTGGGGGTGATCGACGCGGCCGCCCGGCTCGCGGCCGACCCGTACGTCACGCAGCGCATGCGCCTGGTGATCCATGCCGAGACCCTGATCGTTGATGCCCTTCTGCTGGGGTACCCGAGCAACCTGAGCAGGAGACTCGAGGGCGTCGCGAAGAGCCCCTCCGCCGAACGTGTGTCTCGTGCGATGGAATACATGCTCGTGAACCTCGCCGAACCGCTCTCGCTCTCGGACGTTGCTCGGCATTGTGGGGTGACGCTTCGGAGCCTGCAGCTCGGGTTCCGCCGCGAGGTCGGAATGTCGCCCGGTGAATGGCTCCGCAATCAGCGTCTAGAACGCGCCCACCATCAGCTCTCCATGGCTGACGAGGCCGAGACCACCGTGACGGCGGTGTCCGTGGCGTGCGGCTTTCTGCACCTCGGGGACTTCGCCGCGAGGTTCAAGCAGAGGTTTGGCGAGTCGCCATCGGCCGTGCTGCGAGGCGCCCGCCGGTAGGTCCGACGTCGCTTGCAAAGGTGGCCGTTCGCGTCCGTGCTCACCAGTGTTCGCATCGGCGATTGGCGGGAGCCCCCTGGTGGACGAGACTCGATTGAACCGGACGAGCGGTCAGCCGGTCTGGATTCCAGAACCGTCGCCACCGACGGACCTGCATCGCGGCACATCGCGCTTCCAACACCACGCCAATGAGCAAGGAGATCCACCATGTCCCTATCGGTCGAAGACAAGCTCGAGATCGTAGAGCTCTCCAACGCGCACATGCGCTCACTCGACAACCACGACGTCGACGCCTGGGTAGCGGCCTGGGTACCGGACGGGACGTTCGTCGCCACGTACGGCACGTTCGCCGGGCACGACGCGATCCGTGAGTTCATCAACGGTCACATCGCAGCCGGCAAGGAAGACGGTGCCCGCCACCTGATGACGAACTACGTCGTCGACGGCGATGGCGACGCTGCCAGCATCACCTGCGCAGTCACCAAGCTCCAGGTGGAGAAGCCCCCGTTCATCATCGCCTCGGGTATCTACACCGACAGCGTCGTGCGCACCGCAGAGGGCTGGAAGTTCGCGTCGCGCAAGTTGGACATCGACAACGGTGTGTTTGCGCGTGCCGCGGCCGAGGCGGCTGCCGCCGGATCGCAGCGTTGAGGAGTCTGGCCATGACCGAACTTGCCGCGGAACGCTGGGGAGACTCGGGCCCTCGGGTCGTCATGGTGCACGGCAGCTTGGGCTCTGCTGCGGCCGCCTTCGGCGAGCAGCAGGTGCTCGCCGACCGATTCCAGATCATCGCCCCGTACCGCAGGGGCTATAGCCCGAGCCCGAGGACGGAGCGGATCGACCCAGATCGCGACGCGACCGAGATCGTCGAACTGCTCGGCGACGGGGCGCACCTGGTGGGGACCTCCATGGGAGGGGTCGTCGCGATGCGGGCCGCGGCCTTGGCTCCGGAGAAGGTCTGGTCGCTGACTGTCATCGAACCGCCGGCGATGCCGAACGGTGCAGGTCGACCAGCAGCAGACCAGCTCATTGCGGCGCTGCGCGACTACTGGGCCGTGGCCGACGCCTCGGATCTTGAGTCTTTCGCAGCGGGCTTCCTCAAGGTTCTCAGCGTTGATATTCAACTGCCCTCGCCGCTCCCGCCGCCGCTCGTTGAGGCGGTCGGAAACCTCACGACCGAGCGGCCTTGGGAGACCGGAGTTCCGGTGGCGAAGCTCGCACAGACCTCCTTCCCCAAGCTGATCGTGACTGGCGGCGGAACAGCCGGTTTCGAGGACGTGGCTGACGCCTTGGCGGAGGCGTTGGGTGCCAAGCGAGTTCTGTTCGCGGGGAGCCCGCATGCCGTCCAGCGAATCGGCCAACGGTTCAACGACGAACTCCTCGCCCACCTGAGTGCTGCCACGGCCGCTGTCAGGCAGGTCTGACCGTCGCCGAGTCAGGGCGGGGAAGGTCACCCTCGGGCTGATGCCCACAAGCATCACCCGAAGACCGCACGCGAAGGCATGATGGCGTCGGTGTCCGGAGTATTCAGATTGCAGGCGCCATACAGCGGCCATGTCGGACCGGTGATGCACGTGCCGCGCTCCCCGTCGTCCTGGGCAGGCTCGGTGTCGACAACCGGCAACCTGGATCGCCCGCCGGTACGGCCGGTCTAGTTTCATGCACCGCAGAAACCGGCTCCGGACCAGAAGTGCCATCTGGTCAGGAGCCGATTTCGTCGTCCGTGCGTCAGGGTGTTGCCTGACTCAGGCCCGGGCGGGGTCGACGGGAATGAAGTCGACCTTCTCCCGGACTCCGCAGTCGGGACAGCACCAGTCGTCGGGTACGTCGTTCCAGGCCGTGCCCGCTGCGAAGCCCTCCAGCTCGTTGCCGGCGGCGACCTCGTAGAGATAGCCACAGCCGGGGCACTTGGCGGCGAGGACCTCGACCGCGGAGATGCTCGCCACCGTGACGTCTGCGGTCGTTGTGCGAGCGTGCTCGCCGGCGCCCCATCTGGCCAGGACGCGCTCGCGCTTCCGTGGGGAGATGTTCGCCAGTGTCAGGTCACCGTCGAAGTGCGCGGCGACCCGCTTGTCCATGATGTGCCAGAACAGCGGAGGGATGAGCGCCACGACGATCATGCCGGTGTAGCCGGTCGGGAGCACCGGCGACTCGGGGAAGTCCCGCAGGGTCTGGTAGCGCCGGGTCGGGTTGGCGTGATGATCGCTGTGCCGCTGCAGGTGGTAGAGCAAGACGTTGGTGGCGATGTTGTTGCTGTTCCAGCTGTGCGAAGGGTTGACCCGCTCGTAGCGCTGCCGACCGCCGCCACCGACCCGCTGTCGCAGCATCCCGTAGTGCTCCATGTAGTTGACCGCCTCCAGGAGGGAGAACCCGACGACGGCCTGGAGCAGCAGGTAGGGGAGGACGACGGGTCCGAGCCACAGGATCAGGGCGCCCCACAGCGCCACCGACATGAGCCAGGCGTTGAGGACGTCGTTGCCCAAGCGGAACGGGTGCTGCTTCTTGCGGGCGAAGCGCTTCTTCTCCAGGTGCCACGACGAAGTCAGCGAGCCGGCGACGGTGCGCGGCCAGAAGCCGTAGAAGGTCTCACCCATCCGGGCGGAGGCGGGGTCGTCCGGGGTGGCGACGCGGACGTGGTGGCCGCGGTTGTGCTCGATGTAGAAGTGGCCGTAGAACGTCTGTGCCAGGGCGATCTTCGAGAGCCACCGCTCGGCGTCCTCACGCTTGTGGCCGAGCTCGTGGGCGGTGTTGATCGCAACGCCTCCGACGATGCCGACCGAGACGGCGATCGCGACCCGGTCGACCGTGGGCAGGTCATGCGATGCCAGGTACCACAGCGCGCCGACGAAGCCGGCGTACTGCACCGGAAGATAGAGGAAGGTCACCCACCGGTAGTACTTGTCGTTCTCCAGCGCCTCGATGACGTCCTCGGGCGGGTTGGTGTCGTCGTAGCCGGAGAGCAGATCCAGGAGCGGGATGACGACGAAGAACATCGCCGGCGTGAGCCAGAGCCACAGGCTCGATCCGGTTGCGTCCATCAGCAGGACGCCGATGATCGGGAACAAGGGCACGGCGATGCCGAGCACCCACAGGTAGCGCTTCTTGTCCTTCCACTCCGCGTGCATACGGGTGGACGCCGCTGATGCAGCCATGATGGCCTCCTCGGATAGTCACGAGCTGGGCTGGTACAGCCCGATACGACGAGATTCGCCGCTGCGGACCGTGTCTGGCTCGTGGCGTGGTTCAAGATCCCGGCCGGCTTTTGTGTACGAGGCCAAGCCGGGCGCGCCGAGCACGGCTCAGTCCTGGCCCTCCGTGGCGTGGAACATTGCGCGGTGCTGGATCGCCAGCCGGAGCTCGTCCCCGGTCTTGGCCACCGGCCGGGCCAGCAGCTCCTCGGCACGACCGAGCCGGTACCGGACAGTGTTGCGGTGAACGCAGAGCTTCTCTGCGGCGTCCTCCATGCTCCCGCCGTGGGACAAGAAGGCGAGCACGGTCTCGCGGATGCGTGCCGTCGGCTCGTCGGGTGACCCCAGCGGTCCCAGCACACGGTCGACGAACCGGTCGACCTCGGCGCTGCAGCCCAGCAGGGCGAGGAGCTCGACCCGGTCGTAGCGCATGACCGGTGCCGGCCTGCCCCCGCTCGCGGAGATCCGCAGGGTGCGCCGGGCGTCGTCGTGGCTGCTGACGAACCCGTCTTGACCAGGTGCGGGTGCCCCGGCGTACATGACGGCTCTGATGGCGTCCAGGGCCGGGCGGAGGCCGTCGAGACCGTCCAGGTTCGGCTGGTCACGTGTGCCGATCCAGGCCCACAGTCGGCGGCCGCCAGGATGCACCACCAGTGGATTGCTCCCACCGAGTCTGTTGGCGACATCGCGGACGATCCGGTCGAGCTCGTCGATCGCGTACGCATCGGCGGTCTCCAGGATCAGGGCGGTGTGCCGCACCGACATCGGATAGCCGCCCAGGGCTGCCGAGGTGCGGCGGGCGTCGGTGGACTCTCCGGCCAGGACGGCCTTCACGACCTCATACCGCTGCGCCGCCACGCCTTTGGTGTGGCGAGAGTTCTCGGCGTGGAAGATCTCGGTGGAGTCTGTGATCGCTGCATCGATCCATGAGCTCGCGCGTCCCCAGAGGAAGATGAGCAGCGCGGCGTGGTCGATCTGGTCGGTCGGCAGCGCGTTGACGACGCCGGTGACGTAGCGCCACGACTCCTGCTGAGCGGCTCGGTAGATCTTGATCAGAAGCTCGAGCGGTAGCTGGCGATCTGCGACCTCACGAGCCATCCGACTGCCTGCCCTTGGCAGGTGGGCCTGGAAATCGGGTTGGACGAAGGCTGCCAGAAACGCAAGCCAGTGTTCCTTGACGGCGTCGTCCAAGAGCGCGACGAAGTCCGGCTCCGAGGCAATCTCGGGCAGCTCGCGCCGGATCGCGCTGCTCGTCCGGGTGACCCAGCCGTCGATCATCTCCGGGCGCAGCTCGTCGGCGACGAACGACGGGAGCCAAGCGGCGACCTCGGTAGGAAGAGCATCGGTGGTCAACTGAGGTCCCTCCCGAACGGGGTAGTACGGCGCGCTGGCTCGCCAGGCTAGCCCACTTTGTGACCGTGGCCACGTTGTGTTCACGCCACGTCGTGCTCACGCCGGTGCTGCGGTCCGGACCGGGCTCCGGCCCCGATGTCAGGTCGTTTGTCATGCCGTACAACCGGGGCGACGACATTTGGGCGCATGTCACAAGAGGCCGCCGCAACTCCGTTGATGAACTACGCGAGCCCGATCGTGTGACGGGCAACACGTTCCGAACAACTGACAGGAGTGCTCGGTGGATGCATCGTGCCCCGAACAGGCCTTTGACGTCGTCGTGGTCGGCTCCGGCTTCGGCGGCTCGGTCGCCGCTCTGCGGCTGGTCGAGAAGGGCTACCGGGTGCTGGTGCTCGAGGCCGGTCGTCGGTTCCGCGACGAGGACTTCGCCGCGACCTCCTGGGACGCCCGAAGGTTCCTGTTCGCGCCTCGACTCGGCTGCTTCGGAATCCAGCGCATCCGTCTCCTTCGCGACGTGGTCGTACTCGCAGGTGCAGGTGTGGGCGGCGGTTCGCTGGTGTACGCGAACACGCTCTACGAGCCTCGCTCGGACGCCTTCTACCGTGACGCCCAGTGGTCCCACGTCACCGACTGGCGCGAGGAGCTGGCTCCGTACTACGACCAGGCCAAGCGGATGCTCGGGGTCCGGCCGAACCCGACGACCACCCGGCCCGACGAGATCATGGGCGAGGTCGCCGCCGAGCTCGGCGTGGCCGACAGCTATGGTCCCGCGCCCGTCGGGGTCTTCTTCGGCCGCGGCGACGCCTTGGAGCCCGGCGTGACGGTCGCAGACCCGTACTTCGGCGGCGTCGGTCCCGACCGCACCGGCTGCCTGGAGTGCGGCGAGTGCATGACCGGATGCCGGCACAACGCGAAGAACACGTTGCTGAAGAACTATCTCCACCTCGCCGAGCGGGGCGGGGCCGAGGTGCGGGAGCTCACCACCGTCGACAGCATCACGCCCGCCGACGGTGGCTATCGCATCGCCACCCACCAGACGGGCCGGTCACGCCGGCGCACCGCGCAGACGATCGCAGCCGAGCAGGTGATCATCGCCGCCGGCACCTGGGGCACGCAGGAGCTGCTGCACACCATGAAGGGGCAGGGCCTTCTGCCCGGCCTCTCCGACCGGCTGGGGGAGCTGACCCGCACCAACTCCGAGGCCCTGTGCACCGCGAGCACACGACCGGGGCGCCGGACCGACGGCGACCTCAACCACGGCGTCGCCATCACCAGCTCGATCCACCCCGACGACCACACCCACATCGAGCCGGTGCGCTACGGCGCCGGGTCCGGCTTCATGGGGCTGCTCACCACGGTGATGACCGACGGCGGCGGCCGGGTGCCCAGGGCGGTGAAGTGGGTCGGCCAGATCCTGCGTCATCCGGTCCAGTTCATCGGCCACTACCTGGGGATCCGCACCTGGGCGGAGCGTACGGTCATCGCCCTCGTCATGCAGACCAGCGACAACTCGATCACCGTCTTCGGCAAGAAGCGGCGCCTCGGCCGTGGATCGCTGCGGCTCTCCTCGAAGCAGGGCCACGGCGAGCCGAACCCGACCTGGATCCCGGTCGCCAACCAGGCGATCCGCAGCATCAGCGAGAAGATCGACGGCCGGCCGTTCTCGAGCGTCGGCGAGATCTTCAACGTCCCGATGACGGCCCACTTCCTCGGCGGCTGCGTGATCGGGGACAGCGCCGAGAGCGGCGTCGTCGACCCGTACCACCGCGTCCACGGCCATCCCGGGCTGCACATCACCGACGGCTCGACGATCTCCGCGAACCTCGGGGTGAACCCGAGCCTGACCATCACGGCACAGGCCGAGCGCGCCCTGTCGATGTGGCCGAACAAGGGCGAGGCCGATCCGCGGCCGCCCCTCGGTGCGGCCTACCGGCGAACGGCGCCGGTCAGCCCGAACCACCCGATGGTGCCGGTCGAGGCACCCGCCGCTCTGCGACTGCCGGTCATCGCGATCAACGGCCGGACGGCTTCGTGACCGCCGCCCCGACCGACCGGGTCGAACCATCCGGGGTCCGCGGCATGACGCCGGAGCGTCAGCGGATAGCCAGCGAGGCGCTCCAGTCGAACGCGATCTTCAGGGCCCTGGCCTCCTTCGGCGACTTCTACGACTTCGTCGTCCAGGTCTTCCGGAAGGGGTTCACCCGGAGGTTCCAGTTCCGTGAGTTCATCTCCCAGGCATGGTTCATCACCACGGTCTCGTTCTGGCCGGCGCTCCTGGTCGCGATCCCGTTCTGCGTGGTAATCATCTTTCAGGTCAACCAGCTCCTGATCGAGATCGGCGCGGTCGACCTGGCCGGCGCCGGCGCTGCCGTCGCCGTCGTCCGCGAGATCGGCCCGATCGTCAGCGTTCTCGTCGTCGCGGGGGCCGGGGCCACCGCGATCTGCGCGGATCTGGGCTCACGCAAGATCCGCGAGGAGATCGACGCGATGACGACCCTCGGGATCGATCCGGTCCAACGCCTCGTCGTCCCTCGCGTGGTCGCCTCGACCCTCGTGGGCATCGCGCTCAACGGCCTGGTGACCGTCGTCGGCCTGGTCGGCGGCTACTTCTTCTCGGTGGTGCTGCAGGGCGCCACGCCAGGGCTCTACCTCAACGACCTCACCCTTCTCGTGGGGCTGTCGGACTTCGTCGCCGCCGAAGCGAAAGCAGCGGTCTTCGGACTCCTGGCCGGCCTGACCGCCTGCTACCTGGGCCTCAACGCCAAGGGCGGCCCGAAAGGCGTCGGGGAAGCAGTGAACCAGACCGTCGTGTTCGCGTTCATGCTCCTGTTCGCCGCCAACAGCGTTATCAGCACCCTGTTCCTTCAGTTCAAGCTGGGAGCCTGAAATGGCCGTCAACACATCAGCCCTCCGCGAGCTCGGCGAGCAGCTCGCCTTCCACGGCCGCGCCTACTCCCACTTCCCCCATGCCTTCCGCCGCTACCGCAAGGAAGTCGTCCGGCTCCTGGCCGAGGTCGCGATGGGGACCGGCGCCCTGGCACTGATCGGCGGGACCGTTCTCGTGATCGGCTTTCTCACCGCGGCGTCGGGCATCGAGGTCGGGTTGCAGGCGTACACGTCCTTCGACAACATCGGCGTCTCCGCGCTGTCGGGGTTCTTCTCGGCGTACTTCAACACCCGCGAGGTGGCTCCGATCATCGCGGGGATCGCACTCACAGCGACCGTCGGCGCTGGGTTCACCGCCCAGATCGGCGCCATGCGGGTCTCGGAGGAGATCGACGCGCTCGAGGTGATGGCGGTGCCGCCGGTGCCCTACCTGGTCACCACGCGGATCATGGCCGGGCTCATCGCCGTCATCCCGCTGTACGCCATCGCGGTGATGATGTGCTGGCTGGCGACCCGCCTCGTGGTGACCGTCGGCTATGACGAGGCGCCCGGCACCTACCAGCACTACTTCGACACCTTCCTGATCCCCGGCGACCTGTTCCTGTCGATGCTGAAGGTCGCGATCATGGCTCTGGTCGTGGTCTCGGTGTGCTGCTACCACGGGTTCAAGGCGTCGGGCGGACCCGCCGGTGTCGGCCGCGCCGTCGGCCGGGCCGTGCGCTCGGCCCTCATCGCCATCATGTTCGTCGACCTGATCTTCGGCATCGCCATCTGGGGCGGTCCGTCGGTCCACATCGCGGGGTGAGCGGCATGGCTGATCGTCACGTCACCTACGGGCTCGCCTTCATCGCGCTGATCCTCGCGCTGATCGCCGGTACCGTCGCCAGCTACCAGGGGGCCTTCCGCTCCACCGTCCCGCTCACCGTCTCCTCCGACCGGGCGGGGCTGACCCTGGCCCAAGGCGCGGCGGTCAAGCTCCGCGGCGTCGCGATCGGCCGGGTCGGCTCCGTCCACCACGACGCCGGTGACGGGGTCTCGATCCAGCTCGACATCGACAGGGGCGAGTTCGACCAGATCGCCAGCGACACGACCGCCGAGATCGTCCCGCCGACGGCGTTCGGCGCGAAGTACATCCAGCTCAACCCCGGAGAGCCGGGCGCCGAGCGGATCCAAGCGGGGGCGACGATCGACGCCGACCGCGTCACGGTCGAGGTCGACGAGGCGTTCGAGAACCTCACCCAGGTCCTCGACACCGCCAAACCCGCCGAGGTCGCCGCCGCGCTCACCGCCGTCTCGCAGGCCGTGGACCAACGCGGCGAGGACATCGGGCTCCTGATCAGCCAGACCAACAGCTATCTCACCTCGTTCAACCCCTACCTGAGCACGCTCACCAGCGACATCAGGTCGGGCGCGAGGGTCGCCCAGACGTACGACACCGCACGGCCCGACCTGGTGGCCCTGGCCGACAACGCCGCCGTGACCAGCAGGACCCTCACCACCCAGCAGAAGTCGCTGCACGCCTTCGAGCTGAGCCTGTACTCCTTCGACAACAGCGCCGACAGGCTGCTGGACAGCTCCGGAAAGCGGCTGACCACCACGTTGAAGCTCACCGAGCCGGTCACCGACGTCGTGGCGAGGTACTCCCCGGAGCTGCCCTGCACGATCCTCGGTCTCGCCTCGGCCAACAAGCTCGCCGAGGCCGCCGTCGGAGGCACACATCCGGGGGTCACGACGATCACCCGCATCGTCCCGGGGCGCGATCCCTACACGTACGAGCGCAATCTACCGAAGGTCGGCGACACGAGAGGTCCCGAGTGCTACGGGCTTCCGTACGTCACTGAGGAGGAGGCGCAGGACGCGGTGCCGACGTTCGTGACCGGAGCCAACCCCTATGCGGGTAAGCAACCCACGGTCCAGGAGAACACGCTCACCACGCTGCTCGGTCTGCTGGCCGGTGGCGCCAACGCCGCAGGAGGCAAGCAGTGACCAGCAACAGCAAGCTTCGGCGCCGAGAGCGTTCCGACCTGATCAAGTTCGGCATCTTCCTGGTCGTCGCGGCGCTGTTCACCTACTGGGTCGGGGTGGTGACGGCCGCGCACCGTCCCGGCGACCGGGTCACGTACGACGCCGTCTTCGCCAACGTGTCGGGTCTCCAGAAGGGCGACTCGGTCCGGATCGCCGGCGTGGACGTCGGCAAGGTCACGGCCCTGGCGGTCCAGCGCGACGCGACCGTACGCGTCTCCTTCGACGTCCCGCGGGGCCAGAAGCTCAACGCCTCGACCGAGGCCACGGTGCAGTACCGGAACCTCATCGGCGACCGGATCGTCCAGCTCAGCCGACCTGACCCGGACGCGAGACCGATCGCGGCCGGCGAGACCATCCCGATATCGCGGACCAGGCCCGCTCTCGATCTCGACCTGCTGCTCAACGGGTTCAAACCGCTCTTCGCGGGTCTCGCCCCGGCGCAGATCAACGCCTTCTCCGGCGACCTGGTCAAGATCCTCCAGGGGCAGAGCTCCGCGATCTCCACCCTGGTGGAGCGGGCGGCCTCGCTCACCACGACGCTCGGCAACCGCCAGGAGCTGATCGGGGAGGTGATTCGGAACCTCAACACCGTCGTCGGCACGCTCGACGACAAGCGCGAGACCATCCAGGCGCTCATCGACCAGTTCAGCAAGCTCCTCGACGGTCTCGAGCAGCAGGACACCCAGATCCTCGACGCAGCGGCGCAGACCGACCGGTTCGCGCGCCAAGCGGCGTCACTGGTCGAGGCGGGCAGGGGAGACCTCAGGGCCGACCTGACCCAGCTCACCAAGGCGGCGAACGGCATCAACCAGGAGCAGGCCACCCTTCAACAGGTGCTGCAGAAGCTGCCGAACCACTACACGGCGATCCAGAACGCCACCTCGTACGGCAACTACCTCAACTTCTTCCTGTGTGGGGTCCGGGTCCAGGCCGACGCCACCATCACGACTCCATGGATCATGTCCGACGCGCAGAGGTGCAAGTGATGAGCTTCCGTACGCCCGCTCAGAACGCCGCCCGGGGCCTGATCGGCACCATGGCGATCGCGCTGGTGGTCACCGCCAGCCTCAACTACAACAAGCTCCCGCTCGTGGGCAACGGAGACATCATCCACGCTGCCTTCGCCGAGGCCGGTGGCCTCAAGGGCGGCGACGCCGTCATGGTCTCCGGCGCCCGGGTCGGCAAGGTTCGCGACGTACGTCTCGACGGCGACGAGGTCGTCGCCGACATGGTCCTCACCGAGGGCAGTGTCGAGCTCGGCACCAAGACCGAGGCACGCATCATCACCGTCACCCTCCTCGGCCGTGCCGCCGTCGAGCTCGTCCCCTCAGGCGGCGGGCGGCTGGGTGCCGGCGACACGATCCCGACCTCGCGGACATCCTCGCCTTACAACCTCACCGCCACCCTGAACGAGCTGACGACGACCACGGCGGACATCGACAAGACCCAGCTCGCCGGCGCGCTCGACCAGGCCAGTACGGCGCTGAGCGGAACCCACGACGACGTCGGACCCGCTCTGCGAGGTGTCACCGAACTCACCGCAGCCGTCGAACAGAACGACGACCAGCTCCGCGCTCTGCTCGCCCGCGCCTCGCGGGTCTCGGGCGTGCTCGCGAGCCGCAACGAGCAGATCGAGACCCTGCTCGTCTCCGGACAGTCGCTGCTCGAGCAGCTCAACGCCCGACAGGCCGTTGTGGTGAGCCTGCTCGCCAGCGTGCAGGACCTCTCCGCGCAGCTGCGTGGTCTCGTCGACGACAACCGGGCCACGCTCGGCCCGGCGCTCGACCAGCTCGACGAGGTGGTCACCCTGCTGAACCGGAACAAGGCCGCTCTGCAGGACGCCATCACCGGGCTGCGCGGCTACGTCACCGGGATCGGGGAGGCCATCTCCACCGGACCGTGGTTCGACGCGTACATCCAGAACCTCACCTCGCCGGGCACGCTGGCGCCGATCGTCTCGGGGGTCGTGAAGTGACCATCTCCTCCAGCCTCCTGCTGCGCCGCGTCCTGATCGGGCTCGCGCTGCTGCTCCTCGCCACTGGCGCCTACTACACCGTCAAGGACACCCGCTCGACGGTGGTGACCGCGGTCTTCACCAACGCCGATGGGCTCTACGAGGGCGACGACGTCAAGGTTCTCGGGGTCGCCGTCGGCCGGGTCACCGAGGTCGACCCGCAAGACGATGGCGTACATGTCGGGATCGAGGTCGAGGGCGGGCAGCGGATCCCGGCCGGCGCCCACGCCGCCATCGTCTCCCCGAGCCTGGTCAGCGGGCGGTTCGTCCAGCTCTCACCGGCCTACACCGAGGGTCCGGCGATGTCCGACGGCGCCCAGATCGAGTTGGACCGCACCGCGGTGCCGGTCTCGTTCGACGAGGTCAAGAAGCAGCTCACCGACCTCTCCACCGCGCTGGCTCCCGCTGGCTCCGGCAAGCAGCCGCTCCGAACCGCCATCGAGACCCTGGACGCCAACCTCCGCAACGGCAACGCCGAGCAGTTGCGCGAGGCGGTCGAGGGGCTCCGTAGCGCCGCCGCGACCCTTTCTGACGGCCGCGCCGACATGTTCACGACCGTCTCGAACCTGAACAGCTTCACCAAGAACCTGGCGGTCAACGATGCCGCCGTGGCGGGGTTCACCGAGCAGCTCAGCGAGGTCTCCGCCGTGCTGGCGACCAACCGGCGCGAGCTCACCGCGGCGATCGAGGAGCTCTCCGCGGCGCTGGCCGCGACGGGGGAGCTCACCCACGACAACCGAACCAGGATCAAGAGCTCCGTACGCGACCTGAACCTGCTCAGCGCGGCCCTCGCGGACCGGTCCAACCAGCTCGCTGCGATCCTGCAGATGGCTCCGACGGCACTGATCGATCTCTTCAACGTGATCGACAAGCAGGCGATCGCCGGCCGGGCCTCTCTCACCGGGCTCAACGACGCCGCCCAGCTCGTCTGCGGCGCCGTGCTCGGCGCCGGTGGTACGGCGCAGCAGTGCCGCGATGCGTTGGCGCCGCTCGTCGACCTGATCAAGACCGCCCAGCAGAGTGGCACCCCCGGCGCGGGGTCGGGCGCAGCCGAGCCGGGCGCAGCCGAGCCGGTCGACCCGGCTCGGCCGTCGACACCGCTCCCCGAGGTCGGCGAGGGCCTCGACGGCGTACAACCCCTCTTGCCCGGCCTGCTCGGCACCGACCTCGGAGGCGACCGATGAAGACACGCATCTTGGCGACCATGGTTGCACTCATGGTCGGCCTGACCGGCTGCAGCAGCCTCCAGCCGAACGACCACACGCTCCCGGGCCAGCCCGGCGTCGGCGGGGACGGCTACACCGTCACCGTCACCTTCGACGAGGTCGCGAACCTGGTGCCGAACTCCGCTGTCCAGATGGACAACGTCGTCATCGGCACCGTCGCCGGCATCAGCGTCTCGGACTGGCAGGCAAAGGTCCGGCTCCGGCTGATGAAGTCGGCCCGAGTCCCGGCCGACGCGACCTTCGCGATCGGGCAGAAGACCCTGCTCGGCGCCCAGTACGTCGATGTCAGCGCGCCGGAGCCGACATCGACACCGAGCAGCGCCGGCAGTATCGCGGCAGCGGCGGAGCGGGCCGAGATGCTGCGGGATGGCGCCAGGATCCCGGTCACCCAGACGGGCACCTATCCGGCCACCGAGCAGGTCCTCGGCGCGGTGGCACTGCTGCTCAACAACGGCGGGCTGTCGCAGATCGAGACCATCACCTCTGAGCTGGCGACCGCGTTGGACGACCGGGTCCCCGACACCCGCAACCTGGTGCGGCGCACCAACCAGCTGCTCGCCGTGCTCGATGACAACAAGGGCGAGATCGTGCAGGCGCTCGAGGCGCTCGACCGGCTCTCCGCCGGCCTCGCTCGGGACCGGACGGTCCTGGCGAACGCGATCGACGAGATCGCTCCGGGGCTGCGTACGCTCGAGGAGGAGCGGCAGAGCCTGGTCCGCGCCGTCACCCGGACCGGCGAGACCGGGGCCCAGGCGACGAAGGTCATCCGGGCCAGCCGTACGGCTCTCCTCGCGAACCTCGACGCCCTGCGGCCCATCCTGGCCAGCCTCGGCAAGGTCGGCGACTCCATCCCCGAGGCGCTCAAGCTGGGTCTGACCATCCCGTTCCCCGCGATGACCACGACCAACGCCCTCAGCGGTGACTACACCAACCTCTTCGTGACGCTCGACCTTCGCGGCTCGAGTCTCACCGACACCTGGCTCACCGGAGGCCCGACCGGCCTGCCTCCCGCAGGCGCCACCGCGTCGACGCCCGCCCCGAGCACGCCCGACGACAGCGGCTGCCTGCTCGCGAACCTGGGAGGTTGCTGATGCTGCTGACGAGACTGGTGAAGCGGCAGCTGGGCGTCTTCGCCTGCCTGACGGCTCTCGCGCTCGGGTTGATGGTCTTCACCTATGCGAGGGTCCCGGCGATGCTCGGCATCGGGGTCTACCAGGTCACCGCCGAGTTCAACGATGCCAGCGGGCTCTACGAGAGTGCCCTGGTCACCTACCGGGGCGTCAAGGTCGGGCAGGTGACCGACCTCGAGGTGACCCCACGGGCAGCCATCGCCACTCTTCGCCTTGACAACGGCACCCGGATCCCCGGCAACGTCGACGCTGAGCTCCACAGCACCTCGGCGGTGGGCGAGCAGTACGTCTCCCTGGTCTCCGGGTCCGCCACCCGGGCGGCCTTGAACGGCGGGGATGTGCTGCCGCCATCACGCACCGTCGACATGCCCCAGATCGCGCCCGTCCTCGACGCCGTCAACCGCCTGCTCGAGTCTGTGCCGCAGCAGCAGACTCGCAACGTACTGGACCAGGTCGACACCGGTCTCGGGTCGAGCAGCGAGGACGTCGGCCGGCTGATCGAGGACTCCAGCACGCTGATGGACACGGCCCAGCAGGAGGTCACCTCGACGACCGAGCTGATCCGTGCGCTCGAGCCGGTGCTCGCCACCCAGGACGAGATGGCGCCGCGCACCGTGTCGTCGATGTCATCGCTGCGTGCGCTCACCAGGGAGCTCGCGGCGAACGACGCCGATCTGCGCTCGCTGCTCCGCGACGGGCGTACCGGGCTCGACAGCACCACCGCGACAGTCGACGACCTCCAGACCACGCTGCCGATGCTCCTGGACAACCTGATGGTCAACGGCGAGGTGCTCAACACCTATCTTCCGCAGCTTCAGCAGACCCTGGTCGTGTACCCCGCCACGATCGGACGACTCCAGCAGACGGTCAATCCGCGGGCCAAGGAGGGCGACGTGCAGCTGGACCTACGCGCAGGCGTCAACGATCCACCGTCGTGCACGGAGGGATACCTGTCCACCGATGATCGGCGAAGCCCCTCCGAGGAGGACGTACGCAAGGCCGACCCGCTCGCTCACTGCAAGACCGCGCCCAGCGACCCGTCCTCGGTGCGGGGCGCTCGCAACCAACCGTGTCCGAATTCCAGCGCGCGGGGTCATCTGCCCTCCTCGTGCGGGCTGGAGTTCGGCAAGGGGCGCTGGCCCGAGGGCGCTGATCCGAACGCGGCCTCGACCGCGCCGAAGGCTTCGGCAGGCGAGCCGCCGTCGAAGGGGACCACGGACGCGTCTGCCGAGGACAACTCCTGGAAGCAGCTGTTCCTCGAGCCGGTCGGGCTGTGGTGACGATGTCCAGACTCTCCTCAAGGACCTTCGTGCTCCTGCTGGTGCTGGGCGTCGGGCTGCTCGTGTTCGCTGGGCAGCGCGCCTGGTCCTGGCGCGACGACATCAGCGCGGAGCACCAGCGAGCCGAGGCCGTCTCGGCGGCCTCCGCCGAGGTCACCCGACTGATCTCGGTCAGCGCAGAGGACTCGGAAGCGGTCTTCGAGACCCTCCTCGACGGCGCGACCGCCTCCTTCCGCAGCGACCTGAAGCAGCAGGCGAACGCGCTGCAGAAGGCACTGAAGGCCAACAAGGTCGACGCCGAGGGCGAGGTCGTCTCGGCCGGTGTGGCGCGCTCGACCGACGAACAGGCGACGGTCTACGTCGCAGCGACCGGCACCGTGTCGAACTCGGGCACGAAGGCACCGCAGCAACGTGACTACCGGGTCAAGGTCGAGATGCGGAACGTCGAGGGCCGCTGGCTCGTATCCGGACTGGAGTTCATCCCGTGACCATGGAGGAGACCGAGATGGCGGCCGACCTCTCAGAAGAGACCGAACACACCGGCCAGCCCCGGCCGAGCGCATCCGGTCGGCTGCGGCTCGACCTGGAGCGAGGACTGCTGCTGCGATGGGTGATCGTGCTGCTCGTGGTCGTCGGACTGGCCGCGGCGATCACCTTCACCATGCTCGCCGGCCAGGCCTCGGACCGTGCTCGCGACCGTACGGACGCTCTCGCCGCGGCCAAGAGCCGGGTGCCCGTGCTGCTGAGCTACGACCACCGCACGCTTGAGGCCGACCTCGCCCGCTCCAAAAAGCAGACCACCGGACGATTCGGCACCGACTACACCGAACTGCTCGATGGTCCTGTCGCCAAGGTGGCGGCCCAGAAGCAGATCTCCACGAAGGCGACCATCTCCGGGGCAGGGGTCGTCAGGGCCACTGGATCACAGGTCTTGGTCCTGGTCTTTCTCACCCAGACCACGGTGGCGCCCGGGGTCGAGCCCAGCATCAGCGCATCGCGCGTCGAGGTGAAGATGCAAAGAGTCGGCAACGACTGGAAGGTTGCCGGGCTCACGCCCCGCTGACCGGACGACAAACCGCGAGTGGAGGCATGGATATGGGTGTAGACGTAAAGATCGAAGGGCTGACCAAGAGCTTTGGTAAGCAGCTCATCTGGAAAGATGTCTCGTTGACGCTGCCTGCGGGCGAGAT